>CAZIXQ010000097.1:0-8388 GCA_964543155.1 uncultured Enterobacteriaceae bacterium
GCGCATCCCTGCACGCAGTAGCCGCCCGGTACGCCGGTCGGGGACCAGGCGATGCCGAGTGAGCGCAGCGCCTCGAGCATGCGCGCGGTGTCGTCGGAGTCGAGCAGCCCGACGATGTCGGTCGTGCCCTCGGCCAGCGCCGCGAGGAGCAGCGTCCGGTTCGAGATGCTCTTCGATCCGGGCAGGGTGATCGTCCCCGCGACGCGCGCGACGGGCGGGAGGTCCAGATGCGCCGGGCGCGCGGCGGGCTGCGCCATCGGCGTGTCAGCGGCGCTCGCCGGGCGCGCGCGGCGATGCCCCCAAAACCTGCCGGGCCGCGCGCGACTCGGCGAAGGCGCGCTCGAGCGCGCCTGCATCGCCCTGCTCGAGCATCGCGCCAAGGCGGGCCAGCTCGTCCTGGTAGCGCCGCAGCTCGCCGAGGAGCGCGGCGCGATTCGCGAGGCAGATGTCGCGCCACATCTCGGCGTTGCTCGCGGCGAGCCGGGTGAAGTCCCGGAAGCCGCTGCCGGCGTGGGCGAGGAAGCTGCGCGCGTCGGCGCGCTGCGCGATCTCCCGCATGAGCGCGAAGGAAAGGAGGTGCGGCAGGTGGCTCACCGCGGCGAGGACGGCATCGTGCGCGGTGGGCGTCATCTCGGTGACGCGCGCCCCGCAGGCCTGCCAGGCGGCGCGCACGCGCTCGACCACCGCGGGCGTGTTCTCGGGCAGCGGCGTGATGATGACTTCCTTGCCGCGGTACAGCCCGGCCGAGGCCGCGGCGACGCCGCTCTCGTCGGAGCCGGCGACCGGGTGCGCCGGCACGAACTGCGCGACGCGGTCGAGCAGGCCGAGGCGGGCCGCCGCGCACACGTCGGCCTTCGTGCTGCCGCCGTCGGTGACGACCGCCCCGGGCGCGAGACGCGGCGCGATGCGCGCGAAGATCGCGGGCATCGCGCCCACCGGGGTCGCGACGAGCACGAAGTCGGCTTCCTCCGCCGCCGCGCCGGCGTCCGCCTGCGCGGCGTCGATCGCCCCGAGCTCGAGCGCGCGACGGACGTTGGCAGGATCGCGTCCCACCCCGATCACCCGGCGCACGGCACCGGCCGCCCTGAGCGCGAGCGCGAACGACCCGCCGATCAGCCCGACGCCGATCACCGCCAGGGTGTCGATCGACGCCATGGGGTCAGGCCCCGCCGAGCGCTCCGGCGAGCGCCGCGAGGAACCGCTCGTTCTCCTCGGGCAGGCCGACGGTCACGCGCAGGTGGTCGGGCAGCGCATAGCCGGCGACCGGCCGCACGATCACGCCGGCGCGCAGGAGCCGCTGGTACACCGGGCCGGCCTGGCTCGCGCCGTCCTTGCGCGGGATCGCCACGGTGACGAAGTTCGCGCACGAGGGGATCCAGGCGAGCCCGAGCCGCGCGAACGCCGCCGTGAGCTGCGCCATGCCCGCCTGGTTGAGCTCGCGGCTGCGGCGCAGGAACGGCTCGTCGTCGAGCGCGGCGATCGCCGCGACCAGCGCCAGGTTGTTCACGTTGAACGGCTGGCGCACGCGGTTCAGCAGGTCGGCGATCGACGGGTCGCAGAGCGCGTAGCCGACGCGCAGGCCGGCGAGCCCGTAGGCCTTGGAAAAGGTGCGCGTGATCACGAGGTTGCGGTGCCGCGCGAGCCACTGCAGGCTGTCGTAGCGCGCCGCGGCCGGCAGGTACTCGTTGTAGGCCTCGTCGAGCACCACGACCACGTCGCCCGGCGCCGCACGCAGGAAGGCCTCGAGCTCGGCGCCCGTGAGCATCGTGCCGGTGGGATTGTTCGGGTTCGCGACGAACACGACGCGCGTCTCGGGCTCGATCGCCTTCAGCATCGCCGCCAGATCGTGGCCGTAGTTGCGCGCCGGGACGACGATGCCGCGCGCGCCGCGTGCCTGCGTTGCAAGCGGGTACACCGCAAAGGCGTGCTGCGAGTACACCGAAGAGCGGCCGGGGGCGAGGAACGCCCCGCCCACGAGCTCGAGGACGTCGTTCGAGCCGTTGCCGAGGACGATGTGGTCCATCGGGACGCCGAGCTTGCGCGACAGCGCCCGGGCGAGGTCGAAGCCGTCCGGGTAGCGCGCGAGCTCGGGCAGCGCCGCCTCGATCGCCGCGCGCGCGCGCGGCGACACCCCGAGCGGATTCTCGTTCGACGCCAGCTTGACGATGCGCGACTCGTCGAGCCCCATCTCGCGGGCAAGCTCGGTGATCGGCTTGCCCGGCTGGTAAGGCGCGATGGCGCGCACGTAGGCGGGCGCGCGCTCGCAGGGATCGGCAGGCGAGGAGGGGGAGGCGCTCATAGGACGGCCGCGGGATAGGAGCCCAGGATCTTCAGGAACGGCGCGAGGTCCTTCAGCGCGGCGAGCGCGTCGGCGAGCCTGCGGTCGCGCTGGTGGCCCTCGAGGTCGATGTAGAACATGTACTCCCAGCGCCCGAGGCGCGCCGGACGCGACTCGATCCGGCTCATGCTGACGCCGTGCTGCGCGAACGGCGCGATCAGCGCGTGCACCGCCCCCGGACGGTTCGGCGCGGACATGACGAGCGAGGTCAGGTCCCGGCCGGTGGGCGCGGTCTGGAGGTTCCCCAGCACGAGGAAGCGCGTGAGGTTGTTGGGCGCGTCCTCGATGTTCTCGGCGAGCAGGCTCAGCCCGTAGCGCTCGGCCGCGATCGCGGGGCCGACCGCGCACGCGTCCGGCTCCTGCGCGGCGCGCCGCGCGGCCTCGGCGTTGCTCGCCACCTGCACCCGCTCGGCGTGCGGGAGGTTCGCGGCGAGCCACTGGTGGCACTGCGCGAGCGATTGCGCGTGCGAGTAGACGCGCGCGAGCCCGGCGGTCGAGTCGCGCTTGCCCATCAGGTTCTGGTGCACGCGCAGCACCACTTCCGCGCAGATCGCGAGCGGGGTCTGGAGCAGGAGGTCGAGCGTGCGTCCCACGACGCCCTCGGTCGAGTTCTCCACCGGCACGACCGCGAACTGCGCCGCGCCGGTCTCGGCCGCGCGGAAGACCTCGTCGATCGAGGCGAGCGGCGCGCCCTCCACCGAGTGCCCGAAGTGCTTCGCGACCGCCATCTCGCTGAACGTCCCCGCGGGGCCCAGGTACGCGATCCGCAGCCGCTGCTCGAGCGCGCGGCAGGCCGATACGATCTCGGCGAAAACGCGACCCACGGCGTCATTCGGGAGCGGACCGGCGTTTGCCGCCATCGCGTGGCGCAGCACCTCCGCCTCGCGCTCGGGCCGATAGACGGGGCCGTCGCCCTTCAGCTTGCCGATCTCCTGCGCGTGGCGCGCGCGCTCGGAGAGCAGGCGCACCAGCTCCCCGTCGATGCGGTCGATCGCGGCGCGCCGGCCGGCGATGTCCTGGTCGATCGAGTCGTCGTCCATCGCGCCGCCCTAGCCGTCAGGACACGAGGGGGCGTAGCTGCTTCGCAGCGCCCCCTCGTGCTCCCCGCTTCCCGGAAACGGATGCCTTCGGCATCGGCTTCTCCTCACGAAGGCAGGTAGCGCACCGCGAGCACGCCGTCGATGCGGCGGATCGTCTCGATCGCCTCCGCGGGGACGGGGCTGTCGACGTCCACCAGCGTGTAAGCCATCTCCCCCTTCGACTTGTTGAGCATGTTGTGGATGTTGAGACCGGCGCGCGCCATCGCGGTGGAGATCTGGCCGAGCATGTTCGGCACGTTCGCGTTGGCGATCGCGACCCGGTACGGTGCCTCGCGCTCCATCACGACGTCGGGGAAGTTCACCGCGTTGCGGATCGTGCCGTGCTCGAGGTAGCCGCGCACCTGGTCGACCACCATCACCGCGGAGTTGTCTTCCGCTTCCCGCGTGGAGGCGCCTAGATGCGGCAGCGCCACGACTGCGGGATGCCCGGCGAGACGCGAGGTCGGGAAATCGGTGACGTAGGCCTTCAACCGGTGCACATCCAGCGCCGCGACGACCGCCGCGTCGTCGACGATCCCCTCGCGCGAGAAATTGAGCAGGATCGCGCCCGGCCGGAGCATGGCGAGCCGGTCGGCGTTCACCAGCGCGCGCGTGGCCTTGGTCAGCGGCACGTGCAGCGTCACGAAGTGGCTGCCCTTCAGGACCTCCTCGATGGAGTGCGCCTTCTTCACCTGCGAGGGCAGGCTCCAGGCGGCGTCCACGGTGATCTCCGGATCGTAGCCGACGACGTGCATGCCGAGGCGGATGGCCGCGTCGGCGACCAGGCTGCCGATCTTGCCGAGCCCGACCACCCCGAGCGTGTGCCCGGGCAGCTCGACCCCGGCGAAGCGCTTCTTCTCGTCCTCGACCTGCCGCGCGATCGACTCGTCGTCGCCGCGCAGGCCGGACACGAACTGGACGGCCGGCACGAGGTTGCGCGCGGCGATCAGCATTCCGGCGAGCACCAGCTCCTTGACCGCGTTCGCGTTCGCGCCCGGCGCGTTGAAGACCGGTACGCCGCGCTTGCTCATCTCGGCCACCGGGATGTTGTTCGTGCCCGCGCCGGCGCGGCCGATCGCCTTCACCGACGGCGCGATCGTCATCGCATGCAGGTCCGCCGAGCGCACCAGGATCGCGTCGGGACGCGCGGCGTCCTTGCCGACGGCGTAGCGCTCCGGCGGCAGCCGCTTCAGGCCGGCGGGTGAAATCTGGTTCAGCACCAGGACCTCGAAGCGGCTATCCATGCTGCGCCTCGAATTCCTTCATGTACTCGACCAGGCGTCTCACGCCCTCGATCGGCATCGCGTTGTAGATGGACGCGCGCATCCCGCCCACCGACCGGTGGCCCTTGAGCTGCACCATGCCGCGCGCCTCCGCGCCCTTGAGGAACGTCGCATCGAGCGCCGGGTCGCGCAGCGTAAACGGGATGTTCATGCGCGAGCGGTCCGATTCGCGCACCGGGCTGTGAAACAGCGTCGAGTCGCCGAGATACTCGTAGAGGAGATTCGCCTTGGCGACGTTCCTGCGCTCCATCGCCTCGAGCCCGCCCTGCTCCTGCAGCCACTTGAACACCAGGCCGGCGATGTAGATCGCGTACGTCGGCGGGGTGTTCGACATCGACTGCGCGTCGGCGTGCACCTTGTAGTCGAGCATGCTCGCCGTGCCCTTGGGCGCGTGGCCGAGCAGGTCCTCGCGCACGATCACGATCGTGAGGCCCGCGGGGCCGATGTTCTTCTGCGCGCCGGCGTAGATCAGGCCGAACCTGCTCACGTCGACCGGCCGGGACAGGATGTGCGACGACATGTCGGCGACGAGCGGCACCTCGCCGGTGTCGGGAACCCAGTGGAACTCCACCCCGCCGATGGTCTCGTTCGTGCAGAGGTGCACGTACGCGGCGCCCGGGTCGAGCTTCCAGCGGCTGCGCTCGGGCGCGTAGGTGAAGTTCGCGTCCTCGGACGAGGCGGCGACGTTCACCCTGCAGAAGGCCTGCGCCTCCTTGATCGCCTTCTTCGACCACTCGCCGGTGTTGACGTAGTCGGCGGAGGCCTTCCCGCGCAGGAGGTTGATCGGCACCATCGCGAACTGCAGCGACGCGCCGCCCTGCAGGAACAGCACCTTGTAGTTCGCCGGGATCGCCATGAGGCTGCGCAGACCCGCCTCCGCCTCCTCCGCGATCGCGATGAACTCCTTGCCGCGATGGCTCATCTCCATCACGGACATCCCGCTGCCGCGCCAGTCGAGCATCTCTTCGGCCGCCTGCCGCAGCACCGTCTCGGGCAGGACCGCCGGTCCCGCGCTGAAATTGAACACTCTCACTCTGCCGGCCCTTCGCTCTCTTCGGCTCCGCCCTCGCCGTTCGCGTGGCCGTTGCCGTTCTCCTCCTCGGTCTCGGCGATCTTCTCGACCCCGGCGAGCTTCGTGCCCTCGTCGAGGCTGATCAGGCTCACGCCCTGCGTCGAGCGCCCCATCTCGCGGATCTGCGCGACCTTGGTCCGGATCAGGACCCCGCCGGTGGACACGAGCACGATCTCGTCCTTCTCGTCCACGAGCGCCGCGCTCACCACCTTGCCGTTGCGCTCGCTCGTCTGGATCGCGATCACGCCCTGCGTGCCGCGGCCGTAGCGCGGGTACTCCGCGATCGCCGTGCGCTTGCCGTACCCGTTCTCGGTCGCCGTGAGCACGCTCTTCGCCTCCGCGTCGGCGACCAGCATGGAGATCACCCGGCTGCCCTCGGCGAGCTTCATGCCGCGCACGCCGCGCGCCCCGCGCCCCATCGGGCGCACGTCGTCCTCGGCGAAGCGCACCGCCTTGCCGTCGTCGGAGAACAGCATCACGTCGCAGCGCCCGTCGGTGATCGACGCCCCGACCAGGTAGTCGCCTTCCTCGAGGTCGACGGCGATGATCCCCTTCTCGCGCGGCCGCGAGAAGTCCGAGAGCGGCGTCTTCTTCACCGTCCCGTTCGCGGTCGCCATGAAGACGAAGCGGTCCTCGTCGAAGGTCTTCACCGGCAGAACGGCGCTGATCCGCTCGCCCTCGGCGAGCGGGAAGAGGTTCACGATCGGCTTGCCGCGGCTCGAGCGCGTCCCCGCCGGCACCTCGTAGCCCTTCAGCCAATAGACCTGTCCGCGGCTCGAGAAGCACAGGATGTAGTCGTGCGTGTGCGCGATGAACAGGCGCTCGATGAAGTCGTCCTCCTTCATCGCCGCGGCCTGCTTGCCGCGCCCGCCGCGACGCTGCGCACGGTAGTCGGCGACCGGCTGCGCCTTGATGTAGCCGGCGTGCGAAAAGGTGACCACGACGTCCTGCGGCGCGATCAGGTCCTCGACCGCGATGTCCTCGGCGTTGAGGACGATCTCGCTCCGGCGCGCGTCGCCGTACTGCGTCTTGATCGCGCCGAGCTCCTCGCCGATGATCGCGGTGATGCGCGCCGGCTTCGAGAGGATGTCGAGGAGATCGGAGATGGTCTCGAGCAGCGCCTTGTAGTCCGCGACGATCCTTTCCTGCTCGAGGCCGGTCAGGCGCTGGAGCTGCATCTCGAGGATGCGCTGGGCCTGCGGGTCCGAGAGCCGGTAGCCGTCGGCCGTCAGCCCGAAGTTCGGGCCGAGCTCCTCCGGCTGCGTCGCCCCTTCGGGCGCGCGCGCGAGCATCTCGGTCACGAGCTGCGAGGGCCAGCTCTTCCCCATCAGCCCCTGCTTCGCCTCGGCCGGGGTGCGCGCCGCCTTGATGAGCGCGATGATCTCGTCGACGTTCGACAGCGCGACTGCGAGGCCCTCCTGCAGGTGCGCCTTCTCGCGCGCCTTGCGCAGGTCGTAGGCGGTGCGCCGCGTGACGACCTCGCGCCGGTGCGCGAGGAACGCCGCGAGCATCTGCTTGAGGTTGAGCAGCCGCGGCTGGCCGTCGAGCAGCGCGACCATGTTGATGCCGAAGCTGTCCTGGAGCTGGGTCTGCTTGTAGAGGTTGTTGAGGACGACCTCCGGGATCTCGCCGCGCTTGAGCTCGATCACCACCCGCATTCCCGACTTGTCCGACTCGTCGCGGATGTCGGAGATGCCCTCGATGCGCTTCTCGTTGACGAGCTCCGCGATCTTCTCCTGCAGCACCCGCTTGTTCACCTGGTACGGAAGCTCGTCGACGATGATCGCCTGCCGCTGCCCGCCCGGGATGTCCTCCACGTGGGTGCGGGCGCGGATCACGACGCGGCCCCGGCCGGTGCGGTAGCCCTCGTGCACGCCGGCGAGCCCGTAGATGAGGCCGGCGGTGGGAAAATCCGGCGCCGGCATGAGCTTGATCAGCTCCTCGATCGCGATGCCCGGCTGCGCGAGCAGCGCGAGGCACGCGTCGACCGTCTCGACGAGGTTGTGCGGCGGGATGTTGGTCGCCATCCCGACCGCGATCCCCGAGGAGCCGTTGACGAGCAGGTTCGGCAGCCGCGTCGGCAGGACCGTGGGCTCCTGCTCCTTGCCGTCGTAGTTCGGGACGAAGTCGACGGTCTCGCTGTCGATGTCGGCGAGGAGCTCCGAGGTGATGCGGTCGAGCCGGCACTCGGTGTAGCGCATCGCCGCCGGGTTGTCGCCGTCGACCGAGCCGAAGTTGCCCTGGCCGTCGATGAGCGGATAGCGCATCGAGAAGTCCTGCGCCATCCGCACCAGGGTGTCGTAGATCGCGGTGTCGCCGTGCGGGTGGTACTTGCCCATGACGTCGCCGACCACCCGCGCGCACTTCACGTACGGCCGGTTCCACACCGTGTTCGCTTCCTGCATCGCGAACAGCACGCGCCGGTGCACGGGCTTCAGCCCGTCGCGCACGTCGGGGAGCGCCCGGCCCACGATCACGCTCATCGCGTAGTCGAGGTAGGACCGACGCATCTCCTCTTCGAGGCTGACGGGCAGGGTTTCCTTGGCGAACTGGGTCATGCGGGGGGCGGCGAGCGGCGGCTCGGACAGAGACAGGACACGCGCGCGACGCGTGTCG
>CAZIXQ010000097.1:8398-12332 GCA_964543155.1 uncultured Enterobacteriaceae bacterium
GGCGCCGATTTGGGCGCGCACAAAGCGCCGAATTTTAGCATCCGGGGCGGGCGCGGGCCAAGGTTCCGGCACCCTGGAGCACCGCCGCGCGGGGCCGATGCGGTAGTATCGACGCGCCCAAATGCCGAGCCCGCCGCAAGCCGCCGACCTCGTCATCGACGCGCGCTGGGTCGTGCCGGTGGAGCCCGACGGCGTCGTGCTCGAGGCGCACAGCGTCGCCGTGCGCGCCGGCCGCATCCTCGCGGTGCTGCCCACCGCCGAAGTCGCCGCCGCCTACGCCCCGGCACGGCGCACCACCCTCCGCGAGCACGCCCTCATCCCGGGCCTCGTCAACCTGCACACGCACGCCGCCATGAGCCTCATGCGCGGGCTCGCGGACGATCGGCCGCTGATGGAGTGGCTCGAGAACCACGTCTGGCCGGTCGAACGCCGGCACGTGTCGCCGGAGTTCGTCTACGACGGCACCCTGCTCGCCTGTGCGGAGATGCTGCGCGGCGGGGTGACCTGCTTCAACGACATGTACTTCTTTCCGGAGGCTGCCGCACGTGCCTGCCTCGACAGCGGCATGCGCGGCGCGATCGGGCTGATCGCGGTCGAGTTCCCGAGCGCGTACGCCGCGGACGCAGCCGACTACCTCGCAAAGGGCCTCGCGCTGCGCGACCGGCTCGGCGCCGAGGAGCGCCTGTCGTTCTGCCTCGCGCCGCACGCGCCCTACACGGTGAGCGACCGGACGTTCGAGCGCATCGCGATGCTTGCCGAGGAGCTCGACCTTCCCGTTCACATCCACCTGCACGAGACCGAAGGCGAGGTCCGGGAGAGCCTGGCGGCCCACGGCAAGCGCCCGATCGGACGCCTGGAGGCCCTCGGGCTGCTCAGCCCGCGGCTGATCGGGGTGCACGCGATCCACCTCGAGCCGGCGGAAGTGGCGGCGCTCGCCCGCAACGGCTGCTCCGTGGCACATTGCCCGTCGTCCAACCTGAAGCTCGCGAGCGGCTTCGCGCCGGTGGCCGCCCTGCTCGGGGCAGGTGTCAACCTGGGCATCGGGACCGACGGGGCGGCGAGCAACAATCGCCTCGACATGTTTCAGGAGATGCGCACCGCAGCCCTGCTGGCGAAAGCGGTGGCTGACCGGGCCGATGCCCTGCCGGCGCACGCAGCGCTTCGGTGCGCGACGCTGGGCGGCGCCCGGGCGGTCGGCCTGGACGGCCTGATCGGCTCGATCGTTCCGGGAAAGGCTGCCGACCTGTGCGCAGTGGTGTTACGCGACCCGGAAACACAACCCTGCTACGATCCGGTCTCGCATCTGGTGTACGCGGCCGGTCGGGAGCACGTCACCCACGTCTGGGTGGACGGCGAGGCGGTCCTGGCCGACCGGGCCCTGGCCAAGGTCGACGTGCGGGTGTTGGAAAAGCGGACAGGCTTGTGGCACAATAAGTTGCTGACATAAGAAAGGGATAGCCGGCCCGATCGCCGGGCGGCTGTTGGGTCAGGCTCCACACTTCTCAGGAAGGGGAAACGATGTTGAAAACAAAGGTGGTGTTGGCTGCGTCGGCCGTCGTGATCGGCCTGGTCGCGGCCCCCGCGTTCGCGCAGCAGGGCAAGGGCACGCAAGGCTACGTGACCGACACGCGCAACGCGATCATCAAGGATCCGTACAACCTCTGCTGGCGCACCGGCTACTGGACACCGGCGATCGCGAACTGCGAGTGCGACAAGGATCTGCTGCCGAAGCAGGTCTGCGAACCGCCGCCCCCGCCGAAGCCCGCCGTTGCGCCGCCGCCGCCCGCGCCGAAGCCCGCGCCGAAGCCCGCGCCGAAGCCGGTCAGCGAGAAGGTCACCTTCGCGGCTGACGTCTTCTTCGACTTCGACAAGGCGGTCCTGAAGCCCGAAGGCAAGGCGAAGCTCGACGATCTCGTCGGCAAGCTGAAGTCCGTGGCGCTCGAGGTGATCATCGCAATCGGTCACACCGACAACATCGGGTCGAAGGAGTACAACCAGAAGCTGTCGGTCCGCCGCGCGGAAGCCGTGAAGGCGTACCTGGTCAGCAAGGGCATCGAGCCGAACCGGATCTACACCGAGGGCAAGGGCCTCACGCAGCCGATCGCGGACAACCGCACCGCCGCCGGCCGCGCGAAGAACCGCCGCGTGGAGATCGAGGTGGTCGGCACGCGCCAGAAGTAACCGCAGCCGCACCGGCAAGAAGCCCCGCTCCGGCGGGGCTTTTTGTTTGGGTGGCGGTCCCGCGCTAAGCTCACGCCACTTGCGCATGCCCCAGACCACGAACGCCGATCCGAACGAGCTCGCGAAATTCAGCGACCTCGCGCACCGCTGGTGGGATCCGAACGGCGAGTTCCGGCCGCTCCACCAGATCAACCCGTTGCGTCTGGCGTGGATCGAGGGCAAGGCCCGGCTCGCGGGCAAGCGCGTCGTGGACGTCGGTTGCGGGGGCGGGATCCTCGCCGAGGCGATGGCGCGCGCCGGCGCGCAGGTCAAGGGGATCGACCTCGCCGAGAAGCCGCTGGCCGTCGCACGGCTGCACGGCCTGGAGTCCCGGATCCCGGTCGACTACGAGGCGGTGTCCGCCGAAGACCTCGCCGCGCGCGAGCCCGCGAGCTACGACGTGGTCACCTGCCTGGAGGTGCTGGAACACGTGCCCGACCCGTCCCGCACGGTCGGCGCGTGCGCCACGCTCGTGCGGCCCGGCGGGCACCTCTTCTTCGCCACCATCAACCGCAACCCGAAGTCCTATCTCTTCGCGATCATCGGCGCGGAATACGTCCTGCGACTCCTCCCTCGCGGGACCCACGACTACGCGCGGTTCATCAAACCCTCGGAGCTCTCGCGCTGGTGTCGCGACGCGGGTCTCGACATCGGGCACCTCGTCGGCATGACCTACAACCCGCTCACGCAGGTCTACGCGCTCGGGCCCGATACGGACGTCAATTACATCGTCCACGCCACCCGCCCGGAATGACCCTGCGCGCGGTTCTCTTCGATCTCGACGGCACGCTCGCGGACACCGCGCCCGATCTCGCCGGCGCCCTCAACGCGCTGCTCGAGGAGCGGCGTCGCCCGCCGGTCCCGGTGGCCGACGCGCGCCCGGTCACCTCGAGCGGCGCGCGGGGCATGCTCCGGGTCGGCTTCGGCATCGATCCGGGCCACGGCGAATACGAGGCGCTCAAGGCACGCTTCCTCGAGCTCTACGCGGCGCGGATCTGCGTCGAGACGCAGCTCTTCGCAGGCATCGCGGAGCTCCTTGCCGCGCTCGAGGCGCGCGCAGTGCCGTGGGGCGTCGTCACGAACAAGGCGGAGCGGTTCACGCGCCCGCTGCTCGAAGCGCTCGCGCTGCTCGACCGGGCCGCGTGCGTCGTCGGCGGCGACACGACGGGGCGCGCGAAGCCGCATCCCGATCCGCTCCTGCACGCCGCGCGCGGCATCGGGCTCGAGCCGGGGCGCTGCCTCTACGTCGGCGACGATCTCCGGGACGTGCAGGCGGCACGCGCGGCGGGAATGCCCGTGCTCGCCGCGGCCTACGGTTACCTCGGCATCGGCGGGGATCCGCACGCCTGGGGCGCCGACGCCGTCATCGATCATCCGCTGGAAGTCTTGAACCACCTCGGTTCGCCCATATAATCCCTGTACGCGGGTCGGTTGCGACCCGCGGGAAATCCGTGCGCAGCACACGTTCCCTGGGGGCGACCTGGTCTCGACGGGGGTTGCGAAGCAGCGCAGGGCATGCCGAGGCCCAGCCACCTCGTTAATCCAACTGGAACGCTATAAACGCCAACGACGAGCGTTTCGCTCTCGCCGCCTAACACCGGTGAGACGCTGCACTAGCTTGCTGATGGGCTAGGCCCCGAGAGGGGTGCAGCGTCATTGACATCAGCCTCTCCGCCCGGTCTGGCCGCTTGGCCGGGTGGATCCGTCGAAGCGG
>CAZIXQ010000098.1:0-12311 GCA_964543155.1 uncultured Enterobacteriaceae bacterium
TAAAGTGGTACGTGAGCTGGGTTTAAAACGTCGTGAGACAGTTTGGTCCCTATCTACCGTGGGCGCTGGACATTTGACGGGGGCTGCTCCTAGTACGAGAGGACCGGAGTGGACGCACCGCTGGTGTACCGGTTGTGACGCCAGTCGCATCGCCGGGTAGCTATGTGCGGAAGAGATAACCGCTGAAAGCATCTAAGCGGGAAACTCGCCTGAAGATGAGTCTTCCCGGAGGCTTGACCTCCCTAAAGAGTCGTTCGAGACCAGGACGTTGATAGGCCGGGTGTGGAAGGGCTGTGAGGCCTTGAGCTAACCGGTACTAATTGCCCGTGCGGCTTGATCCTATAACCCCAAGCGGAAGGCTCCGCAGGGGGCAGCGCTACGCAATCGCAATCCCACACTTCTTTCGGATCGTCGGGTGCACGATCGCGCGGGTTCCAGCCTGCGCCTCGGGCCCCACAACAGAATTCCTGACGATCACAGCGCGCTGGAACCACGCCTTCCCATCCCGAACAGGACCGTGAAACGGTGTCGCGCCGATGATAGTGCGAGGTATATCGCGCGAAAGTAGGTCATCGTCAGGACCCCAAAGCGAAACCCCGGTCGCGTCAGCGGCCGGGGTTTTTTGCTTTGGGGCGAAGCATGACCTGCTGAAGCGCGATTGGTGCTCACGTTGTGCGGCGCAGAACCGGTCCCAAAGAAGGCCCTTCCGGGCCACGGTGGCCTGTCCGCTCGGCTGGGCGCTCGCTACAGCGAATTTTTTGCGCCTGAACACGGACTTACGTCGTCCTGCGCCTAGACTTCCCGAGCTTGGCGCGCTAGGCTGCATTGATTCCTACAAGACGGGTCCAGCGGTCATGTCGCGCCCTCGCATCCGAGCTGTCCCGGCGATCCGGAACACGGTCATGGTGGTTGACGACCAGTCGACCGGACGCGCCATCCTCGAAGAGGTCGTGCAGAGCCTGGACGCGAGCATCGTGGTCCAGCCCTTCGAGAACCCGCTGGATGCCGTGCGCTGGGCGACGACCCATGCCGCGGATCTCGTGCTCGTCGACTACCAGATGCCCGAGATCGATGGGATCGAATTCGTCAGGCGCCTGCGCCTCCTTCCCGAGTATGCGCATGTCCCGATGGTCATGGTCACGGTCCACGATGACCGCAAGGTCCGCTACGCCGCGCTGGACGCCGGCATCACGGATTTCCTGACCAAGCCGATCGACACGCGCGAATGCCTCGCGCGGTGCCGCAACCTGCTGACCTTGCGCCGGCAGCAGCTTGCCCTCGAAGACAAGGGCCGGCTGCTCGAGGGAATGGTTCAGGATGCGACCCAGGAGGTGCGCACGCGCGAGAAGGAGACCCTGTTCCGCCTCGCGAAGGCGGGCGAGTTCCGGGACGAGGACACCGGCAACCACGTCATCCGGATGGCGCGCTACTCGCGGCTGATCGCCGAGGCGATCGGCCTCGACGCGCAGGAGTCGGAGACGATCGAGCTTGCCGCGCCGCTGCACGACATCGGCAAGATCGGGCTCCCGGACCACATCCTGCTGAAGGCCGACAAGCTCACCGAGACCGAGCAGCGCATCATGCAGCGCCATCCGGTGATCGGGTACGAGATCCTGAAGGACAGCCCGTCGAAGTATCTGCGGATGGGCGCGCTGATCGCGCTCGGGCACCACGAGAAGTTCGACGGTTCGGGGTACCCCTACGGACTGGTCGGCGATCACATCCCGCTGCCGGCCCGGATCGTCGCGGTCGCGGACGTCTACGATGCGCTGACCTCGCGGCGCCCGTACAAGGCGGCCTGGCTCTCGGAGGAGGCAGTCCGTTACCTCCAAGGTCACCGCGGCCTGCATTTCGACCCGATGCTGGTGGACGCCTTCCTGCGCGTGCGCGAAGAGGCGCTCGCCATCCAGGAGGAGCTGAAGGACACCGGGCCTCCGCCGCAGGGCCACCCCGCGGAATGAGCGCCGGGCTGAGAGCGACTCTCGGCGCTATCCGGGCCCGGCTGCACGCCCGGCCCGACACCGAGCACGAGCAGGCGATCGTCCGGCTCGGGCTCGTGAGCATCATCGTCGCCTACCTCACCATCACCGACTGGGCCGGGCACGAGTCGACCCGCGCCCCGGTGCTGTACGTCCTGTTCGGGCTCTACCTCGCGGTCGCGGTGGGCCTGCTCATCGAGATCTGCCGCCGCCCGGAGGCCTGCCCGCGACGGCGCATCATCGGGATGGTGGGGGACAACGTCGCGATCGCGACGTGCATGTATCTCACCACCGACCTCGGCGCGCCGCTCTTTGGTGTCTTTCTGTTCGTAACGTTCGGCAACGGATTCCGGTACGGGCGCTTCTACCTGTTCGCGTCGCAGGCGCTCGCGCTACTCGGCCTTACCGCAGTGCTGCTGCTGAACCCGTACTGGCACGACCAGGTGGCGCTCGGGCTCGGCCTCATGTTCTCGATGGTGATTCTGCCGCTCTACGTCTCCACCCTGCTCACACGGATCCAGCGGGCGCGCGAAGCCGCCGAGGCGGCGAACATCGAGAAGACGCGCTTCCTGTCGACGATGTCGCACGAGATGCGCACCCCGCTGAACGGCATCATCGGCATCAACGACCTGCTGTTCGCCACGCCGCTCAATCCCGAGCAGCGCGAGCTGCTCACGAGCTCGCAGGGCTCGGCGCAGCTCATGCTCTCGCTCGTGAGCAACATCCTGGACATCTCCCGGATCGAGTCCGGGGGGCTGCAACCCGAGCATGTCGAGTTCGACCTCCACAAGCTCCTGCACACGACGCTGCGCACCCTGCAGATCGAGGCCGATCGCAAGAAGCTCTCGCTCAACCTCAGTGTCGCCGCGGACGTCCCGTACCGACTCGTAGGGAGCCCGGTGCACCTGCGGCAGGTGCTCGTGAATCTGGTCAGCAACGCGCTCAAGTTCACCGAGCACGGCGCGGTCTCGGTGCACGTGTCTTCGGTGCCGGCCGCTGCCGGCGCACGGCTGCGGTTCGAGGTCGAGGACACCGGCATCGGCATCGCGCCCGAGGCGCTGCCGCGCATCTTCGAGCGCTTCTACCAGGCCGACCAGTCGATCACCCGCGTCTACGGGGGCTCCGGCCTCGGCACGGCGATTTCGAAGCAGCTCGCGGAGCTGATGGGCGGCGAGATCGGCGTGAGCAGCGAGCCGGGCAAGGGCTCGCTCTTCTGGTTCGAGCTTCCACTGGCGCTCGCTGCGCCGGAGCCCGAGGCGCAGTCGCAGCTTCCCGGTCTGCGCGTCAACCTGCTGGTCGCCGATCCTGCCGAGGTTGCCGGGCTCACCTCCAGCCTCGCCGGCTGGGGTGCGGCCGTCGAGGTCTCCGCCGGCGCGCCCGAGCTCATTCGCGCCCTGGCGAGCGCAGCGAGGCAGAATCGCGCGTTCCATCTCGCCCTGATCGACGCGCGGGCGCTGCGCATGGACCCGGTCCAGCTGGCGGCAACGGTGCGCTCCGAGTTCGCGCTGCACCCGCCGATGCTGATTCTCCTCAACCCGGGGGCGAGCGGGCGGGCGCGCGAAGCGCTGCTGAACGCCGGCTACGCGAGCCTGCTCGACGCGCCGTTCGACAAGGGGCGGCTGTTCAACATCGTCCACAGCGCGGTGACGAAGGAGGAGCTGCCGCTACCGGAGAGTGTCATCCCGATCACCGCCGGTGCGCGCGGACGGCGCCAGGCGGGACGGCGGGTGCTCGTGGCCGAGGACAACCCGACAAACCGTCTGGTGATCCAGAAGGTGCTCGAGGGGGCCGGCCACGACGTCGCCATCGTCGATAACGGGGAGCAGGTGCTGGACGCGCTGGAGTCCGAGCGTTTCGACTGCGTCATCGTCGACTGGCACATGCCGGTGATGGGCGGCCTCGAGGCGCTGAAGCTGGTCCGCATGATGGAGCCGCAGGGCGAGCGCACGCCCTTCGTCATGTTCACCGCCAATGCGACTCGCGAGGCCATGGACGAATGCGCGGCGGCCGGATTCGACGCCTTCCTGACCAAGCCGATCGAGCCGAAGCGGCTGCTCGACACGGTCGCCACCCTGTGCCCGGAGCAGCGCACGGGTGCGCGTCGCGCGATGCTCGCGGCGGAGCTCGCGCCGTCGGTCGTCCCTCCGGCCGACGACCAGGCCACGGTCGTCGACCGCGAGAAGCTCAAGGAGCTCGAGGGCATCGGACGCGCCGGCTTCGTCGCGGACCTCGTCGCGGGCTTCCTCGCCGACGGCGAGAAGCTCGTCGCAGCGATGGTCGCGAGCACGCGCGAGGCCGATTACAAGGGCTTCCGCGAGCACGTCCACGCGCTCAAGGGCAGCGCGGGCAGTCTCGGTGCGGTGGGGCTCTTCGAAAAATGCCGGGAAGTCTCGCAGGTTGCGCCGCGAGAGCTTCCCGTCAAGGCTGAGGGACTACTCGAGGAGATCGAGAGGAGCTTTGCAGCGACGCGCGTGGCGCTCGAGGACTACGTCGCCAAGCACCTGCGCGCCGCAGGCTGAGGCGCGCGCGCCATCAAGCGGCGGCGCGTTGGGCCGATTCTTCCTCCCGCGTCATGCGCTTGCCCTGCGCGCGGACGAGGCGCTCCATCAGCTTGAGCTGCGTTTCGGTCAGGTCCATTGCCGCGTCGCACCAGATGTTGACGATCGACAGCAGGTCCTCGTACCGCACCGGCTCGTGCGTGTCGCGAATGCGCTGCAGCGCCCGGTAGGTGTTCGCCTTGCGCGAGTGCTGTCGCACGAAGTCGTGCAGCGCCGTCTCACCGTGGCCGTCCTCGGCGAGCACGTCCACCAGCCCCTTCGCGTAGAGCTCCTCGCCGCTCCAGGTTGCGCCCGAGAGGATCATCTCCTCGGCGACCTTGCGGCCGAGCCGGCGTCCGATCAGGTTGTACGCGCCCATCCCGGGGAAGAGGCCGAACAGCACTTCCGGCAGGCCGAACTTCGCGCTGCGCTCCGCGATCACGATGTCGCTCGAGAGCGCGGACTCCATGCCGCCCCCGAGGGCTTCGCCCTGGACGAGCGATATCGTGGTCAGCGGGAGGTGATAGTGCGCGACGTTGTGGTAGCAGACGTCCACGCACTCGCGCCCGTACCGCTCGAGCGCCGCGCGGTCGCGTCCGCGGATGAGCTGCATGAAGAGCCCGAGGTCGCCGCCGAGGCTGAACACGCCCGGCACGCTCGAGCCCAGGACCACGTACCGGAACGGGTGCTCCGCGCCGTCCACGCGAACGCGGGCGCCCGAGGTCTCGATTGCGCGCTGGATTTCGCGCGCTTCCGCGAGCAGCCCCGGGTTGAAATTGGGCACCGGCGTGCCCCGCATCCGGGCCCAGAGAATCTGGTCCGCTGCGTCGTATTCGACGTCGAACTGCGAGAACCGCTTCTCGCCCAGCCAGTCGATCGGCTGTTCCTCTGCAGCCGCGAAGACGCGATGGATATCCCTCGGAAGCGACATGTCCATGAGTAGGCTCCTCAGCAGTTGTCTTTTGGTTCGCCCGCGCGAGGGCGAGTGCATGCAGCGCTGCCCGCGGGTTTGTTCTGTCGTTGGTGCTGGGCAAGACCGACTGTGAGGTATTTAACACGCGTCTTGGAAAATGTGCAATTCGTCAAGTGCATGTATGTCGAACTTCCAGCAGCTCCGCAAGAGCGTGCACAATTTCTCACATTGGGCCTCGGGTGCGCCTGCACGGACGGCGCGTGCCGGCCGAGGGTGCTCGGACGCGCACGACGGGCAATTCCGTTCGAATTCAGTACCCTATGTCGATGGCATAGGGGGCGGGGTTGATTTGCGTCAACCGGCGGGGGGCCACAGCCCCTAGCATGCGGGGGGCGCGGGGACGACGAACGCCCGCGGCGCTGCCAGGAGAATCCATGCTGATTGCCGCCGCCTCAGGCGCGCAGGCAAGGCCCGCCGAGGAGGCGGCAACCTGCTTCCATTGCGGCCTGCCCGTCACGCCCGACGAGGGCCGGACGCTGCGCGTCGCGGGGGAGGCACGCTCGTTCTGTTGCACCGGCTGCGAGGCGGCCGCGCACGCCATCACCGGCGCGGGACTCGAGGCCTACTACCGGCTGCGCGAGCAGGCCACCGGGCGCCCCGCGCGGGTTGTTTCCGATCCGGACGCGTTCGCCGCGTACGACGATCCGGCATTCCAGGCGTCGTTTGTCGTCACCGATCCCGATGGCTGTCGCGAGGCGGCGCTGCTGCTCGAAGGCATCCGCTGCTCGGCCTGCGTCTGGCTCAACGAGCAGGTGATCGGCCGCCTCCCGGGCGTTGCCGGCGTCTCCATCAACTACGCGACACGCCGAGCGCACGTGCGCTGGGACCCGGCGCGCCTGAACCTGGCGGCGATCCTCGCCGCGGTCGCCCGCGTCGGGTACCGGGCCTCGCCATACGACCGGGCGCGGGCCGACGCGGCCCACCAGCGCGAGCGACGGGCCGCGCTCTGGCGCCTGTTCGTCGCGGGCTTTGGCATGATGCAGGTGATGATGTATGCGGTGCCCGCGTACATTGCCGGGGCGGAGGGCGGGCTGCCGATCGACGCCGAGGCTCTCCTGCGCTGGGCGAGCCTCGCGCTGACCGTCCCCGTCGTCGCCTACTCGGCGCAGCCGTTCTTTCTCGGTGCCTGGCGCGACCTGAAGGCCCGGCGGGCGGGAATGGACGTGCCGGTCGCTCTGGGCGTGGCGGTGGCGTTCGTGGCGAGCGTCTGGGCCACGCTGCGTGGGGGCGGCGAGGTTTACTTCGATTCCGTCACGATGTTCGTCTTCCTGCTCCTGGCAGGCCGCTACCTCGAGTTGGAGGCACGCCATCGCGCCGGCGCCGCGCTCGCCCACCTGGGGCGGATCGTTCCGGCGCAGGCGGCACGTTTGCGGCAGTTCCCCGGCCCGGTCGAGACCGAGGCCGTCGCGGTGAGCGCGCTGCATCCCGGCGACTACATTCTCGTCCGGCCGGGGGAGCGCATCGCGGCCGACGGTGTTGTCGTCGAGGGCGAGGGCGCGGTGAACGAAGCGCTGCTCACCGGCGAGAGTCGCCCTGTCGCCAAACGCCCGGGAGGTGGGGTCATCGGCGGCTCGATCAACGTCTCATCGCCCCTCGTGGTGCGCGTCGAGCGCGTCGGCGCCGACACCGTGGTTGCCGCGATCGTCCGGCTGGTCGAGCGGGCGATGAGCGAGCGCCATCGCCTCGTCGAGGTGGCCGACCGGTACGCGCACGTTTTCGTCCTCGCGGTCCTCGTCCTCGCCGCGGCCGCCGCCGCCGTCTGGTCGGTCGTCGCACCCGAGCGCGCGCTGTGGATCGCGGTGTCGGTGCTCGTCGTGACCTGTCCCTGCGCGCTGTCGCTCGCCACGCCGGCAGCGCTGACGGTCGCGACGGGCGAGCTTGCGCGGCGCGGCATCATCGTCGCGCGCGGCCACGCGATCGAGGCCCTCGCACGCGCGACCGACGTGGTCTTCGACAAGACCGGCACGCTGACCGAGGGTGAGCTGCGGGTTGCGGCGACCATTGCGCTCGGCGCGCTGAGCATCGAGCGCTGCGAGGCGATTGCTCACGCAATCGAGGCGGCCTCCGAGCATCCGATCGCCCGCGCGATCGTGCGCCACACTGGGGCGCGGTCGGGACCCGTCACGCCGGCGGGCATCGTGAGCCACCCTGGACACGGGATCGAAGGCGACGTCGACGGCGTCCGCTATCGGATCGGCACGCGCGCCTTCTGCGCGGCGCTCGCGCCCGCTCGCGGCGAGGTCTCGCATCCGCGGCGCAGCCCCTCGACGGTTGTGTACCTCGCCGCCGCCGACGCCTTGCTCGCGCGCTTCGAGCTGGACGACACGATCAAGCCCGGCGCAGCGGCGTTGGTCTCGCGCCTCCAGGCGATGGGCAAGCGTGTGCATCTCCTGAGCGGCGACGCCTCGGGCGCGGTCCAAGCCGTCGGCGACGCGCTCGGCATCGTGACAGTGCGCGCGGAGGCGGACCCTGCCGCCAAGCAGGCGTACGTCGCCGGCCTGCAGCGTGGCGGCGCGACGGTGGCCATGGTCGGGGACGGGATCAATGATGCGCCGGTCCTTGCGCAGGCGGACGTATCGATCGCTCTCGGCACCGGCGCCGAACTCGCGCAGGCCCGGGCCGACGCGGTGGTCGTTTCCGGGGATCCGCTGGCGCTCGGCCAGGCATTCGACCTGGCGCGCGCGACGATGCGTGTGATCCGGCAAAACCTCCTCTGGGCAACCGTCTACAACCTCGCCGCCGTCCCGGCCGCGGCGGCGGGCTTCGTCACCCCCTGGATGGCCGGCATCGGGATGTCGGGCAGCTCGGCGGCGGTGGTGCTGAACGCGCTGCGGCTGCGCGGGCCGGCGCGGTCGAGCGAACGCGGGGCCTAGGCGGGTGGACATCCTGTTCCTGCTGATCCCGCTCTCGGTGGTCCTCGTGTTCGCGATCGGGGCGGTGTTCTGGTTCGCGCTCCGGTCCGGGCAGTTCGACGATCTCGAGGGGCCCGGATTCACGGTGCTGCTCGACGACGATGCCCCGGGCGAGGCGAAGGATCGATAGAACGGTGGACGGATAGAGCGCGCTTATTCCCGCCTGGAGCTTTCGCTGCACTGCGGCGAGCGATTTGACCTGAATCAAGAGCGCGGTCGCCTGCTCTCCTAGGATTCGCTCGTTGCGGGCAGGCCAGCCTGCCGGGCACCACGCCGTCGGAAGGGGGAAGACAGCAATGACAGCCGGGACCTACAACTACACCGTCGTTCGGCAGTTCGCGATCATGACCGTCGTGTGGGGCATCGTCGGGATGCTCGTCGGGGTGGTGATCGCCGCGCAATTCATCTGGCCCGATCTCACCTACGGGATCCCGTGGCTCTCCTTCGGACGGCTGCGCCCGCTGCACACGAACGCGGTGATCTTCGCCTTCGGCGGCTCGGCGCTATTCGCGACTTCGTATTACGTCGTGCAGCGCACCTGCCACGTGCGGCTCTTCTCCGACGGCCTTGCAGCCTTCACCTTCTGGGGCTGGCAGGCCGTGATCGTGCTCGCGGCGGTCACGTTGCCGCTGGGCATCACTTCCTCGAAGGAGTACGCCGAGCTCGAATGGCCGATCGACGTACTGATCACGCTGGTCTGGGTCGCCTACGCCATCGTGTTCTTCGGGACGATCGCCAAGCGCAAGACGCCCCACATCTACGTTGCGAACTGGTTCTTCGGCGCCTTCATCCTGACGGTGGCGCTGCTCCATCTCGTGAACAGCGCCGCGAGCCCCGCGACCTTCTGGAAGTCCTACTCCGCCTACGCCGGCGTGCAGGATGCGATGGTGCAATGGTGGTATGGCCACAACGCGGTCGGATTCTTCCTCACCGCGGGCTTCCTCGGGATGATGTACTACTTCGTCCCGAAGCAGGCCGGCCGGCCGATCTACTCGTACCGGCTGTCCGTGGTGCACTTCTGGGCGCTCATCTTCACCTACATGTGGGCCGGCCCCCACCACCTGCACTACACGGCGCTGCCCGACTGGACGCAGTCGATCGGCATGCTGTTCTCGCTCATCCTGCTCGCGCCGTCGTGGGGCGGGATGATCAACGGCATCATGACGCTCTCGGGCGCGTGGCACAAACTGCGCGACGACCCGATCCTCAAGTTCCTGATCGTCTCGCTGTCCTTCTACGGCATGTCGACCTTCGAGGGGCCGATGATGTCGATCAAGACGGTGAACGCGCTGTCGCACTACACGGACTGGACGATCGGCCACGTCCATTCCGGCGCGCTCGGCTGGGTGGGCATGATCTCGATCGGCTGCATCTACTTCCTGGTTCCGCGCCTCTTCGGCCGCAGCGAGATGCACAGCGTCCCGCTGGTGACGCTGCACTTCTGGATCGCGACGATCGGGATCGTGCTCTACATCGCCGCCATGTGGATCGCCGGGGTGACGCAGGGCCTGATGTGGCGTGCGGTGAACCCCGACGGGACGCTCACCTACACATTCGTCGAGTCCACCAAGGCGAGCATGCCGTTCTACGGGATCCGTCTCCTCGGCGGGCTGCTGTACCTCGCGGGAATGCTCGTCATGGCCTACAACACCTGGAAGACGATCGCCGGACACAAGGCGGTCGACGCGCCGATCCCGGCGCCCGCGCACGCCTGAAGGGGGATGATCATGGCGTTCACGCACGAAAAGATCGAGACGAGCAACACGCTGCTGATCGTCCTCGTGATCCTGGTGGTCGCGATCGGCGGGCTGGTGGAGATCGTTCCCCTCTACTTCCAGCGCTCGACCACCGAGCCGGTGGCGGGCCTCAAACCGTACTCGCCGCTGCGCCTGGCAGGGCGCGACGTCTACGTCCGCGAGGGCTGCTACAACTGCCACTCGCAAATGATCCGGCCGTTCCGGGCCGAGACCGAGCGCTACGGCCACTATTCGGTTGCGGGCGAGTTCGTGTACGACCACCCGTTCCAGTGGGGCAGCAAGCGCACCGGGCCGGACCTCGCGCGCGTCGGCGGCCGCTACAGCGACGACTGGCACCGGATCCACTTCCAGAACCCGCGCGACGTCGTGCCCGAATCCATCATGCCGGCGTATCCCTGGCTCGCCGCGACGCCGGCTTCCGCCGACGACATCGAGGCGAAGATGCGCGCGTTGCGGCGCGTCGGCGTGCCGTATACGGACGAGGAGATCGCGGGTGCGCGCAAGGAGCTCGAAGGCAAGACCGAGCTCGACGCGATGATCGCCTACCTCCAGGGCCTGGGTACGGTGCTCAAGGACAAGAGGTAGCCGCGATGGATCTCAACGACCTGCGCGTGGTGGTCACGGTCGCGAGTTTCGCGACCTTCATCGGCATCTTCTGGTGGGCTTACGCCGCCCGGCGCAAGAGCGCGTTCGACCGCGCCGCGCGTTCGGTCCTCGACGAAGGCGAGGACACGGGCAGGGCAAGGGGAGACGGGCAATGAGCGATTTCACGAGCGCGTTCTGGAACTGGTACGTCGCGGTGCTGACGGTGGTCTCGATCATCGGGTGCGCGGTCCTGCTGTGGATGCAGACGACCAAGCGCGTCCCGGGCGCGAAGATCGACACCACCGGGCACGTCTGGGACGAGGACCTGCAGGAGTGGAACAATCCGCTGCCGAACTGGTGGCGCTGGCTCTTCTACATTACCGTGGTGTTCTCGCTCGTCTACCTCGCCTTCTATCCCGGCCTCGGCAGCTTTCGCGGCTCGCTCGGCTGGTCCCAGACCAAGCAGTATGACGACGAGGTGAAGAAGGCCGAGGCCACCTACGGGCCGATCTACGCCAAGTACGCCGCGATGGACATCGAGAAGGTCGCCGCCGACAAGGAAGCGATGGCGATCGGGCAGAACCTCTACCTGAACTACTGCGCCCAGTGCCATGCCTCCGACGCGCGCGGCGCGAAGGGCTTCCCGAACCTGGCCGACGCCGACTGGCAATGGGGCGGGGATCCGAAGGTCATCAAGGAAACCATCCTCAACGGGCGCACCGCGGTGATGCCGCCCCAGGGGGCCGCGCTCGGCGGCGACGGCGTGAAGGACGTCGCCCACTACGTCATGTCGCTCTCGGGCATGGCGAGCGACTCGATCCGCGTGGCGCGCGGCAAGGAGAAGTTTGCGCAGGTCTGCAGCGCCTGCCACGGGGCGGACGGGAAGGGCAACCCCGCACTCGGGGCGCCAAACCTGACCGACAAGATCTGGCTGTACGGCGGCAGCGAGGCGGACATCACGGCGACGATCCAGAGCGGGCGCAGCGGCCAGATGCCGGCGTGGAAGGACTTCCTCGGGGAGGCCAAGGCGCACGTCCTGGCCGCCTACGTCTGGGGTCTGGGCAACCGGCCGGCGAAGTGACCGCAGTGGCGCGATGAACGATCCGCGAGAGGGCAGGGCGATCGCGCACGTTCGGGAGGACAAGGCGAAGGCCGTCGCTGCGCCGGAGGCTGGAGTCGAGCAGTCGCTTTACGCCTCGCGCAAGAAGATCTATCCGCGCACCGTCCACGGACGGTTCGACCGCTGGCGGTGGGCGCTGGTGTGGGCGACGCAACTCGTCTTCTACGGGCTGCCCTGGCTCGAGTGGAACGACCGGCAGGCGGTGCTGTTCGACCTCGCCGCGCGCAAGTTCTACATCTTCGGGTTCGTCTTCTGGCCGCAGGACTTCATCTATCTGACGGCGCTCCTGATCATCTCCGCCCTGTCGCTATTCCTCTTCACCGCCATCGGGGGCCGTCTCTGGTGCGGATACGCCTGCCCGCAAACCGTCTACACCGAGATCTTCATGTGGATCGAGCGCAAGATCGAGGGCGGGCGCGCGCAGCGCATGCTCCTCGACGAGGCGCCG
>CAZIXQ010000099.1:0-12254 GCA_964543155.1 uncultured Enterobacteriaceae bacterium
AGAGCGAGTTCGGCTACCTGAACGAGTGCCACGCCAAGGTCGAGCTCGTGCTCGGCGACGGACGGCTCGCGCTGGAGCGCGAGCCGCCGCAGGGCTTCGATCTGCTGGCCGCGGACGCATTCTCGAGCGACTCGGTGCCGATGCACCTGCTCACGCGCGAGGCGCTGCAGGAGTACATGCGCCACGTGCGGCCGGGCGGGGTGGTGGTCTTCAACGTCACCAACCGTTACCTCGACCTCGCGCCGATCGTGCGCCGCCTCGCCGAGTCGCTGAACCTCCACGCGCGCATCGTCAGCCACCAGCCGACCGACGAGGAGTACTCGCTCTATTCGTCCACCGACTTCGTGCTCGTCACCGCCGATCCGACGCTCTTCGACCGGCCGCCGCTCGCGGGCGTGGCCGAGGAGATCGCGCTCCCGCGCAAGGTGTCGGTCTGGACGGACGACTTCAACAACCTGCTCGAGGCGCTGCGGTAGCGCGCCGGGCGGGCGGACGGGGACACGGCGGCCGCGGCGCGCGGCGGGGAGGGCACCTTTCGGCTCTCTGCGGTGCGCGCCGCGTGCCCCGTGCCCGCTTCAGGCCTTGCCGTTCAGGAAAGCGACGAGCGCCTCGAGCACCTCATCGGGCTTCTCGGCCATCGAGTTATGGCCGCTCCCCCCGATCTCGACGACGCGCGCGCCCTTGACGAGCTTGGCGAGCTCGCGGCCCGACCGTGCTGGCGTCATCACGTCGCGCCGCCCGAGGACGAAGAGCGCGGGGCACGCCACCTGCGCCGCGCGCGCCGCCCCCGCCGCGTAGTCGTTGCAGGCCTTGAAGTCGACGTGCATCACGCCGGGCTTCTGGCGCTGCATCAGCCGCAGGTTCTCGCCGAGCACCCAGAAGCCCGGCCCAGGGTTGCTCGGGTAGTGCGCGTACGCCGAGTGCGACCAGATGTTCACCATGTCCTGGGCGAGCGGCTCGTCATCGCGCGTCGCGGCGAGGAGCTCCTCCGAGACCCGCATCGGGAACGCCGCCCCGACGAGCGCAATCCGGCTCACGCGGTCCGGGTGCCGGGCGGCGCAGTCGAGCGCGACGAGCGCGCCCATGCTGTGGCCCACCACCGCTGCCTGCTTCACGCCGGCGGCGTCCAGAAGTGCGGGAACCCAGTCCGCGATCGCCTCGACGCTCGCGAGCGGCGGACCCTCGGAACGCCCGTGCGCGGGCAGGTCCACGGCGAGGACGCCGCAGCCGTGGTGCGCGAGGTAGCGGCTCTGCAGGATCCACACCGAGTGATCGTGCTCGGCGCCGTGGATGAAGGCGACGCAGGGCAGGCCGGCGTCGAACGCCTTTCCGCCGGTGTAGGCGTAGGCCCTGCGGCCCTGAACGGTCAGCTCCATCCGATCACCCTTTCTGCGACGCGCGCAGCGCGCGCCCGAGGTCGTCGACGAGGTCCTGCGGATCCTCGAGCCCAATCGACAGCCGGATCGTGCCCGGCCCGATCCCTGCGGCCGCGAGCGCGGCATCATCCATGCGGAAGTGCGTCGTGGTCGCGGGGTGGATCACCAGCGACTTCGCGTCGCCGACGTTGGCGAGGTGCGAGAACACGCCGAGCGTCTCGATGAACTTCCGGCCGGCGGGGCGGCCGCCCTTGATCGAGAAGCTGAAGACGGCCCCGCAGCCGCGCGGCAGCAGCTTCTTGGCGAGCGCGTAGTCCGGGTGTTCGGGCAGCTCGGGATAACCGACCGACTCGACCGCGGGGTGGCTGCGCAGGAACTCGACCACCTTGCGCGTGTTGGCGACGTGCCGCTCCATGCGCAGCGGCAGGGTCTCGATGCCCTGGAGGATCTGGAACGCGGTCGTCGGGCTCATGCAGGCGCCGAAGTCGCGCAACCCCTCGCGGCGGGCGCGCAGCGAGAACGCGGCGACCGTCGACTCCTCCTGGAAGTCCATGCCGTGAAAGCCCGCGTACGGCTCGGTGAGCTCGGGAAACTTGCCCGAGGCCTCCCAGTCGAACGTGCCGCCGTCGAGCAGGACGCCGCCGATCGCGACGCCGTGACCGCCCAGGAACTTGGTCGCCGAATGGAAGAGCAGGTCGGCGCCGTGGTCGAACGGGCGCAGCAGGTAGGGCGTCGTGAAGGTCGAATCGACGAAGAGCGGGATGCGGTGCTCGTGCGCGAGCTCGGCGAGCGCCGGGATGTTCAGCACGTCGAGGCCCGGATTGCCGAGCGTCTCGCCGAACAGGCACTTCGTGTGCGGCCGGATCGCGCGCCGCCAGGCGTCGAGGTCGCGCGGGTTCACGAAGGTCGTCTCGACGCCGAACCGCGGCAGGGTGTAGGCGAGCAGGTTGTGCGAGCCGCCGTAGAGCGCGCGGCTGGCGACGATGTGCGCGCCCGCGCCCGCGATCGTCGCGAGCCCGAGATGCAGGGCGGCCTGGCCGCTCGCCACGGCAAGTCCCGCGACGCCGCCTTCGAGCGCCGCCATGCGCTCCTCGAGCACCGCGTTCGTGGGGTTCGAGATGCGCGAGTAGACGTGGCCCGCGCGCTCCATGTTGAAGAGGGCCGCGGCATGGTCGGCGTCGCGGAAGACGAAGGAGGTGGTCTGATAGATCGGCGTCGCGCGGGCGCCGGTGTGGGGGTCGGGCGCCTGGCCGGCGTGCAGGCTGAGGGTGTCGAACCGGAGATAGCTGGGCTGGGACATCGGGCCTCCGCGGGGGTGGGCCGATTCTAGCCGCCGCAAGCCCCACCCTCTCCATCCTCCGGCCTCGGGCAGGCGCGCGGTTCCACCAAAAAAAGCGCCCGCGCATTGCCGCGCGGGCGCGAGGGACTCAGTCGGAAGGGGGAGGAGTGACTGAGTCAGAGGAGTCTCGAGCGCCCCTTCCGTGGCGCTCACCCCGGTTAGTCCATGGGGACCCCGAAATGGTTCCCTCGGGGGATGCCCGCCGCGGCAGGTCGGCCGCGCCCCGGCCCGACGCCGCGGCCGTCCGGGAAGGCTGGACGCGTCCCCCGGGGGGGCCTGCCGGGCCCGGTGGGTGCGCCTATCATCCCGCCATGAGCAAGGCCTTCACGAAGGAGACGGACGAAGCGCCCGACGAGGCGCTCGCCGAGCGCGATGCCCTGGCGCAGCTGCCCGCCGGCGCGAAGAACTACATCACCCCTGCCGGCCACCGCCGGCTGCGGGAGGAGCTCGCCCGGCTCTGGGAGCGCGAGCGCCCGAAGCTCGTCGAGACGATCGCGTGGGCGGCGTCGAACGGCGACCGGTCCGAGAACGCGGACTATCTGTACGGCAAGCGCCGGCTGCGCGAGGTGGACCGTCGCATCCGGTTCCTTTCGAAGCGCCTGGATCTCGCCGAGGTGGTGGACAACGCCGGCCGGGACCACGACCGCGTGTTCTTCGGGGCGACGGTGACCTACGTCGAGCGCGGCGGCGCCGCGCGCACGGTGAGCATCGTCGGCATGGACGAGGTCGACCCGGCGCGCGGACGGGTGTCCTGGATCGCGCCGGTCGCGAAGGCGCTGCTCAAGGCGCGGGTCGGCGACGTCGTGGCGGTGCGCACGCCGGCCGGCGTGGAGGAGATCGAGGTCGTCGCGATCCGCTACGACGCCATCGACTGACGCGGCGTCAGTTCGGCTTCGCGTCGGCGCTCTTCGTCTCGGACGCTTTCGCGGTGACCTTGCTGAAGTCGCCGGCCTTGACCGTCGTGAACTCGTCGACCTTGAGGTGCCGGCGCATGGCCTCGCGCACCTCTTCCGGCGTGAGCGCCGCGATGCGGGCCTCGAACGCCTTGTCCCACGCGAACGTGCGCCCGGCAACCGCGTAGGAGAGCAGGCGCGCCGCGAGCGCCGAATCGGTGTTGCGGGCGACCTTGCGCGCCTGCAGCAGGCCCTTGCGCGCGTTCTCGAACTCCGCCTTGGGGAAGCCCTCGGCGAGCGCGCGCGCGATCTCCTCGCGCACCGCCTGCTCGAGCCGCGCGCGGTTCTGTGGCGCGTAGATCGCGTAGACGCCGAACTCGCCCGCTTCGTCGAGCGCGCTCGCGTTGATCCACGAGCCGACGCTGTACGAGAGGCCCTCCTTCTCGCGGATGCGCCGCGCGAGGCGCGCGTCCGACGTTCCGCCGAGCAGGTAGTTGCCCAGCACGAGCGCCGGGAAATCGGGATGGTCGTCGCGCAGCTTCAGGTTGAGCCCGGCGCGGTACACCGCGTTCGCCTTGTCCGGGGTCTCGATCACGCGGTCGGCCGATGGCACGTCGAAGTAGCGGTGCGGAATGCGGCGGTAGGGCGCCGGGCTCTTCCAGTCGCCGAAGAGCTTCTCGGCGAGGCGGGTGACCTCGTCCGGGTCGAAGTCGCCCACGACGACGAGCTCGCTGTGCGAGGCCCCGACCAGCTCGGCGTGGCAGCGGCGCGCGTCCTCGAGCGAGACTGCGCGCGTGCGGTTCGTGCGCTCCTCGAGCGTCGGGCTGTAGAACCAGTGCTCGGGGGGGTAGGGGTTGAGATGCCGGCCGATCGACAGGCTCGCGAGGGCCTGCGGATCGGTGCGCTGGGTGTCGATCGCGGTGAGCATCTGGCGCTTCACCTGGTCGAACTCCTTTTCCGGGAAGGACGGCTGGCGCAGCATCTCCGCCACCGTCGCGAGCGCCCCGGGGAGGTTCGCGCGGATCGTGTCGATCGTCGCGCCCTCGCTGCTCACGCTCGCGTTCGCACGCAGCTTGTCGAGGTCGTCACGGAGTTGCTCGCGGGTGCGCTTCGCGGTCCCGCGCGAGAGCATCGAGCCGGCCACCGCGCACGCCGCGCCGCGGTTCGCCTTGGACTGCTCGTCGCCCCAGCGCAGGCCGAGCTGGGCGATGACGGTGCCGCCGCGCGTCTTCTTCGGCAGCATCACGAGCTGCATGCCCGAGGGCAGCGTGCGCCGGACGACGCGCGCCTCGATGTTCTCCGGCGTGGGATCGAACACCTCGCCCGCGGCGACGTCGGTGCCGCCGGTGAAGTCCTTGAGCATCGCCGCGACGTCCGGCGCGCGCGGGACCGCCACGCGCTCGGGCTGGGCGGACGGATAGAAGAGGCCGAGCGTGCGGTTGGCCGGCTTGAGGTAGGTCGTCGCGATGCGCTGGACGTCGTCGCGCGTGACGCCCTGCAGCCGGTCGCGGTACCAGAAGAGCAGGCGCCAGTCGCCCATCGCGACGAACTCGGACAGCGTGAGCGCGAGGCTGCGCGAGTTGTTGAGGACCTGCTCGATGTCGTTCTTGATCTTGGTGCGGGCGCGCTCGAGCTCCTCGTCGGTCACCGGCCGCGCGGCGAACCCCTCGACCGTCGCGAGCAGCGCCTCGCGTGCCGCCTCGAGCGGCAGGTTCTTGGCCACGCTCGCGCCGAAGTACACCGACCCGGCCTCGCGCGTCTGGCGCTCCGCCCCGAACGTCGCGGTCGCCTTCCCGCTCTCGACGAGCGCCTTGTGCAGCCGGCCCGAGGGTTGCGCGACCAGGATCTGGGTCATGAGGTCGACCGGGATGAAATCCGGGTGCGAGCCGGGCGGAATGTGGTACATCGCCGCGGCAATCTGGACCTCGCCGACGCGCCGCAGGATCACGGTGCGCTCGCCGTCCTGCGGCGGCTCGGCGGGGTAGGTGGTGCGCAGCGCGCGCTTCGGGCGCGGGATCTGGCCGAAGGTCCGCGCGACCGTCTCGAGCGCGCGGGCCTCGTCGAAGCGCCCGGCGATGATCAGGACCGCGTTGTCCGGCTGGTAGTAGTGCCGGTAGAACGCCTGCAGCCGGTCGATCGGGACGTTTTCGATGTCGGACAGCGTTCCGATCACCGAGCGGCCATAGTTGTGCCACAGGTAGGCGGTGCCGGTCATGCGGTCGCGCAGGAGGCCGAAGGGGCTGTTCTCGCCCGACTCGAACTCGTTGCGCACGACGGTCATCTCCGAATCGAGATCGGCCTTCGAGATGCGCGAGTTCACCATGCGGTCGGCCTCGAGATCGAGCATCAGGTCGAGGAGCTCGGGCCGCGCCGGGAAGGTGCCGAAGTAGTTGGTGCGGTCGAAGGACGTCGTGCCGTTGTAGCGCACGCCGTGCTTCACGAACTCGCCCTTCGGATTGGGGTACTTCGCCGTGCCCTTGAAGACGAGGTGCTCGAGCAGGTGCGCCATGCCGCGCTCGCCGTAGCTCTCGTGCCGGGAGCCGACCAGGTAGGTCAGGTTGACGGTGATCGTCTCCTGGGACCGGTCGGGAAGGAGCAGGACCTTGAGGCCGTTCGGGAAGTTGTACTCGCTGATGCCGCCGAGGGCGGGTCCGCGGGTGACCCCGGCGGGCAGCGAGGTCGCGGCCGCGGCGGTCGCGAGGACGAGCAGGGCGGCGGCAATCGCCGGGCGGAAGCTGACCGCTCGGATCCAGCGCATCGGTGCGAACCTCGGGTGGTTGGGGGACGGCCGCGAATTGTACCGGCCCTCCGGGGGGCCGGTGCCGGGGATGGCCTACTGCCTCAGATCGGCTCCGGCCGGCCGGGTTCCCGAGGAATTCCTCTAGGCCAGGAAATGCCCCGCCAGGTGGAGCGCCACCATCCCGGCCACGATGGTCGCCAAGGTGTTCCGCGTGCGCCAGGCCACGGGCCCGGCGACCAGCGCGGCCAGGAGCTTCGGGTTGTCGAGCCCGAGCCGCAGGCCTCCGCCTGCCAACGCGATATCGGGAATGACGAGCGCCGCGAACACCGCGGCCGGGACGAAGCGCAGTCCCCGCTGGACTGCCGCCGGGATCGGCAGGCGCGCCAGGAAGAGAATGAACGCCCCCCGCGTCGCGAAGCTGGACGCCGCGAGCCCGACGATGAGCAGCCAGGTGGTCAGCGGGTCCATCGCTCTGCCGCCATGCCCGCGGCGATGCCCGCGCCCGCCGCCACGATCAGGCCGAGGCGGTAGGGGAGGCCGATCGCCAGGATCGCGGTGACGGCGGCCGTGGCCGCGGCGATCGCCATCGCCTTGTCGCGGATGACCGAGATCCCGAGCGCGAAGAAGGTGAGCGTCACCGTGAACTCGAGCCGCCAGGCCGGAGGAATGCCTGCGCCGAGCGCAACGCCGGCCGCGGTCGATGCCTGCCAGACCGACCAGATCGCGGCGCACGCGCCGAGGTAGTAGCCGACCTTCCCCGGCTCGTCGGGGTGGGTCGAGTACCGCGTGATGAAGTGCGCGTAGCCGTTGTCCGAGAGGAGGTACGAGTACAGCCACTTCCGCGGCGTCGTCGCCGACCGGAAGTGCGGGGCCATGGACAGGCTGTACAGGGCGAAGCGGAGGTTGAGCACCAGCGCGGCGAGAAAGATCACCGCGAGCGGTGCGCCCCCGGCGAGGAGCTGCAGCGCCGCGAGCTGGGCCGTGCCGGCATAGGTCGCGATCGACATCGCCATGGCGGAGAACGGCGACATGCCGCTCCCCACCATCGCCACCCCGCTGATGAGCCCGAAGGTGCCGACCCCGGGCAGGACCGGGAGCACGGCGCGGGCGCCTTGGTAAAACGGGCGGGGAAGGCTCAAGGGGACCGGGGGGCGGGAGCGGGCGGGCGGATTCTACCGGAGGGGTGGGGCTTGACCGCGCTGCACGACGCCCCAATATGCCCCCGCGCAAAGCATCCAGACAGACAGTGGGAGACACGGCGCGATGACCGCCACCGCAACCCGGGAAACGCTCGGCTTCCAGGCCGAGGTGAAGCAGCTCCTGCACCTGATGGTGCACTCGCTCTACAGCAACAAGGAGATCTTCCTGCGCGAGCTCGTCTCGAACGCCTCCGACGCGGCCGACAAGCTGCGCTTCGAGGCGCTCGCCCAGCCGGCGCTCTACGAGTCCGACCCGGAGCTCAAGATCCGGGTCGCATTCGACAAGGCGGCGCGCACGATCACCGTGTCGGACAACGGCATCGGCATGTCGCGCGAGGAGGTGATCGCGAACATCGGGACGATCGCCAAGTCCGGCACGCGCGAGTTCTTCGCGCGGCTCACCGGGGACCAGGCAAAGGACGCGCGCCTGATCGGGCAGTTCGGCGTCGGGTTCTACTCGTCGTTCATCGTCGCCGACCGCGTCACCCTGATGACGCGCCGCGCCGGGGCGAGCGCCGCCGAAGGCGTGCGCTGGGCTTCCGACGGTGCGGGCGAGTACACCGTGGAGACGATCGAGAAGGCCACGCGCGGCACCGACGTCGTGCTCCACCTGCGCGAAGGCGAGGACGAACTGCTTTCGGACCTCGCGCTCAAGGCGATCCTGCGCAAGTACTCCGACCACATCGCGATCCCGATCGTGATGCAGAAGCTCGAGTGGAGCGAGGAGAAGAAGGAGACGGTCGCCACCGGGCTCGAGGAGACGGTGAACCGCGCCTCCGCCCTGTGGGCGCGCCCGAAGGCCGAGATCAAGGACGAGGAGTACCAGGAGTTCTACAAGCACGTCGCCCACGACTTCGAGCCGCCGCTCGCCTGGACGCACAACCGGGTCGAGGGGCGCCAGGAGTACACCCAGCTGCTGTACGTCCCGGCGCGGGCGCCGTTCGACCTGTGGGACCGCCAGCGCCGCCACGGCGTGAAGCTGTACGTGCGCCGCGTGTTCATCATGGAGGACACGGGCGACCTCATGCCTGCGTACCTGCGGTTCGTGCGCGGCGTGGTGGATTCGGCCGACCTGCCGCTCAACGTCTCGCGCGAGATCCTGCAGCAGAGCCGCGACGTGGAGGCGATCCGCGCCGGCTCGACGCGCCGCGTCCTCCAGCTCCTCGAGGAGCTCGCCGAGAACCAGAAGGAGAAGTACGCGACCTTCTGGAAGGAGTTCGGCCGCGTGCTGAAGGAGGGCGTCGGCGAGGACGCGGCGAACCGCGAGCGCATCGCGAAGCTCCTGCGCTTCGCGACCACGCACACCGACGCCGAGGAGCAGAGCGTGTCGCTCGCCGAGTACGTGGGACGCATGCAGGAGGGCCAGGACCGGATCTGGTACGTCACCGCCGAATCGCACCTCGCGGCGAAGTCGAGCCCGCATCTGGAGATCTTCCGCAAGAAGGGCATCGAGGTGCTGCTGCTCGGCGACCGGGTGGACGAGTGGGTGGTCTCGCACCTCGCCGAGTACGAGGGCAAGGCGCTCGCCTCGGTCGCGAAGGGCGATCTCGACCTCGGCAAGCTGGAGAGCGAAGCGGAGAAGGCGGAGCACCGCAAGCTGGCCGAGGCGTCGAAGGGGCTCGTCGAGCGCATCAAGGCGGCCCTTGGCGAGCGGGTGAAGGACGTGCGCGCCACCTCGCGGCTCACCGACTCGCCCGCCTGCCTCGTCGCCGATGCGTTCGACCTCGGCGGGAACCTGCAGCGCATCCTGCGCTCGGTGGGGCAGGATGTGCCCGCGTTCAAGCCGATCCTCGAGGTGAACCCCGAGCACCCGATGGTGGCGCGGATGAAGGACGAGGAGAAGCGCTTCGCCGACTGGGCGCAGATCCTGTTCGACCAGGCGCTGCTCGCCGAGGGCGGGCAGCTCGCCGACCCGGCGGGGTTCGTGAAGCGGCTGAACGCGCTGATGCTCGACCTCGCCGGCGGCGGGTCGCGGATCTGGACGCCGGGCTGATCCCGTAAGAAGACCCGCCGGTGCGGATCTTCTACTCGGACCACTTCGTCCTGCCGCTGCCCGCGGGGCACCGGTTCCCGATGAGCAAGTACGCGGTGCTCCGGGAGCGCGTGCTGGCGAGCGAGTACGGCGAAGGCTGCGTGGTGCCGGAAGCGGCGTGCGACGAGGCGATCACGCGGGCGCACTGCCCGCGCTACCTCGAGCGCGTGGTGGCCGGGACGCTGAGCGCCACCGAGCAGCGCGCGATCGGCTTCCCGTGGACGCCCCAGATGGTGGAGCGGTCGCGGCGGACGAGCGGGGCGACGATCGCTGCCGCGCGCGCCGCGCTGCAAGACGGCACCGCGGCGAACCTCGCCGGCGGGACGCATCACGCGTTCCGCGACCGCGGCGAGGGGTTCTGCGTGTTCAATGACAGCGCGATCGCGGCGCGGACGCTGCAGGCGCAGGGGCTGGTCGAGCGCGTCGTGATCATCGACTGCGACGTGCACCAGGGCAACGGCACCGCGGCGATCTTCGCGGACGATCCCTCGGTGTTCACCTTCTCGATCCACGGCGCGAACAACTTCCCGTTCGCGAAGGAGGCGGGCGACCTCGACATCGAGCTCGCCGATGGCACCGGTGATCGCGACTATCTCGAGGCGCTCGACCGCGGGCTCGGCGCAGCGCTCGTCCGGGCGCGGGCCGACCTCGCGATCTACCTGGCGGGCGCCGACCCGTACTTCGACGATCGCCTCGGCCGGCTCGCGCTCACGAAGCAGGGGCTGCTCAATCGCGACCGGATGGTGTTCGAGGCGTGCGAGCGCGCCGGCGTGCCGGTGGCCGTGACGATGGCGGGCGGCTACGCGCGCGACATCGCCGACACGGTGGAGATCCAGTTCGCGACGATCGAGACGGCGGCGTGGTTCTGCGCGAATTGATCTGCGGCAGCGTCGGGGCTCGCCTCAATCCCGCGCGCTCACCGTGGTCATCCGTGCGGGCCGCCATGCTAAGGTTCCCAGCGGTCCACACGAAGGAGGCGACCCATGATTCGGCAATCCAAGGCAAGCGCGGTCTGGCGCGGCGGACTCAAGGACGGCAAGGGCACGGTGTCGGTCGACAGCGGGGTGCTGTCGAACACTGCCTACACGTTTGCGCAGCGATTCGAGGCCGCGAAGGGCACGAACCCGGAAGAGCTCGTCGCCGCCGCACACGCGGGCTGTTTCTCGATGGCGCTGTCCGCCGAGCTCGGCAAGGCCAACCTCGCCCCGGAGAGCATCGAGACCAAGGCGACGCTCGACTTCGACATGAAGGACGGCAAGCCGACGGTCACGAAGATCCATCTCGACTGTGTCGCCAGGATTCCCAACGCCAGCGCGGAGGTCTTCAACAAGGCCGCGCAGGACGCGAAGGCCGGCTGCCCGATCTCGCGCCTGCTGAACACCGAGATCACGCTCGACGCGCGCCTCGCCTGAGGAGATACGGGAAAGGCGTGCCGGTGCCGGCACGCCCTTCCCGCCGGGTCGAGCGGCTACAGCTTCGCGAGCATCGCCTCGGCGCTCGACACCTCGAACTTGCCCGGCTCTTCGACGTTGACCGACTTCACCACGCCGTCGTCCACCAGCATCGCGTAGCGGCGCGACCGGATGCCCCAGCCGCGCGCAGTCATGTCGAGCTCGAGCCCGAGCTTCTTCACGTAGTCGGCCTGTCCGTCGGCGAGCATGCGCACCTTGCCGCCGGAGGCCTGGTCGCGGCCCCAGGCGCCCATCACGAAGGCGTCGTTCACCGAGATGCACCAGATCTCGTCGACGCCCTTCGCCCTGAGCTTGTCGAAATTCGCGACGTAGCCGGGAACGTGCTTGGCCGAGCAGGTGGGGGTGAAGGCGCCCGGCAGCCCGAAGACGATGATCTTCTTGCCCTTCGCGGCGTCGGCCACGTTGATCTTGGCGGGCCCGACCGGGCACCCGGGCGCGTCGGTCTCGTTGAACTCCTCGAGGATTCCGTCGGGCAGGCGGTCTCCGGGCTTGATCGGCATGAATGGGCTCCTGGCACAAGCTCTGCGGGACGGCGAGGATGGCTCAGAACGCCCACAAAGTCAAAAAACGAGGTCGAAGAATCCGGTCGAAGCCATTGAGACGTAAGGGTTTTATGGCTATAGTCCAACAATCCTGGAGTCCCGGCGGAGTGTCGCCGGGACCTCTGGCCTAGGGGAGCACGAGGGGATGTGTTCCCCGCGTGACGTTTGAGACCCCTCGGGGAACGCAGAATGGCCGTTGCAGCCGTCGCCCACGAAGAACGCCGACTGACCGTCGCCGAAGTGATCAACGCGCTCGTCGCCGACGGCCTGGTGCCGCGCGCCGAGGCCGAGCGGCTCGTCGCCGACCGCCGCGCCCACCGCGCGGGCAGCGTCCACCCGCTCGTCGTCGCGGCCGACCAGAAGTGGCGCTCCGCGCTGCCGCCGCACAAGCTGCTCACCCTCGACGCGCTCACCGAGTGGTACGCACCGAAGACCGGTCTCGCCTACTTCCACATCGATCCGCTCAAGATCAACTTCGCCGGCGTCACCGACCTGATGTCGAGCGCCTACGCCGAGCGGTTCAAGATCCTGCCGGTCGAGGTGAAGGCGAAGGAGGCGGTCATCGCCACCGCCGAGCCCTACGTGCGCGAGTGGGAGGCCGAGCTCCAGCGCATCCACCGCATCGAGATCAGGCGGGTGTTCGCGAATCCGCTCGACATCC
>CAZIXQ010000100.1:0-12056 GCA_964543155.1 uncultured Enterobacteriaceae bacterium
GGATCACGTACGGGTTGCCGTCGATCGCCTTCTGCACCTGGGCGCGCGACACGCCCGGGTTGCTCTGCGTGTCGGACTGCGGGGCGACGATCTTGCGCCCGAGGATGCCGCCCTTCGCGTTGATCTCGTCGATCGCGAGCACCGCGCCGTCGCGGAAATTCGTGCCCGACACCGCGCCGGCGCCGGACAGCTCGATGACGATCGGCATGTTGACGGTCTGCTGCGCGTGGACCGCGCCCGCGGCGAGCCCGAGGGCCGCGGCGAGAACTGCGACTCGATTCTTCATTTGGATCCTCCTCCAGGCGAAAGTCTTGAGGGACGGGAGCTTACCCGTCATTTCCCGGTCTTGGCACGCTGGTCTTTGGCGATGATGTCGGCCTCGACCAGCGCGCGCAGCGCCGGGGTCACCCGCGGGTCCCCCCCGAACCACTTGCGGAACCCGAACCCGGCCTGCTGCAGCAGCATGCCCAGGCCGTCGACCGTCCTGTGCCCGCGTGCGCGGGCGGCCGCGAGCAGATCGGTCTCGAGCGGCACGTAGACGACGTCGTACACGACCGCACTCGATTTGAGCGGGGTGATGTCCACCTCGAGCGGCGGTTTGCCGGTCATGCCGAGCGAGGTGCAGTTGACGAGGAGATCCGCCTCCGGCAGCAGCCGCGGAAGCACGTCGTACCCGTGCCCGCTCACGCGCGGGCCGAAGTCCGCGGCGAGGCTGCGTGCCCGCTCCACCGTGCGATTGGCCAGCATCACGGTCAGGCCACGCGTCGCAAGTGCGTAGGCCGCCGAGCGTGCCGCACCCCCGGCGCCCAGCACCACGGCACGGCCGCCGGGGACGTCCCAGCCGGGCGCGCGATCGTCGAGGTTCGCGACGAATCCGTGGGTGTCGGAATTCCCGCCCATCAGCCGGCCGCGCTCGAGCCACACGGTGTTGACCGCGCCGACCGCCTCGGCCGCCTCGTCGCGCCGGTCGACGAGCCGGAACGCGGCCTCCTTGTGCGGCACCGTCACGTTGCCACCCACGAAACCATGCGCCTCGAGATGGGTGAGGAACTCCGGGAACGCCTCGGGCGCCAGGTCCTTCAGCTCGTAGGCACCGGGAATGCCGAGCGTGCGCAGCCAGTAGCCGTGGATCATCGGCGAGCGCGAGTGCGCCACCGGGTGGCCCATCACGCACGCCTTCGGAGCGGCAGCCATCGCGCTACAGCGGCGAGAACGCGGTCGACTTCAGGATGCGGCACTCCTGGTGCTGGTGCGCGCCGAGCTCGCGGCTGCGCCGCAGGTAGTCCTGGAACGCCGGGTCGGCCATGAGCGCGTCGCGCCTCGCCTCGCGGTCGGCCTGGCTCGCGTACTTCCACACGTGCACGACCTGGTTGAGGGTGCCGACCTCGGTGGTCGCGTAGAAGACCGGCTCGCCGCAGTGCTTCACCTGCGTCGCGTGGCCGTACTGCTCGTAGAGCTTCAGCCAGTCGCCGAACTTGTTGTTGTGCAGCGTGTAGATGCGCAGGTCGAAGATCATGGCGGCGCCGTATGCAGCGAAAGCGCGCAGTGTACGCGCAGCGCAGGCGCGGATTCTAGCGGCGGCGGGATCGTTCCGGCAGCGCCGGCGCCGCGCTAGCCGTCATGCCGGTCCGGCATGGCCGGAGCGGCCTGGTGGACGCGCACGCGGTCGCGCAGCCGTTCGAGGTGCGCGTCCTTCAGCCCGTGCGCGTCGAGCGCCTCGACGGTATGGAAGAGATACTCGGCGGAGGTGCCGAGATGGCCGCGCGCGCAGGCGAGGGCCTGCGCCACCGTCTCGAACGCGAGCCGGCCGGCGTAGTTCGGGTGCGCGTGGTTCACCACGAAGGCGAGCGCGCGCAGCTCCTCGACGCACGCGTGATCGCCCGCGCCCGGGGCCGTCTCGACGCGCGCCCAGCGCGGCACGTACGAGCCGACCACCATCTCGCGCCGCCAGAGCAGCTGCAGTTCCGCCAGTGCCTGGTCCGCCGGCAGGCGGTAGGCGAGACCGCAGCAGGCGCCGCCGTTGTCGAGGCCGAGGACCAGTCCGGGGTGCTCCGGGCTGCCGCGCCCCATCGTCGACCACAGGCAGAACCGGCGATGGAAGCCCCGCAGGGTGGCGCGGCGCCGCTCCGCGTAGTGGAAGAGCGGATTCCAGATGAGCGAGCCGTAGGCGAATACCCAGACGTCGGCCCCCGGGCACGCCCCGTCGAGGACCTGCGCGACCGAGGCCTCGAGCTCCTCGTCCGAGAGGACGCGCGGCCCGGTCGCGCATTCCGACCACAGCCGGCGCATGCGGCCGGTTTCGAGGTCTTCGCGAGTGAGCGACACGGGCGGGATCCGGGGAGCGACACCTTGGCAACGCGCATTGTCGCCCGCAGTTGACCCCGGGTGGGCGTTGCGCCGCGCAATAGTGCTCAGAGCTGCAGGTCGGCGCGCGGCCGGTGGGGCTCCTCCTCGCCCAGCCGGGCCCGGATGAGCGCGTCCAGGTGCATCAGGTTCGGGTCGCGGATGCCGATTGCGGCCAGCCCGTCGAGGGTCTGGCGGAGGTAGTCGATCCCGGACCCGATCGCCCCGCGGGCGTGGATCAGCCGTTCGACGATCGTCTCGGCCGGCAGCCGCCCGGCATAGCCCGAGCGTCCGCGGCGGACGACGAACGCCAGCGCGCGGATCGAGCGCGCGCCGTGGGTCACGAGCACCCAGCGCGGCGCGTACGAGCCGAGCAGCATCTCGCGCCGCCACAGCAGGCGCAGCTCCTGCTCCGCGACCCGCTCCGGTATGCGGTAGGCCACGCCGGTGCAGCGCCCGCCGCGATCGAGCCCGAGCACGAGGCCGGGCTTTTCCGGCGTACCGCGGTTCACGCGCGAGGCGAGGCAGAAGCTGCGGTGCCACCCGTGCGCGGTTGCCACCACGCGCTCGTCGAACTCGAGCACGGGGTTCCAGACGAGGGACCCGTAGGCAAACAGCCAGACGTCCGGCAGGCGGTGCGGCGAGGCGAGCGCCTCCTGGAGCGAGGCTTCGAGCTCGGCTTCCGAGAGCAGCTCGCCCGCGAGCGGCGAGGCCTCCAGTGCGCGCCGCAGCGCGTTGTTCTCGAGATCGGCGCGGCAGAGCTGGCGCTCGGCCGCGTCGGGCGTGTCGTCGCCGACGAAGGATTCCCCGCGCACGAGCGCGCGGTCGTCAGCCGGGTCCGGTTTTGCGCTCATCGATCCGACCCTCTGCCAAGGCCGCGTCCGGTCACCTCGGAACGCGCGAGATCCATCTGCAGCGCATGGCGCGATTCTATACGGCCCGGTGCGACTTCAGCGACCCGCGTGCGCGCGCTGCGGCGGGCGCGAACGCCCGTGCGATTTCCGCATTGCGCGTACGGCGCCCGACGGGAGAGAATCGGCGCTCTTTGCGCTCCCCCGTTCAATTTCCCGCGACTCGCCATGACCAAGTTCGCTTCCGGGCAATCCGTCCCCCGCTTCGAAGACGCCGCCCTCATCCAGGGGCGCGGCCGTTACGCCGACGACGTCCGGCTCGCCAGCGAGGTGCACGCGTACGTGCTGCGTTCGCCGCACGCGCACGCCGCCATCCGGAGGATCGACGCGTCGGCGGCGCGGAAGGCGCCAGGCGTGCTCGCGGTGCTGACCGGCGCCGAGGTGAAGGCGGACGGCCTCGGCGAGATCCCGTGCATGATTCCGGTGACCAATCCGGACGGCAGCCCGCGCGGCGAGACGCCGCGACCGCTGCTCGCGGCCGAACGCGTGCGCCACGTCGGCGATCCGGTCGCGCTGATCGTCGCCGACACGCTCGCGCGGGCCAAGGATGCGGCCGAGCTCGTCGAAGTCGACTACGATCCGCTTCCCGCCGTCGCCGACACCTTCGGCGCGACGCAGCCGGGCGCCGCGCTCGTCTGGCCCGCAATCAAGGACAACGTCTGCTTCGAGCTCGCGTTCGGCGATGCGAAGGCCGTCGACGCCGCATTCGAGCGCGCGGCCCGTGTGGTCAAGGTCGAGCTCGAGAACAATCGCCTCGTCGCCAACCCGCTCGAGCCGCGCGTCGCCGTCGCCGACTACGATGCGGCGACGGATCGCTCGACGCTCTACACCCCGACACAGGGTCCGCACGTCATCCACGGCCAGATCACCGAGGCGATCCTGAAGCTCGACAAGGAGAAGCTGCGCGTCGTCTCGGGGAACGTCGGCGGCGGATTCGGCATGAAGATCTTCCTGCATCCCGAGCAGCCGCTCGTGGTCTGGGCCTCGCGCAGGCTGAAGCGCGCGGTGCGCTGGACCGGCGAGCGCAGCGAGACGTTCGTGAGCGACGTGCAGGGCCGCGACAACCACTCGATCGTCGAGCTCGCGCTCGACGGTGGCGCGAAGTTCCTCGCCCTGCGCGTGACGACCTACGCGAACATGGGCGGCTACCTCTCGAACTTCGGCCCGTTCATCCCGCAGCTTGCGCTGTTCGTGCTCTCGAGCGTCTACCGGATCCCGGCGATAACGCTGAACGTCAAAGGTGTGCTCACGAACACGGTGCCGGTGGATGCCTACCGCGGTGCCGGCCGACCGGAGGGCATCTATCTCGTCGAGCGCGTGGTGGACGTCGCCGCGCGCGAGCTCGGTCTCGCGCCGGACGAGATCCGCCGGCGCAACTTCATCGACACGTTCCCCTATCAGACCCCGGTCGAGAGCGAATACGACAGCGGCGACTTCGAGGGCGCGATGCGGCGGGCGATGGAGAAGGCCGACTGGGCGGGATTCGCGGCGCGGCGCGCGGAGGCGGCGCGCCGCGGGCGCCTGCGCGGCATCGGGCTCGCGATGTACATCGAGCGCTGCGGCGGCGGCAACGGCGACACGATCACCCTCAAGGTCGGCGGCGACGGCAAGGCGACGGTGATCTCCGGCATGCAGGACAACGGCCAGGGGCACGTCACCAGCTTCAAGCAGGTGCTCTCCGAGAAGCTCGGCATCGACGCGGAGGCGATCGAGGTCGTGCAGGGCGACACCGACGTCGTGCCGAGCGGTCTGACCGGCGGCAGCCGGTTCCTCGCGATCGGCGGCGTCGCGGCGATCGCCGCGGCGGACGAGGCGGTCGCAAAGGGCGAGGAGACCGCGGCGAGCCTCCTCGAGGCCGCCGCGGCGGACATCGAGTACCGCGACGGCAGCTACTGGATCGCCGGCACCGATCGCGGCGTGTCGATCTTCGTGGTCGCGAAGAAGGCCGGTGGCCTCGTGGCCACGCACACGCGCAATCCCGAGAAGTACACCTACCCCAACGGCTGCCACATCATCGAGGTCGAGATCGACCCGGATACCGGCGCGACGACGATCGAGCGCTACACGATCGTCGACGACTTCGGGCGCACCCTGAACCCGCTGCTCGCCGAGGGCCAGATCCACGGCGGCACGGTGCAGGGCGTCGGCCAGGCGCTCCTCGAGCACGCCTACTACGACCCGGAGAGCGGCCAGCTTCTCGCCGGGTCCTTCATGGACTATGCGATGCCGCGCGCCGACGACGTGCCCTCGTTCGACTGCGAGTTCCGCAACGTGCCGTGCACCGGCAACCCGCTCGGGGTGAAGGGCGCGGGCGAGGCGGGGGCGGTCGGAGCGCCGGCGGCGGTGGTGAACGCGGTCGTCGATGCGCTGCATGCCCGCACCGGACTGAGGCACATCGACATGCCGACGACGCGCGAGAAGGTCTGGCGCGCGCTGCGCGCCGCGTAGGGCTGGCGGCGACGCCGGCGGCGGTCGACTGCCGGGCGTGGCGCGGGTCAGCCGCGGCGCAGGACGAGGAAGGTGCCGCTGCCTCGCGCGATGCGCTCGCCGGCGTGAAAGACGAAACAGTTGACGAAGGCCACCTGCCGGCCCGGTCGCATGATGTCCACCCGGGCCTCGATCCAGTCGCCGACGCGTGCGTTGCCCGCGAAGTCGACCGAGAGGCTGGTCGTGACGAGCTGGCGCGGCGGGTCGGTGACGAAGCGCGCTGCGTAGCCCATCGCGAAGTCGACGAGCGTGCAGATCATGCCGCCGTGGACCACGCCATGCGTGTTCAGGTGCTTGCGCGCGACCACCATCCCGACGTGGAACGCGTCGGGCTCGGCCTTCTTGTACAGCGGCCCGACCAGCTCGTGGAACGGGCTGATGGAGTCGAGCCGCTCGAAGCCGCAAGGGATGCTGCCGGCGTGCGTCACGCGCGTTCCACGTGCAGGCGCACGGCGACGAGCCGGCCAGCCCGTTCGTCTGCCGGCGCGATCGCGATCTCGGCGTCGCCAGGCTCGTCGACCAGGATCGAGTCGTCGGCCGCGAGCGTGGCCTTGCCCCAGCGGCCCCATGCCGCGACGGGGCCGCGCGCCACGTAGACGAGCAGGGTCTCGCCCGCGGCCTTGGCGACGGGCCGTCCTGCGTTTGCCTCCACGATCTCGAGCCGCGCGCCGGCCCGGCCGCGGCGGGTCATGACGTTGAACACCTGGACCGGACCCTCGTGCAGCAGGCACTCGACGTCCCACTCGCCGCGGAAGGCGAAGGGTTCGAGCGGGTTGGTGATGGGTCGCTCGAACGCGGGCCCGTCCGGATCGGTCCGCAGCCGCAGGGTGAGTCCCTTTCCGTCGACGAGCATGAACTGGCGGTCGAGCCCGGGGAAGGTCGAGAACGGTCCGTCACGGGCGATCTCGGGGCGGCTCACCTGCCAGTCGATCGCGTCGAACGCCGCGCCCGGCGGCGACGCGGCGAGCAGACGCGCGCTCCCACGGCCGTTCTTCCATGGGATCTCGGGATACCGCTCGCGCCGCAGCAGCTTCAAGCGGCCTTCGCTGGCGCCGGCGCGGGCGAGCGGAACGCCGCCAGCAGCTCGGCCTCCTTCTCCTTGGCCGTCTTCAAGTTGCGCATCTTCACGTGGCCGAAGCCGCGAATCTCCTCGGGAATCCGCGCGATCGCGACCGCAGTCGCATGGCGCTCGCGATCGAGGTGCGCGAGGAGTTCGTCGATCGTGCGCTCGTAATCGGCGATGAGCTGGCGTTCCGTGCGGCGCTCCTCGGTGCGGCCGAAGATGTCGAGCGCGGTGCCCCGCAGGCCCTTGAGCTTCGCGAGCACCCTGAACGCGCCGAGCATCCATGGCCCGAACTCCGATTTCCTCGCTTCGCCAGAGACCGGGTCGGGTCGGTTGAGGAGCGGTGGCGCGAGATGGAGTTTCAGCCTGAAGTCGCCGTCGAACGTCGTGCGGATGCGCTGCAGGAACTCCGGCCGCGAGTAGAGGCGCGCGACCTCGTACTCGTCCTTGTAGGCCATCAGCTTGAAGTAGTAGCGCGCCACCGCTTCGGTGAGCTTCGTGCCCAGGCCCAGAGCCGACTCTGCCGCGCGCACGCGGTCGACGAGCGCGCGGTAGCGCGCGGCGTACGCGGTGTCCTGATACTCGGCGAGGAATTCGACCCGGCGGGCGATGATCTCGTCGAGGGTGCGCGAGAGATGCTGGGTGATCGGGATCACTTCGGGCGGCGTTGCGACGCGCTCCACGCGCGCCAGGTCGTGCGCGGCCCGCCGGCCCCACAGGAACGCCTTCCGGTTCGCGTCGACCGCAACCGCGTTCAGCTCGATTGCGCGCTCGATCGCCGCCGCCGTGACCGGCACGAGGCCCTTCTGGTACGCGTAGCCGAGCATGAACGGGTTGGTGGCGATCGCATCGCCGAGCAGGGCGGTCGCGAGGCGCGTCGCGTCGACGAAGTCGGCACCGGCGGCGCCGACCGCGCCCTCGATCTCGGTCCGCATGTCGCCGCCCGGAAATGCCCAATCGGGATTGCGCGTGAAGTCGGCGGTCGCCACCTCCGCGCTGTTGACCACCGCGCGCGTGCGCCCCGGCTGCATCTTCGACTGCGCCTCGGCGCCCGCTGCGACCACCATGTCGCACGCGATGACCGCGTTCGCATCGCCAGCGGCGATCCTGGCCGAGTACAGCTCCTCCGGCCGGGCCGCGATGCGGACGTGCGACATGACCGCGCCGTTCTTCTGCGCGAGCCCGGTCATGTCGAGCACGCTGACGCCCTTGCCCTCGATGTGCGCCGCCATCCCGAGCAGCGCACCCACGGTGATCACTCCGGTGCCGCCGATCCCGGTGACGAGAATGCCGTACGGGCGGTCGGTCACCGGCAGCTGCGGTTCGGGCAGCGGCCCCCAGTCGTCCCCGCCCTCTGCGAGCGCCTTGCCGCGCCGCACGCGGCCGCCCTCGACGGTCACGAAGCTCGGGCAGAAGCCCTTCACGCACGAGTAGTCCTTGTTGCACGAGGACTGGTTGATGGTGCGCTTGCGGCCGAACTCGGTCTCGAGCGGCTCGACCGAGACGCAGTTCGACTTGACCCCGCAGTCGCCGCATCCCTCGCACACCAGCTCGTTGATGAACACGCGCTTCGGTGGGTCGGGGAAGGTGCCGCGCTTGCGCCGGCGCCGCTTCTCGGCCGCGCAAGTCTGGTCGTAGACGAGCACCGATACGCCGGGGTATTCGCGCAGATCGCGCTGCACGGCGTCGAGGTCGTCGCGATGCCGCACCGGTACGCCGCCCTTGAGCGCGACGCCTCGGTACTTGTCCGGATCGTCGGTGACGACCACGATCCGCTCGACGCCCTCGGCCGCCACCTGGTCGACGATCATCGGCACCGTGAGCGGGCCGTCGATGCGCTGCCCGCCGGTCATCGCGACCGCGTCGTTGTAGAGGATCTTGTAGGTGATCGGCGCTTTCGCGGCCACGGCAGCGCGGATCGCGAGCAATCCGGAGTGGTAGTAGGTGCCGTCGCCGAGGTTGGCGAAGATGTGGCGCTCCTCGGTGAACGGCGCCTGGCCGATCCAGGACACGCCCTCGCCGCCCATGTGACTGAAGGTCGCGGTGTTGCGGTCCATCCAGACCGCCATGAAGTGGCAGCCGATCCCGGCGGTCGCACGGCTGCCCTCCGGGACGCGCGTGGAGGTGTTGTGCGGGCAGCCGGAGCAGAAGTACGGGACGCGCTGGACCGCGACGCGCGGGTGGGCGAGCGCCTTCTCCTTCGCCTCCAGGAACGCGAGCCGCGCCTTGATGCGGTCGGAGGTGTGGAAGCGCGCGATGCGCGCGGCGATCGCTCTTGCGACGATGCCGGGCGAGAGCTCGCCCGCCGCGGGCAGCAGCCAGGCACCGTGCGGCAGCGCCCACTCGCCCTTCTCGTCGAACTTGCCGACCACGCGCGGACGGACGTCCTCGCGCCAGTTGTACAGCTCCTCCTTGAGCTGGTACTCGAGGAACTGGCGCTTCTCCTCCACGACGAGGATCTCCTCCAGGCCCTGCGCGAACCGGCGCACACCCTCGGACTCGAGCGGCCAGGTCATGCCCACCTTGTAGAGCCGGATGCCGATCTCGGCGGCGAGCCGCTCGTCGATCCCGAGGTCCTCGAGCGCCTGGCGCACGTCCATGTAGGCCTTGCCCGAGGTGATGATCCCGAGCCGTGCGCGCGGGCTGTCGATGACGACGCGGTTGAGGCTGTTCGCGCGGCAGTAGGCGAGCGCCGCGTAGAGCTTGTAGTGCAGCAGCCGCTCTTCCTGCACGAGGAACGGATCGGGCCAGCGGACGTTCAGGCCCTCGGGCGGCAACACGACGTCGGTCGGCAGGACGATCCGGACGCGGTCGGGGTCGACCTGCACCGAGGCGGAGCTCTCGACGACGTCGGTGACGCACTTGAACGCCACCCAGCAGCCCGAATAGCGCGACATCGCGTAGCCGTGCACGCCGAGGTCGAGGTACTCCTGTACCGACGCCGGGTAGAGCACCGGCATCATCACGGCCTTGAAGATATGGTCGGTCTGATGCGGCAGGGTCGAGGACTTCGCTGCATGGTCGTCGCCCGCGCACACGATCACCCCCCCGTGCCTGGAGGTCCCCGCGGCATTCGCGTGGCGGAAGACGTCGCCGCAGCGATCGACGCCCGGCCCTTTTCCGTACCACAGGCCGAAGACGCCGTCGTACTTCGCACCCCGGAACAGATTGACCTGCTGCGTGCCCCAGATCGCGGTGGCCGCCAGATCCTCGTTGACCCCCGGCTGGAACACCACGTGATGTTGATCGAGGAAGCGCTTGGCTCGGAAGAGCGCCTGGTCGAGTCCGCCAAGCGGCGAGCCCCGATAGCCCGAGACGAAGCCGGCGGTGTTGAGCCCCGCCGCGAGGTCGCGCTGGCGCTGCAGCATCGGCAGTCGGACGAGTGCCTGGACGCCGTTCAGAAAGACCCGACCGCGCTCGAGGGAATACTTGTCGTCGAGCGTGACGGCGTGCAGTTCCGCGGGTGCGTTCATCGTGCCTCCTCCAGACCGGCATGGCGCAGGTGGGCATGCGGCCCCGGGACGCCGGGTCGTGGCGGCGGGGCGTTGCCGCGACAGCAGGATCGTGTCCTGCGCCGCGCGCGAAATTCTACCTGCCGGGGCGGCGGGATCCTCAGCCCTCGAGCGACTTCCACATCTCCTGATCGCGCTCGGCCGTCCAGATTCGCGGATGCTTCAAGCCGCTCGCCTCGTCGAACGCGCGGGTGACGTCGAACGGCATGCAGTGCTCGTAGATCGGATAGCGGGCGTACGCCGGGTCGAGCCGCCGGCGCGCCGCCTCGTACACCTGCTTCAGCCCCTTCCCCGCAGCGACCCCCTCCTGCGCGCACCCGTAGAGCGCGCTCACGAAGTCGCGCGTGAAGGCGATCGCCTTCAGGCAGTCCGCGGCCGTCGTCATGGCGGGCCCGCGTCCGGGCACCAGCCGCTCGGGCTCGAACGCCGCGAGCCGGTCGAGGGTGGCCGGCCACTCGGCCAGCTGGGCATCGCCGGTATAGATACCCGCGTTGTATTCGACGAGGTCGCCGGAGAAGAGCACTCTCTGGGCGGGGAGCCATACGATCGAATCGCCCCGCGTGTGGCCCGCCCCCACGTGGCTGATCCGCACTTCCAGGCTTCCCATCCACACGGTCATTTCCCGCTCGAACGTGATCGTCGGCCAGGTCAGGCCGGGAATCGACTCCACGTCGCGGAAGAGCCGCGGGAAGCGGCCGATCTCGGAGGCCATGTCCTCCTTGCCGCGTTCCCGGATCATTTCGAGCGTCGCCTGGCTGGCGATGATTTCCTGCGGCCGATAGGCCGAGGCGCCGAGCACCCGCACGGCGTGGTAGTGCGTGAGCACGACGTACCTGATCGGCTTGTCGGTCACCTGCCGCACGTGCCTGATGACGTCCTGTGCCATCGCAGGCGTCGCCTGCGTGTCGATGACCATCACGCCGTCGTCGCCGACGACGATTCCGGTATTCGGATCCCCTTCGGCCGTATAAGCGTAGGCATTCTCGGAGAGCCGGGCGAACGTGACCGGCTTGTCGGCGAGGTCGGCGTGCGATGCGAACGATTTGGCCACGAGCGGTCCTTTGACAGTCCTGGGGCGCCATGCGTGCCGGGGCGCGCGCAAGGCGGGCGTGTGCCGGATTCTAGCGAGTCGCCGGGTACTTACGGTTGGCTGGGCACGGTCCTTGCCCGCCCCCCGCGCGGAGCGGGAACCTGGAGGCTAGAGGTTTGACAGCACAGGGAAAACGCCACATAATCACGCGTTTCGTTCGGAGGGGTGCCCGAGCGGCTAAAGGGGGCAGACTGTAAATCTGTTGGCCATGCGCCTACGTAGGTTCGAATCCTACCCCCTCCACCAGCAACATCGCGCGAACGACGGGCTCACCACGAATCGAACCTCAGGATGCATGCGGGTGTAGCTCAATGGTAGAGCAGAAGCCTTCCAAGCTTATGACGAGGGTTCGATTCCCTTCACCCGCTCCAACGCGTCGTGGGGTCATTGCCGGAAGGAAAGGGGAGCGCGCGGGGCGAACGGACTCGCCGATGTAGCTCAGTGGTAGAGCACTCCCTTGGTAAGGGAGAGGTCGAGCGTTCAATCCGCTCCATCGGCACCAAGACTGGCGGCAACGGTAGCAGCGGCATCGGGCCGGCGAAACGGAATTCGACAACACCAACCATCACCATCGCAGAGCACAGCAAGGGTAGCAGCCATGGCAAAGGGCAAATTCGAGCGTACGAAGCCGCATGTGAACGTAGGGACGA
>CAZIXQ010000101.1:0-12022 GCA_964543155.1 uncultured Enterobacteriaceae bacterium
TCGCGCCCTTGCGCAGCACGCCGTGGCAGCCCGCGCAGCGCTCGAAGTAGATCTGCTTCGCGCGCGCGAACTCGTCGGGGGTCATCGGCGGCGCCTTCGGCGTGATCCGGTCCTGCGCCTCGCCCGGCTTGATCGGGACGGGCGCGCCGCGATAGCGGAGATCCTCGCCCGGGGTGCCGGGGTGCACCGGCTTCTGCGCCTGCGCGTGGACGAGCCCGATCGAGGCCGCTGCGATCGCCGCGGCGAGGGTTGTTCGTGCGACGTGGCGGCGGCTCATTAGCCCTCCTTCTGTGCCCATTTGAAATCTGCCTGCGCACTCTAGAGGGGGCATTTGAGGAGGGCTTTAACCTCTGCTAAACGGGTGGCGCCCGACCGCCGGGCTGCCCGCTCCGCTCCAGTCCCTCCCTGCCGGCGTCAGCGCCCATCGCGCGCACCACCTCGCGCGCGCGCGCGGCACGCTGGTGGCGGTTACGGCGCTCGAGGAGCGGCATGCACTTCGCCTCGTTGTAGTAGGTCACCTGGCAGTCGAGGCAGTAGTGGCACTCGTTCGCGTTGATCTCGCCGGTCGGCCGGATCGCCCGCACCTCGCACTCCCTGGCGCAGGTCTGGCACGGCCGCCCGCACTCGCGGCGCCGGCGCAGCCACCAGTCGAACACCCGGAACCGGCCCGGGATCGCGAGCGCCGCGCCGAGCGGGCACAGGTACTTGCAGAAGAACTTGCGGTTGACGAGCGACACGAGCACCAGTCCGCCGGCGTAGAGCACGAACGGCCACTCGCGCTGGAAGCGCAGCGTGATCGCGGTCTTGAACGGCTCCACCTCGGCGTAGCGCACCATCTCCAGGGTCGACTGCAGCGACACGCCGAAGAGCAGGATGAGGATCAGGTACTTCACCGCCGAGAGGCGCTCGTGAATGACCTCGGGGAATTCGAGCTGCCGGACGCCGAGGCGCTGCGCAACCTGGTTGGCGAGCTCCTGCAGCGCGCCGAACGGACAGAGCCATCCGCAGTACACCCCGCGCCCCCACAGGAGCAGCGTCAGCGCGACGAAGCCCCACAGGATGAAGATCATCGGGTCGATCAGGAACGTCTCCCAGTGGAACTCGCGCATCACCGCGTGCACGAAGGTGAACACGTGAACGATCGAGAGCTGCGCGAGGGCGAACCAGCCGATGAAGAACAGCGTGTAGAGCAGGAACCCGCGACGGACGTACCAGAGGAGCGTCGGCTTGCGCGCGAGCCAGTCCTGGAAGACGAGGATCGCGGCGAGCGCGGCGAGCCCGACGACGAGGAGCGCGATCTCGACGGTGCGATTGCGCCAGATGCCGACCCAGAGCGGCTCGCCGGCCGGGGCGGGCCCCGCGCCCGTCCACCCCGGGACCGCCGGGCCCTGCGCGCGGCCGGCCTGCGGATTGTGCGTCGCCGCGGGCGCGGTCGGCGCCGGAATGCCGACCGGCGGCGCGAGTCCGCGCGACTCGGCGACGAGTCGCGCGGCGAGCATCACCGTCTGGTTCTGGACCATCACGGTGATCGTGGCCCCGGAGATCGTGTCGATCGCGACATGCCCCTCGCGCTCGGCGCCGATCGCGACGCGATCCAGGACGTGCTTCCCGCGGTACTGGTCGGTAAAGGCCTTCAGTCGCGCCTCGGTGATGCCGACCGCGAGGATCGGCTCGTCGTGGTGGACGATCGCGAGGCCGGTGATGTGCCCGCCGAGGTCGAACCCGACCAGCGTGTCGATCGGTTTGCCCGAGTACGCGGGAATGCGGACAACGTCGTTCGTGCGAAAGGCGTAGCCGATGAGCTCGCGTCCGCGATACGCCGCCGCGGCCGGCGGCGTCCCCTCGAAGTCGCCGAAGCGGTCGGCGGTCGGGAAGAACTGGCGGAGCTGCGGATAGGCGCTCGCGACGTCTGCCGCGCCTGCGCCCGGGAGCGCGAGCGCGGCGGCGAGCAGGATGAGTGCCGCGAGGCGCACGCCGACGGAGCGCCGCTACTCCACCACCACCACACCCTTCATCTCGGGGTGCGGTCCGCAGCCGTAAGAATAGGTTCCCGCCTTGTCGAACTTGCGCTGATAGGACTCGCCCGGGAACATGCGCTCGGACTCGAAGCCCCCCGGCCCGAGCCAGATGACCGAGTGGCTCGCGCGCTTCTCGTTGTTCACCCACTTCACCGTGGTGCCGACCTTCACCTTGAGCTCGGGCGGGTCGAACTTGTAGTTCTCGATCCGGACCTCGGCGACGCCGTTGGCCGCCGCCGCAGCGCCTGCGGCGACCCAGAGCGCGAGGAGCGCAGCGCCGAAGGCGTGCCTTGACTGCATGAGCCGCTCCGGAATCGTGACCTGTGAAAGACGCACGCGAGGCGAAAAAGGCCGCTTCATCGGGCGATCAATTCTTTGTGTTGCAGCGCCAGACCCCCTTGATGCGCATCAAATTAATCGGACCGCGCAAGGACTTGAATAGCGAAAAGACCCGGACGACATCCGGGGCATGCGGACCGACCCCTTGAACATCACCGGCATCCTCGTTGCGGCGCAGCCGGGCCAGGCCGAGCCGCTGCGCGAACGGCTCACGGCGATGCCCGGCGTCGAGGTCCACGCAGTGACTCCCGAAGGGCGCATGGTCGTCACGGTCGAGCGCGCAGCCGACGCCGAGATGACCGCCGCCTTCGACGACATCAGCCGGCTGCCGGGCGTGCTGTCCGCAGCCCTCGTCTACCACCACGACGAAGCCCTCGTCGACGAGCCCGGATCCGCATAGAGGAGAGCGAACCATGTCCATGACGCGACGCGATTTCATCAAGACGAGCGCCATCGCCGCCACTGCGGGCGCGGCCGGGGTGACGATCCCCGGCGTGAACGAGGCGCTCGCGCAGGCAGGCGCCGCCGCCGACGGCGTGCGCTGGGACAAGGGCGTGTGCCGCTACTGCGGCACCGGCTGCGGCGTGCTCGTCGGGGTGAAGGACGGCCGCGTCGTCGCGACCCAGGGCGACCCGGACGCGCCGGTCAACAAGGGCCTCAACTGCATCAAGGGCTACTTCCTCTCCAAGATCCAGTACGGCAAGGACCGGCTCACGACGCCGCTCCTGCGGATGAAGGACGGCAAGTTCGACAAGAACGGCGAGTTCGCGCCGGTCACCTGGAAGCAGGCCTTCGACATCATGGAGGAGAAGTGCAAGGCCACCCTCAAGGCGAAGGGTCCGACCGCAGTGGGCATGTTCGGCTCCGGCCAATGGACGATCTGGGAGGGCTACGCCGCCAACAAGCTCTTCAAGGCGGGCTTCCGCTCGAACAACATCGACCCGAACGCGCGCCACTGCATGGCCTCGGCGGTGGCCGGCTTCATGCGCACCTTCGGCGCCGACGAGCCGATGGGCGTCTACGACGACGCCGAGCACGCGGATGCGTTCGTGCTGTGGGGCTCGAACATGGCCGAGATGCACCCGATCCTGTGGTCGCGCATCACCGACCGGCGGCTGACGGCGAAGCACGTCAAGATCTTCGTGCTCACCACCTTCAGCCACCGCTCGAGCGAGCTCGCCGACGTGGAGCTCGTGTTCAAGCCGCAGACCGACCTCGCGATCCTCAACTACATCGCGAACTACATCATCCAGACGAACGCAGTGAACCAGGACTTCGTGGCCAAGCACGTGAGCTTCCGGCGCGGCGTCACCGACATCGGCTACGGCCTGCGGCCGAACCATCCGCTCGAGGTGAGCGCGGGCAACAACGGCTACCCCGGCCCCGACGGCAAGCCGAAGGGCAACCCGGACGCCTCGAGCCCGATGACCTTCGACGAGTTCAAGGCGTTCGTCGCGGAGTACACCGCCGACAAGGTGAGCGCGCTCTCCGGCGTGCCCAAGGACAAGCTCGAGGCACTCGCCAAGGCCTACGCCGACCCGAAGACGAAGGTGACCTCGTACTGGACGATGGGCTTCAACCAGCACACGCGCGGCACCTGGGTCAACAACATGGTCTACAACGTGCACCTGCTCACCGGGAAGATCTCCGAGCCGGGCAACAGCCCGTTCTCGCTCACCGGCCAGCCCTCGGCCTGCGGCACCGCGCGCGAGGTCGGCACCTTTGCCCACCGTCTGCCCGCCGACATGGTGGTGATGAACCCCGAGCACCGGAAAGTCGCCGAGAAGGTGTGGAAGCTGCCCGAGGGCACGATCAACGGCCAGATCGGATTCCACGCGGTGCTGCAGGACCGGATGCTCAAGGACGGTCGCCTCAACTTCTACTGGACCACGACGACCAACAACATGCAGGCCGGGCCGAACATGAACACGGAGCGCTATCCCGGCTTCCGGAACCCGGCGAACTTCATCGTCGTGTCCGACGCGTATCCGACGGTGACCGCGCTCGCGGCCGACCTGATCCTGCCCTCGGCGATGTGGACGGAGAAGGAGGGCGCGTACGGCAACGCCGAGCGGCGCGGCCAGTTCTGGCGCCAGCAGGTGAAGGCGCCGGGCGAGGCGAAGTCCGACCTGTGGCAGTACCTGGAGTTCTCGAAGCGCTTCAAGGTCGAGGACGTGTGGCCGGAGGAGCTGATCGCCAAGATGCCCGAGTACCGCGGCAAGACGCTCTACGACGTCCTCTACGCGAACGGCGCGGTGAACAAGTTCCCGCTCGCCGAGCTCGAGAAGGTGAACGGCTTCGCGATCAAGGGCTACCGCAACGACGAGTCGGACGCGTACGGCTACTACGTGCAGAAGGGCCTGTTCGAGGAGTACCGCCAGTTCGGCCTGGGCAAGGCGAAGGACCTCGGCGAGTTCGACCTCTATCACAAGGCGCGCGGCCTGCGCTGGCCGGTGGTGGACGGCAAGGAGACGCTGTGGCGTTACCGGGAGGGCTACGACCCGTACGTGAAGAAGGGCGAAGGCGTGCGGTTCTACGGCAAGCCGGACGGCAAGGCGTGGATCTTTGCCCTGCCCTACCAGCCCGCCGCGGAGTCGCCCGACGCCGAGTACGACCTGTGGCTGTGCACCGGCCGCGTGCTCGAGCACTGGCACACCGGCACGATGACCCGGCGCGTGGCCGAGCTGCACCGCGCGTTCCCCGAGGCATGGGTGTTCATGAACCCCGAGGACGCGAAGAAGCGCGGTCTGCAGCGGGGCGATACGGTCAAGCTCGTCACCCGGCGCGGCGAGGTCACGACGCGCGTCGAGACGCGCGGCCGCAACCGCATGCCGCAGGGCACCGTGTTCGTGCCATTCTTCGACGAGGGCCGCCTGGTGAACAAGCTCACGCTGGACGCCACCTGCCCGATCTCGAAAGAAACCGACTTCAAGAAGTGCGCGGTCAAGGTGGTGAAGGCTTAAGGCGGAGCATCGCGAGGCACGCGTGAGCGGCGAAGCGGACAAGTCGGGCGCGGCGCGCCGGCAGTTCCTGCTCGGCCTGGCGAAGATGGCGTGCGGGGTCGGCCTGGGGGCTGGCGGCCTCGCCCTCTACGCCAAGCAGGCGCGCGCCGTGCCGCCCCAGGCGCTACGGCCGCCGGGCGCGCTCGACGAGCGCGCGTTCCAGGGCGCGTGCATCCGCTGCGGGATGTGCGTGCGCGACTGCCCGTACAAGATCCTCGATCTGGCGCGGCCGGAGCAGCCGATCGCGACCGGCACGCCGTACTTCACCGCGCGCACCGGGCCGTGCGAGATGTGCGAGGACATCCCCTGCGTCAAGGCCTGCCCCACCGGCGCGCTCGACCACGCGCTCACCGACATCAACGCGGCGCGCATGGGACTGGCAGTGCTCGTGGACCAGGAGACCTGCCTCAACTTCCTCGGCCTGCGCTGCGACGTCTGCTACCGCGTGTGCCCGCTGCTCGACAAGGCGATCACGCTCGAGCCGCAGCACAACACGCGCACCGGCAAGCACACGCTGTTCATCCCGGTCGTGCACTCGGACCAGTGCACCGGCTGCGGCAAGTGCGAGAAGGGCTGCGTGCTCGAGCAGGCGGCGATCAAGGTCCTGCCGGTGCGGCTCGCGAAGGGGGCGCCCGGCAAGCACTACCGACTCGGCTGGGAGGAGAAGGAGAAGGCCGGCGGCCCGCTGATCAAGGACACGATCCAGCTGCCCGCGCGCCGTCCGGAGGAGGCCCGATGACCCCCGGCCGGCCCGGCGCCGAAGCGATCGCGACGCGCGGCTGGTTCGCCGCGCACAAGTGGCTGCTGGCCCGCCGCGCGACGCAGCTCGGGATCCTCGCGCTCTTCCTGCTGGGGCCGCTCGCGGGCGTCTGGATCGTCAAGGGCAACCTGAACTTCAGCTACACGCTGGACATCCTGCCGCTCGCCGATCCCTACGTGCTCCTGCAGTCGTGGCTCGCGGGGCACACGCCGGAGACGAAGGCGCTCGTCGGCGTCGCGATCGTGGTCGTCTTCTACTTCCTCGTCGGCGGGCGCGCGTACTGCTCCTGGGTGTGCCCGGTGAACATGGTGACCGATCTCGCAGCCTGGCTGCGGCGCCGGTTCGGCATCAAGACGAGCGTGCGCATTGCGCGCGAGCTCCGCTACTGGGTGCTCGGCGCGACGCTCGTGCTGGCCGGCGCCACCGGCACGATCGCGTGGGAGCTCGTGAACCCGGTGTCGATGTTCCACCGCGGGCTGATCTTCGGGATCGGCGCGGCGTGGGCGATCGTCCTGGCGGTGTTCCTGTTCGATCTCTTCTTCGCGCAGAACGGCTGGTGCGGGCACGTCTGCCCGGTCGGCGCGTTCTACAGCGCGCTCGCGGTGAAGAGCCCGCTGCGCGTCGTCGCGGTGCGCCGCGCGCAGTGCAACGACTGCATGGACTGCTACGCGGTGTGCCCCGAGCTGCAGGTGATCAAGCCGGCGCTCAAGGGCGCCGCGCGCGGGGTCGGGCCGGCGATCCTGTCGCCCAACTGCACCAACTGCGGGCGCTGCATCGACGTCTGCTCGAAGGAAGTGTTCCGCTTCGGGCTGCGCGGGACGGGGGACGAGACGCGGCCGGCCGCGGTCAAGCCGGCGGCGTGCGCCGGGCGCGGATGAAGGTCAACGCACTAGAGGAGGTGTCGAGATGAAGCGAAGCGGATGGATCCTGTCGGCGGCGGTCGTGATCGCCGCGTGCGCGACGACGCTGGGGCCGACCGACGTGAAATCGCTGCGCGGCGCGGACGCGGCGGCACCCGACCAGGCGCCAGCGGTGCGCCAGCAGCTCGGGAAGAAGCCCGGCAGCCAGGACAAGATCGCGCGCACGTTCCAGGGACAGCCGCCGCTGATCCCGCACGCGACCGACAACTTCGACGAGGTGACGCTCTCCGACAACCAGTGCCTCGAGTGCCACGGCGAGGACGCGTACAAGAAGAAGGGCGCGCCGCGGCTCTCCGACAGCCATTTCGTCGGCGCCGACGGCAAGCGCCAGCAGGTCGCCGACGCGCGGCGCTACGCGTGCACGCTCTGCCACGCGCCGCAGTTCGACGCGCCGCCGCTCGTCGAGAGCACGTTCAGGGGCGAGCCGGCGAGGAAGTAGCGTCGCCGGGCGCGACCGCGCGCGCCGGATGGCATGGCGGGCGCCGTCCCCGCCGGCGGGGGGCGCCCCTGATCCTGGCGACCTAGGCGGGAGGCTCGCGATCGGGCCGCCAGATCTGCAGCGGGCAGTGCGCGGCCATGCGCGCGAAGTCGTTGTCAGTCGTCAGGAGCGTCAGCCGGTGCCGCACGCAGAGCTGCGCGAGCAGGGCGTCGATCGTGCCGATCTGTATGCCCGCCCGGCGGCAGCGGTTGCGCAGCTCGGCCGCGTCGATGTGATCCTGCCGCTCGGGCGCGAGCAGCGGCAGGGCGGAGAACCGGTCGACCAGGTCCCGGCGCGCTCGCGGACCGCCGAAGCCCTGCAGCAGCTCCTGCAAGACGAGACCCGTGCTCACGATGGTCTCCCCGGCCTCGAGGGCACGCCGCAGTGCCCGCACCTCCGGCGCCGCGGACGCCTGGTCGCGCCGGAAGGCGAGCGACCAGACGCTGGTGTCGACGAAAAGGCTCACCGGCGCGCGCGCTCGGCCTTGTAGTCGAACGATTCATCCCATTCGAGCTTTCCCATCAGCTCGACCAGCCGCTTCTGCCGACGACGCGCGATGAACTCCTCCAGGGCGCGCGTCACGGCGGCCTTCTTGGTCCGCTCGCCGCTCACCTCCAGGGCGCGCTCGATGAGCTCGGGATCGAGGGATAAGTTGGTCGCCATGTGTATCTCCTTACACAGCAGTTTACACAGCAGATCGGGGGCCCCGCAAGCGACCGGGACGGCGCCGATCGGCGCCCGGCCGGATTGGGCTAGTCTCCGTGGCGGAGGAACGACGCATGAAGATCTGCGTGATCGGCGCGGGCGGCATGGGGTCCACCTTCGGCGGGCTGCTCGCGCTCGCCGGCCACGACGTCACGTTCGTCGACACCTGGGCGGAGCACGTCGCCGCCGTCAACGCCCGCGGCCTGCGGCTGGACGGCGTCAAGGGCGAGATCGAGATCCGCGCCAGGACGGTGACCGAGCCACCGCGCGGACTGGGCGCCGACCTCGCGATGGTCTGGACCGATGCGAACAACACGCGCCGCGCCGCCGAGACCGCCGTCGCGGCGCTCGCGCCGGACGGCTTCGCCATCACGCTCCAGAACGGCATCGGCAACGTCGAGACGCTGGTCGAGGTCCTCGGCAAGCCGCGCGTCGCGGCAGGCTCGAGCATGTGCAGCGCCGCGATGCGCGGGCCGGGCCATGCGAGCTTCACCCACATGGGCATGACCTCGGTCGGCGAGATCGACGGCGGCTCGAGCGCGCGGGTCGAGCGCCTGCGCGCGGCGCTCGCGGAGGCCGGATTCGAGGCACGCGTCCACCCGAGCATCATGGCGCTCGTCTGGACGAAGTTCGCGCACAACTGCGCGGTCAACGCGATCTGCGCGACCACCGGCCTGCGGGTGGGCGAGCTCGCGCGCGTCCCGGCGCTCGACCGGCTCCAGGACCGGGTGATCGACGAGATCCTCGCGGTGACGGCAGCCAAGCGCATCACGCTCGACGATCCCGACTTCCGCGCGCACGTGAAGGAGCACTGCTGGAAGAAGTTCAACCGGCCCTCGATGCTGCAGCACATCGAGGCCGGCAAGCGCACCGAGATCGACGCGCTCAATGCGCGCCTGGTGGAGGAAGGCCGCGCGCTCGGGGTGCCGACGCCGTACAACGACGCGCTCGCGTGCCTGCTGAAGGGCGTCGAGCACAAGCGGCGCGAGGTGCCCGCGCGCACCGAGGCGGACTACGCCGCGCTCGAGGCGCAGGCCGCGCGCGAGCCGCGCCCGTAGCCCGCGCATGGCCGCGCCGCGCGTCATCGCCCACCTGCTCCGGCCGGACGGCGCGATCCCGAACCACCCGCGCTGGCCGCTGCTCGTCTATCCCGGCGCCGTGGAGATCGCCGGACCCGATCCCGCCGTGGCCTTCGAGCGCCTCTTCGACCGCAACCGCTGGCCGGCGGCGTGGCGCAACGGCGTGTTCCCGTTCCACCACTTTCACACCACCGCGCACGAGGCGCTCGGCATCTACGAGGGCGAGGTCACGGTGCAGTTCGGCGGCGACGGCGGCGTCACGATCACCGCCCGACCCGGCGACGTCGTCGTGCTGCCGGCGGGAACGGGGCACAAGAAGCTCTCCGCGCGCGGCGCGCTCGGCGTGGTCGGCGCCTACCCGGCGGGACAGCGCCCGGACACCTGCACGCCGCTCGTCAAGAGCGTCCGGCGCGCGGCCGAGGCGGTGGCGCGCGTGCCGCTCCCCGAGTGCGATCCGGTGTTCGGCGCGGATGGCCCGCTGTTCGCGCACTGGAAACGCTGAGCGGACGCCCGGAACAAAACGGGGGAGCCGCAGCTCCCCCGTCCCGAACGGAGCGCCTCGCGCGCCCCGCTTCCCCCTGATTATTGCTTCGCCGCGGTGATGTCCGCCTTGGCGTCGATCCCGAGCGTGTAGCCGAGCGACACGTGGTGGTAGCGGCCGGCCGCGTGATCGTCGTGGATCGCGAAGCCGAAGTTGTAGGTCTTGCCGGGCGCGAGCGCGACGTCGCCCTCGCCACCCGCGAGCTTGCGCGTGAAGACCACGGACCAGTTCCCGCCGTCGTTCTTGCCCTCGGCGGAGACGAGCGCCTTGCCGCCCTCCATGACGCGCTTGTCGGCGACGTAGCCGTCGGCGGGCTTGCCCTTCGCCTTCCACTGCACCAGATCGAAGAACTTGCCGCCCGCGAGCGCCCCACCCGGGGCGTACTTGGTCTTCTTGTCGTCCTTCGCGCCCGGCATCGTGCGCGAGTCCTCGTGGCAGGTCGACCAGCAGCCGCCGATGTTGGCGCCCTCGACCTTGTTGTCCTCGAGCATGAACGCGAGCTTGACCGGATTCTCCGCGTCCATCTTCGCGCCGCCGCCGCCCGCGGGCTGCTTCCAGCTGAAGCGCAGATAGAGGTTCGCGCCATCGTTCGCCGCCTGGACCTGGACCGGGATGGAGCCCGCCTTGCCCTTCTGCGGGTTCGGCTCGATCTTCTGGCCGGTCACCATCTTCTTGCCCATGTCGGCCGCCTCGCCGTCGTGGCAGCTCGCGCAGGTCTCGCCCTTCTTGATGCCGCGGGCGCCGCCGTGCTCGGTGCCCTTCATGATCCACTCCATCGGCGAGACGCCCGGATAGAAGACGGTGATGGTCTTCGCCGGGACCTTGCTCCAGTCGGGCGGGGCGGCGGTGGCGCCACCGGCGGCGAACGCGGCGCCGACTGCGATCGAGACTGCGAGACGCTTGTGCATGGCTGGATTCCTCGATGTCGTGCGAATTGGGTCCTACATGTCTTCGTCTTGGTCGGTCATGCCCTTCGGCTTCTGGTGGGCGATGCCCTTGTGGCAGTTGATGCAGGTCATCTTGTCCTTGACCGCCGTCTCGTGGCTCTTCTTCGCGCGCGGCTTCTGCGTCTCGGTGTTCATCGCGCCGAACCCGTGGCAGTTGCGGCACTCGCGCGAGTCCGACTCGCTCATGCGCTTCCACTCGTGCCGCGCGAGCTCGAGCCGCTTCGCCTCGAACTTCTCCGGCGTGCTGATCGTGCCCATCAGCTTGCCATAGAGCTCGTTCGTGGCCTTGACCTTGCGGATCATCTTGTGGGTCCAGTCCTTCGGCACGTGGCAGTCGGCGCAGACCGCCTGCACGCCGGAGCGGTTCTGGTAGTGGATGGTCTTGGTGTACTCCCTGTAGACGTTGTTCTCCATCTCGTGGCACGAGATGCAGAACTCCATCTTGTTGCTCGCCTCGACCGACCAGTTGAAGGCGCCCCAGAAGGCGATGCCGAGCGCCAGGCCCACCGCCCAGATGGTCAGGATCGAGTATTTCGGGCTGGGGTGGCGCAGGTAGGCCCACAGACGCCCGAGGGCGCTACGCGGAGGCTTTTCTTCTGCCATGGCTCGTGAATTCGGGGCGGAGGGGTCGTTCCGGGCGGCGCGGGCGATCCGGCGGGGAGCACACGGCTCCCCGCAGGTCGCACGCAGGCGCTAGTAGATGTCGTGCTGCGTGTTGTAGACGTTGAACTTGCCGGTCGGCGTGATCATCTTCGGATCGGTGATCACCTTCTTGACCGCGAGCGTCTTGTCGTCATACACCACGATCGCCGACTGGTCGGTCTTGCCGCCCCAGAGCGAGATCCACACCTCGCTGCCGTCCGCGCTGTACTCCGGGTGCACCGCGCGGCGGATCGCCTTGGTCGCCGGCAGGCCCGAGTCCTTCGCCACGTTGATCACCTTCTTGGGCTTGGACAGGTCGGCCATGTCCCACACCGCCACCGACTCGGCGATCTCGCGCTCGGGGTTCTGCGGCGCGTCGGCCCAGAGGTGCTTCGACTTCGGGTGGGTCTTCACGAACAGGTTGCCAGCGCCGATGTGCTTCACCTCCTGCACGACCTTCCAGGCATTGTCCTTGTACTTCGCGTGCTCCTTCTTGTCCGACGGGGTCGCGATCAGCGTCACGACGGAGTCGCCGAGGTGGCCGGTCGCCCACACCGGGCCGTACTGCGGATGCACGAAGTTCGCGCCGCG
>CAZIXQ010000102.1:0-11997 GCA_964543155.1 uncultured Enterobacteriaceae bacterium
CGAGCGCGAAGCGGGCTGATCGCTCCAAGAGCACGCGGGCATTGGGGGCAATCGGCGTTCACATTTCCGGTTCATCTTTCTACTCAGAGGCTTACCCATGGAACGCATGGAGCGTACCGAGATTTTCGGCCAACACGCCATTTCGGCGACCGCCGTCATCGTGCGGGGCGGGGCCGACAACGCACACTGGGAGGTCGATGTCGCCGCGGTGGCGCTCGGCCACGAGACCGATGCGCCGCTCGTCCGGTTCGCAGCCCCCGAGCGGCTCGCCGAGGATCCAGGCACGGCGCTCGAAGCGGCCGTTCGGATGGCGCGGCGCGCGCTGACGGGCCAGGAGAAGGGCTGAGCGGGGCGTCCGGCCGCTGCGGATACCGGTCCCGGCGCATCGGGTGCCGCTCGCGCGCCGAGTCCCTGTTGCGCGACGCGAGCGGGTCTTGAGCATCTCCCCAAGCAGGCGGCCGCCGGTCCCGATGCCCTGCGCGGCAAAGGTCAGTCCGTTCGGCCTGGACTTTGCGCGCGCGACCAGTGCCTTCACCGACGCTGCCGGGCTCCCCGGGGGCACGACGCGAATGTGCGCGGTCGAGAAGAGCAGGGTGACGGGCGCGAAGTCCGCGGCCGGATCGTAAGGCAGCTTCGTGTCATGTCCGCCTCCTTCGCATGAGGGCGGACGATGCCGCGCTGCGCTACATTTGCCGCCTCGCCATGCGCTTCCCGCTCCTCCTCGCCGCCGCGTGCGTCGCCGGCGCTGCGCTCGCGCAGACGCTCCCGTCCAACCTGCCGGGCCTCGCGCCGGCGAAGAAGGCCGACGCGCCCGCGGCGGCGCAGCCGGCCGCGGAGCCCGACGCCTCGCTCACGCAGCGCCTCGCCGAAGCACGCGCCGAGCTGGAGCGGATCGGACGGCAGGTGGCCACCCGGGAGGGCGTGCCGACGGGCGTGCCCCCGGAAGCGCTGATCGAGCGGCGCGCCAACGTCGAGCGCATCGTGCGCGCCTACGAGCAGACCCTGGACAACGAGCGCATGACGGCCGAGACGCGGCGCCGGCGCGCGGAGCTCACGGCGAAGGCCGCGGCCTGGAACGGGTTCGCGACCCCGCCCCCGCACTCGCTGCTCATGGTGGACGACCTGCGCGGCGCCGCGGCCGGGGCGCGCGACCGGCTGGAGGCGGCGGAATCGAAGACGAAGCTGCTGGCGCAGCAGGCCGAGGCCGCGCGCGAGCGCCTGTCGCGCGCGCAGGCGGCGGCACGCCAGGCCGCCGAGCGCGCGGCGGACGCCCCGGACGGCGAGCGCGCCCGCGCGGCGTGGGAGCGCGACGCCGAGGAGCTGGGGGCGCGGCTGGAAGGCGCGCAGATCGCGCTCTTCGAACGCGCGCGGCAGCTCGCGCTCGAGGAGGCGGGCGAGGCGCGCGACGAGCTCGCGTTCCTGGACAAGCAGCTTCGCGTCGCCTCCGCCGCGGTGGCCTTTCCGCGCGCCGATCTCGATCGGGTGCTGGCGCGGCTCGCCGCCGAGCGCGCGGCGCTCGAACGCGACGTGGCCCAGGTGCGCGTCATCGGCGAGGCGCGGCGCAAGGCGCGCGCGGCCGCGGAGGCGGAGCTGGACGCCGCGCGGAAGGCCGCGCCGGGCGACGCAGGAGCGCGCGTCGCGCGGCTCGAGCGCGTGCTCGACCTGCGCAACGCGCAGGCGCACAACGCCGACATCAGCTACGACCTGCTGCGCGCGCTGCTGGACGTCAATGCCTTCAGCCGCTCCACCTGGGAGGCCCGCTTCGAGATCGCCGCCTCGAGCGACGCGGCGAAGAAGCGTGCGACCTACGAGCGCGTGGTCGGCGTGCTGAAGCGGCTGCAGCCGTGGCGCGACTACGTCGCCAACGAGCTCGCGGTCGTGCGCGGGCGCATCGCGCAGACCGAGAACCAGCTCACCGTCGGGTCCGCCGAGGACACCGCCGCGGCGCGCGAGCTCCTGGCCGCCTGGCGCGAGCGCGAGGCCATCTACGCGCGGCTCCAGGCCGCGGTCGATCGCGAGCACGCGACGCTCGAGCGCTGGAAGGAGGAGTTCGAGGGCACGCGCGGCGCGCGGCCGTACTGGGCCTACGGGCTGGACGCCTGGTACGCGGCAGCGAGCGTCGGGCGCAGCATCTGGGACTTCGAGCTGTTCACCGCCGAGGACACCGTCGAGGTCGAGGGCCGCAAGATCACCTCGACGCGCAGCGTGACGGTCGGCAAGAGCGTGGGCGCGGTGGGAGTGCTGGTGCTCGGGTATCTCGTCGTGTCGTGGCTGGTGCGGCGCCTCGAGCGCACGCTGGTCGGACGCTTCAAGGCCGAGCCCGCGGTGGCGCGGATCGTGCGGCGCTGGCTGCAGGTGATCCTCGTCCTGGTGCTGTTCGTGCTCGCGCTCGACCTCGTGAAGATCCCGCTCACCGTGTTCGCGTTCCTGGGCGGGGCGCTCGCGATCGGATTCGGCTTCGGCGCCCAGGTCCTGATCAAGAACTTCATCAGCGGGGTGATGCTGCTCATCGAGCGGCCGATCAAGGTCGGCGACATCGTGCAGATCGGCGACATCGTCGGCACGGTCACCAACATCAGCATCCGCTCCTCGACGATCCGCACCGCCGACGGCATCGAGACGCTGATTCCCAACTCGGTCTTCGTCGAATCGAACGTCACCAACTGGACCTACTCGAGCCCGCGCGTGCGCCGGTCGGTGAAGGTCGGCGTCGCCTACGGCTCGGACACGCGCAAGGTGGCCGACACCCTCCTCGGCGTCGCCGAGCGCCACGGGCAGGTGCTCAAGGACCCGGCCCCGCGCGTCATCTTCGAGGACTTCGGCGCCGACGGGCTCGCGTTCAGCGTCGAGTTCTGGATCGACTACGCGAAGGGCGCGGACAGCCGCCTGATCGCGAGCGACCTGCGCTTCATGGTCGAGAAGGCGCTCGCCGAGGCCGGCATCGCCGTCCCGTTCCCGCAGCGGGACGTCCACGTGGATGCGGGGAGCCCCTTGCGCGTCGAGGTCGTCTCGCGCGCCGAGGGGCAGCGCCTGCGGGGCGCGGCGCCCGGTTAGCGGGTCGGACGGCCGGTCGGGCGATGGCGCCCGTTCCACGACGCGTATATCCTCGATCCCTCGCCAATAATGGAGAACAAACCCGTGAAGCGCCTTGCCCTCGTCCTTGCCTTCCTCGCCGCGCCGGCGCTCGCCCAGGCGCAGGGCGCCCCCGACACGCTCAAGAAGATCCGCGATGCCAAGTCGATCACCATCGCCTATCGCACCGACGCCCTGCCCTTCTCGTTCGAGGAGAACAAGCAGCCGGCCGGCTACTCGGTGGAGCTCTGCAAGCGCGTCGTCGCGAGCCTCGAGCAGCAGCTCAAGATCCAGCCGCTCGCGGTGAAGTGGGTCGCGGCGACCTCGCAGAACCGCATGGACCTCGTGCGCAAGGGCGAGGCGCACATGGAGTGCGGGTCGACCACCGCGACGCTCTCGCGCATGGAGCAGGTGGACTTCTCCAGCCCGATCTTCGTGGACACCACCGGGCTGCTGGTGCGCAAGGCCTCCGGCGCCAAGGCGCTCGGCGGCCTCGCCGGCAAGCGGATCGCGGTCGTTCCCGGCACCACGAACGAGAAGGCGCTCCAGAATGCGCTCAGGAAGCAGCTCGTGAGCGCCACGGTCGTGACGGTGAAGAACCGCGACGAGGGCATCGCCGCGCTCGAGGCCGGCACCGTCGACGCGCTCGCGAGCGACAAGATCCTGCTCGTCGGGCTCGCCGGCAAGGTGAAGGACCCCTCGCAGTACGAGCTGCTCGCCGACGACCTCGGCTTCGAGCCCTACGGGATCGTGCTGCCGCGGGGCGACGCGAACTTCCGTCTCGCGGTGAACCGCGCGCTCGCGCAGATCTACTCGAGCGACGCGATCGTGGAGGTGTTCCGCCGCACGTTCGGCCCCAACGCGGCGCCGAGCCCGGCGCTCATCATCATGTACGGGCTGAACTCGTTCCCGGAGTGAGCGGCAGGGCCGCGGCGCGGCCCGCGCAGCGGTCCGGCGCGACGGCGTGACGGCGTCCCTCGCCCTGAACGAGACCTCCGGCAGCGCGACCCTCGCGCTCGCCGGCCGGCTCGACGCCTACTCGGTCGGGTCCCTGTGGCGCGACGCGCGCGCCGCGCTCACCCGACATCCGGATACGCCCGTGACGGTGGACTGCTCGGCCGTCGACTACTGCGACGGGGCGGGCGTGGGCCTCCTGCTGGACCTGCTGCGCCAGCCGCGCCCCGCGGGCGCCGACGTGCGCATCGAGGGGCTCGCCGAGCGCTTCCACCGCCTGCTCGACCAGTTCGACCCGAAATCGTTCGTCGATACGGCGCCCGCGCCGCCGCGCCCGGGCCTCGTCGAACGCGTCGGGGTCGCCGGCACGCAGCTCTGGGCCGACCTGCGCGGGCTGGTTGCGTTCCTCGGCGAGGCGTCCGCCGCGCTCGTCCACGCGCTCGCCCACCCGCGCATGCTGCGCTGGCGCGACATCCTGTACGTCGCCGAGGAAGCGGGCGTGAATGCGCTTCCGATCGTCCTGCTGATCGGGTTCCTGATGGGGGTGATCCTCGCCTTCCAGTCGGCGATCGCGATGAAGCAGTTCGGCGCGGAGATCTTCGTCGCGAACCTGCTGTCGCTCTCGATCCTGCGCGAGCTCGGGCCGCTCATGACCGCGATCCTGCTCGCGGGGCGCTCGGGGGCCGCCTTCGCCGCCGAGATCGGGACGATGAAGGTGAACCAGGAGATCGACGCCCTCACGACCATGGGCCTCGACCCGGTCAGGTTCCTGGTGGTGACGCGCGTCCTGGCGGCCACGGCGATGACCGTGCCGCTCGTCGTGTTCTCCGACCTGATCGGGCTGGTCGGCGGCGCGCTCGTGATGCTGACCTTCGAGATCCCGATCGCGACCTACTACAAGCAGGCGATGAGCTTCGCGACGCTCGGGGACTTCATGGGCGGGCTCGCGAAGGCGGTCGTCTTCGGCGTGCTGATCGCCGGCATCGGCTGCCTGCGCGGGCTGCAGACCGAGACCGGCGCCTCCGCCGTCGGCATCGCCGCCACGAGCGCCGTGGTGAGCGGGATCATCATGATCGTGTTCGTGGACGGCGTGTTCGCGGTCGTGTACTACTACCTGGGCATATGAGCGCGAGCGCACCGGCCGACGCGGTGATCCGCGTCGAGGGCCTGAAGACCGGCTTCGGCGACTTCATCGTCCACGAGAACGTGTCCTTCGAGGTCCGGCGCGGCGAGGTGTTCGCGATCCTCGGCGGCTCCGGATGCGGCAAGACGGTGCTGCTCAAGCACATGATCGGCCTGTACCGGCCGCTCGCCGGGCGCGTGCTGATCGGCGGCGAGGACATCGCCACCTCGCACGGGCCGCGCCGGCTGGCGATCCTCAAGCGCTTCGGGGTGATGTACCAGCTCGGCGCGCTGTTCGGAAACATGACGCTGCGCGAGAACATCCGCCTGCCGCTCGAGGAGTACACCGACCTTCCCGACGAGGCGATGGACCTGATCGCGGAGACCAAGCTGCGGCTGGTGAACCTCGGCGGGGCAGGGCACCGCACGCCCGCGGAGATCAGCGGCGGGATGATGAAGCGCGCGGCGATCGCGCGCGCGCTCGCGCTCGACCCGGAGATCGTGTTCCTCGACGAGCCCTCGGGCGGCCTCGACCCGGTGACCTCGGCCGAGCTCGACGAGCTGGTGCTGCGGCTCTCCGACAGCCTCGGCATCACGTTCGTCGTCATCACCCACGAGCTGCCGAGCATCTTCGCAATCGCCGACCGCTGCATCATGCTCGACAAGCGCGCGAAGGGCATCATCGCCGAGGGCCGGCCCGCCGACCTGCGCGACCACAGCCCGAACCCGCGCGTGCGCCAGTTCTTCAACCGCGAAGCGAGCGAGTCCGAGGCGGCAGCCTAAGGAACGAATGAGCCAGCAAGCCAACTACTTCCGGCTGGGACTGTTCATCCTCGCGGCGATCGCCGTGTTCGTCGCGCTCGTGCTCGCCCTCTCGGCGGGCCAGCTCTTCCGGCAGACGATCGTGCTCGAGACCTACTTCAACGAGTCGGTGCAGGGCCTCGACAGCGGCTCGGCGGTCAAGTACCGCGGCGTGCAGCTCGGCCGGGTGACGAACATCACCTTCACCTTCGGGCGCTATGAGCAGGAGCTGCCGCGCTCCCAGCGCCGGCCCTACGTGCTGGTCGAGAGCGAGGTGGACCCGGCGCTCTTCGGCTTCGCGGCGGAGTCCGACCCCGAGCGGCTGCAGCAGGCGATCGAGCGGGGGCTGCGCGTGCGCATCGCGCCGGTCGGGATCACCGGCACCGCCTACCTCGAGATCGACCTCGTCGAGGGCGCGCCGCCGCCGCTGCCGATCGACTGGACGCCGCACAACCTCTACATCCCCTCCGCGCCGTCGAGCTACAACCAGATCGTGCGCGGCGCGCAGAACTTCCTCGTGAAGCTCGACCGCCTGGACGTGGAGACCGTGGTCACCGACCTCCACCGGCTGCTCGCCACCGCGAACGCCAAGCTCGACCAGGCGCCGATCGACAAGCTCGCGGCCAGCGCGGACGCCACGCTCAGGGACATGCGCGTCGCGGCGGTGAACCTCAACAAGCTGCTCGCATCGCCGGAGATCGGGCAGGCAACGCGCGACCTGGCGGCAGCGTCGGCGCGCGCGCGCGAACTCCTCGCCAGCCCGAAGCTCGACAAGCTGCCCGAGGACGTCGCGGCCGCGGCGGCGAGCGTGCGCGAGGCGCTCGACGGCCCGCACCTCAAGAGCGCGCTCGCCAACGCCGACCGGATCCTGCGCCGCCTCGACGAGCTGACCGCGGGCAGCGACGCCGACATCGCCGCCACGCTCGCCAACCTGCGGCGGCTCTCCGAGAACCTGCGCGACCTCACCGAGAGCCTGAAGCGCTACCCCGGCGGGATCCTCAGCGATGCGCCCCGGCCGGTCGGCCAGGGAGGACAGTGACGATGCGCGTGACCCCGATCCTGCTGGCCGCCGCGGTCGCGGCCGGCCTCGCCGCCTGCTCGTTCACCCGCCCGCCGGTCGAGCGCGCGACCTTCGACCTCGCCCCGCCGCGCGCGGCAACCGCGGCCGGCGCGCCGGGCGCCGTCGCGCTCAAGGTCCGGCCCTTCCGGGTCGCCGCACCCTACGACGGCCGGGAGTTCCTGTACCGCAAGGCCGACGGACAGCTCGTCGCGGACTTCTACCACGGCTTTGCGGCGGGACCGGGCGAACTGGTCACGGCCGCCGCGGCCGACTGGCTGAAGGCGTCGGGGCGCTTCGGCTCGGTGCTCGAGCCGGGCATCTCGGCCGACGCGCCGTATGCCCTCGAAGGCGCGGTACTGGCGCTCTACGGCGACCTGCGCGACCGGCAGCAGCCCGCCGCGGTGCTGGACGTGCAGGTGTACGTGGTGCGGGCGGCGAGCAGCCGCGAGATCGTCCTCGACCGCCGCTACAGCGAGCGCGTGGCGCTCGACGACGCCGCGCCGGCAACGCTCGCGAAGGGGTACAACGACGCCCTCGCGAGCGTGCTCTCGCAGCTCGAGCGCGACCTGGGGGCGCTCACGCTCAAGCCCTGAGCATCAGGGCGCCGGCTTCGCCCGCGCCTTCGGCCCGGGGCGCGTGCTCTCGGCGGGCTTCCTCGCCGCCCGGTCGGCCGCGCTGCAGGGAAAGCTCTTCGCGAGCGCGCCGTTCACGAGGGTGCTCGGCTTCGCCTGCGCGAGCGTCGGGTAGGTGCGCAGGAACAGCGCCACCGCATCCCACATCTGGCCGGCCTGCAGCGACTCGGGCAGGCAGTACCAGCCCCGGTCGGCGTTGGCGCGGGCCACCCCGAGGACGAAGCCGGTGAAGTAGCCGACCCGCGCCGAGAGGCTCGGGTCGAGCGTGCCCCCGCCGGCGTCCCGGAGCCGCTCGTAGTCGGCGGCGAACTGGGCGAGCTCGGCGCCGTCGTAGCGCCACTCCTGCGCGGCGGCGGGCGCCGCCACGGCGGCGCCCAGGACGACGAGCACGCAGGTCAGCGAGGCGATCGGGCGGGCGGGCACGCGCGGATTATCCGGGTGCGGGCGGCGCGCGTCAGCCGGGACGCCCGTCCGCGCGCGGGCGCAGGTGGATCGGGGCACAGCGCGCGGCCCACGGCGCAAACACGGCGAGCCAAAGCACGTCGGGCCATCGCCGGGACCTCCCGCTCGCCGTCATCGCATCGAGGCCAGGCGGCAGCCGGTTCGGCGGCGTTGATGTCGGTCAAATGGCGCGAGCGGCAGGGCCTTGCCCTACTCGACCGTCACGGCCTTCGCGAGGTTCCTGGGCTTGTCGACGTCGGTGCCGCGGGCGAGCGCGGCGTTGTAGGCGAGGAGCTGCACCGGGATCGCGTGCACGATCGGGGAGAGCACGCCGACGTGCCGCGGCGTGCGGATCACGTGCACGCCCTCGCTCTCGGCGAAGTGGCTGTCCGCGTCGGTGAACACGTAGAGCTCGCCCTTGCGCGCGCGCACCTCCTGCATGTTCGACTTCACTTTCTCGAGCAGCGCGTCGTTCGGGGCGATCACCACCACCGGCATGTTCTCGTCCACGAGCGCGAGCGGGCCGTGCTTGAGCTCGCCCGCCGGGTACGCCTCGGCGTGGATGTACGAGATCTCCTTGAGCTTCAGCGCGCCTTCGAGCGCGATCGGGTAGTGGATGCCGCGGCCGAGGAAGAGCGCATCCGGCTTCTGCGCGAAGCGCTCCGCCCACACGCGGATCTGGGGCTCGAGGTTGAGCGCCTGCTGCACGCTGCCCGGAAGGTGGCGCAGCGCGTCGATGTGCGCGGCTTCCTGGTCGGGGCCGAGCCGCCCCTTGAGCTTCGCGAGCACCAGCGTGAGGGTGAAGAGGGCGGCGAGCTGGGTCGTGAACGCCTTGGTCGAGGCGACCCCGATCTCGGCGCCGGCGCGCGTGTAGAACACGAGCCGCGAGGCGCGCGGGATCGCGCTCTCGCGCACGTTGCAGATCGCGAGCGTGCGCTCGTGCCCGAGCTCCTTCGCGCGCTTGAGCGCCTCCATCGTGTCGAGCGTCTCCCCCGACTGCGAGATCGTGACGACGAGGTGCTTCGGGTTGGGCACCACGTCGCGGTAGCGGTACTCGCTCGCGATCTCCACGGCAGCGGGCAGCTTGGCGATCGACTCCAGCCAGTAGCGCGCGACCGACCCGGCGTAGTAGCTCGTCCCGCAGGCGAGGATCTGCACGCCTTCCGCCTCGCGCAGGACGCGCTCCGCGTCCGGCCCGAAGAGGAGCGGCGTCACCCCGTCGCCGAGGATCGGCTCGAGCGAGTCGGAGAGCGCCCTGGGCTGCTCGTGGATCTCCTTCTGCATGAAGTGGCTGTAGGGCCCGAGCTCGAGCGAGGCGAGCGAGACGTCCGACACGTGCACCTTGCGCACGACCGGCGTGCCGGCGCGGTCGAACACGCGCACGCCGCCGCGCGCGATCTCCGCGACGTCGCCCTCGTCCAGGTAGATCACGCGGCGCGTGGACGACAGCACCGCCGAGACGTCGGAGGCGACGAAGTTCTCGCCCTCGCCCAGGCCCACGAGCAGCGGGCAGCCGGCCCGCGCGCAGGTCATCACCTCGGGCGATTCGAGCGACACCACCGCGATCGCATACGCACCCACGAGGTCGTGCACCGCCTTCTGCGTCGCCTGGAGCAGGTTGCCGGTCGCGGCGAAGTAGTGGTGCACCAGGTGCGCGATCACCTCGGTGTCGGTCTGCGACTCGAAGGTGTAGCCGAGGCCCCTGAGCCGCGTGCGCTGCTCGTCGTGGTTTTCGATGATGCCGTTGTGCACGACCGCGATCTCGCCGTTCGAGACGTGCGGGTGCGCGTTCGGCTCGGTCACGCCGCCGTGGGTGGCCCAGCGCGTGTGGCCGATGCCGAGCCCGCCCTGCAGGCCGTCGGCCTGGGCGGCGGCTTCCATCTCCGCCACCCGCCCCACGCGGCGGACGCGCTTGATGGCGCCGTCCAGCACCGCGATGCCGGCCGAATCGTAGCCGCGGTACTCGAGCCGCTTCAGGCCCTCGACCAGGATGGGGACGACGTTACGGGCGGCGATGGCGCCGACGATGCCGCACATGGCTACTTCCTCTTCCTGGGTCGCTGATAGTCGCCGCGCGCGACCTGGGTCTTCTCGTTCAGCGCGAGCGTGCCCGGCGGGACGTCCTTCCACACCGTCGTGCCCGCGGCGATGGTCGCGCCGCGCCCGACCGTGACCGGCGCGACGAGCTGGGTGTCCGAGCCGATGAACACCTCGTCCTCGATCACGGTGCGGTGCTTGAAGGCGCCGTCGTAGTTGCAGGTGATCGTGCCGGCCCCGACGTTCACGTCGCGGCCCACCGCGCTGTCGCCGACGTAGGCGAGGTGGTTCGCCTTCGAGCGCGCGCCGAACGTGCTCGCCTTCACCTCGACGAAGTTGCCGACGTGCACCTCCTCGGCGAGCTGCGTGCCCGGCCGCAGGCGCGCGTAGGGACCGATGCGGCATCCGGTGCCGATGTCCGCCTCCTCGACGTGGCAGAACGGCTCGAGGCGCGTGTCCGCCGCGACGCGCGCGTTCCGCAGCACGCAGTTGGCGCCGATGGCGACGCGGTCGCCGAGCACGACCTCGCCCTCGAACACGCAGTTGACGTCGATCGCGACGTCGCGGCCGCACTCGAGCCGCCCGCGCACGTCGATGCGCGCGGGGTCGGCGAGCGAAGCGCCGCGCTCCATCAGCGCGTCGGCCGTCATGCGCTGGTGGATGCGCTCGAGCGTCGCGAGCTGCGCCTTGGAGTTGACGCCCATCGTCTCCGCGACCGCGTCGGGCTGCGCGGCGCGCACGCCCACGCCGTCGGCCACCGCGAGCGCGACGACGTCGGTCAGGTAGTACTCGCCCTGTGCGTTGTCGTCGCGCAGGCGTCCGAGCCAGTCCGCGAGGCGCGCGGTCGGCAGCACCATGATGCCGGTGTTGACCTCGCGGAGCGCGCGCTCGGCGGGGCTCGCGTCCTTCTCCTCGACGATGCGCTTCACCGCGCCGCCTTCGCGCACGATGCGGCCGTAGCCGGCCGGGTCGTCGAGCTCGACGGTGAGCACCGCCACGCCGTCGCCCGCCGCCTCGCGCAGACGCGCGAGGGTGCCGGCGCGCGTCAGCGGCACGTCGCCGTAGAGCACGAGCGTCTGCGCCGCGGGACCGAGCTGCGGCAGCGCCTGCAGGAGCGCGTGGCCGGTGCCGAGCTGCGGCGCCTGCCGCACCCACGCGATCGCGTCGTCGGCGAGCGCCTCGCGCACGCGCTCGCCGCCGTGGCCGTACACGACGCAGATCCGCTCGGGCGCGAGCGCGCGGGCGGTGGCGAGGACGTGGGCGAGGAGCGGGCGGCCGGCGAGGGGATGCAGGACCTTCGGCAGGTCGGAGCGCATCCGCTTGCCCTGGCCGGCGGCCAGGATGACGACGTTCACAGAGACGAAACTCCCTTTGGCGTCCGGATGTTAGCAAGTAACCGGCAATCCGTAACCGCGATCGCGTAGAACTTCGCACGGATGCCACGATTCGTAACATTCGCTCGAGCCGGCTGCCGGATCAGAGGGTCGAGGGGGAGGTGTCCCCGATGTTCGACGCCCCTGCTAGACTCGCCGGCCTCGAGGCCCAAGAGGAGTAGACCCATGCGCCGCCTGACCCTCGCTGTCGTTGCCACGGCCTGCGTGCTGCCGCTCGCCGCGTTCGCCCAGGACACCTGCAAGAACCGGGGCGAGCTCGACGCGCTGTACTGCGACGAGAACAACGACCTCGTCGCCGACCCGCCCAAGGACCCGTCGAAGTTCAAGAACCCGTCCACGCTGGTGTTCACCTACACCCCGGTCGAGGACCCGGCGGTCTACGAGAACATCTTCAAGCCGTTCACCGAACACCTGTCGAAGTGCACCGGCAAGCGCGTGGTGTTCTACCAGGTGCAGTCGAACGCCGCCGAGATCGAGGCGATGC
>CAZIXQ010000103.1:0-11861 GCA_964543155.1 uncultured Enterobacteriaceae bacterium
TCCTTGAGCCAGTCGTTGTTGGCGATGATCGCGCTCGAGAGCGTCGTCACGCCGGCCATGTCGTACAGCCGCGTCCAGCCCATCTTGACGCCGGTCTGGAGCTGCATCCGCGGGCCCTGGTCCATGAAGTAGCCGAGCAGCGCGTCGGCCTGCTTGTTGAGCACCGCCTGCTCCTTCGCGGCCGGGTTCGCGACGGTGATCATCTGGACGTCCTCCAGCTTCATCCCGAGCTTGCCCATGAAGGCGGTGAAGATCGCGAGGCTCGCGTCGCCCGCGGTGATCGCGATCCGGCTGCCCTTGATCTCGGAGACCTTGGTCGGACGCGCAGCGTCGGCGCGGTAGATGAAGGCCATCGGGCTCTGCTGCAGCGTCACGCCGACCGCCTTGATCGGCATCCCCGCCTGCACGCCGCGCATCATCGTGGCGGCGTCGACATAGGCGACCGGGCTCGTGCCGTTGGCGACCAGCTGCGCGACCGTGGTCGAGCCGCTGCCCTCCTGGATCTCGACGTCGAGCCCCTCTTCCTTGAAGAAGCCCTTGTCGCGCGCGACGAAGAACGGCGCGTGCTCGCCGTACAGCGTCCAGTTCAGGCGGAACGGGAACTTCTGCTGCGCCACCGCCGGGGCGGCGAGCGCGGTGCCGAGCACGGCGAGCGCGAATGCGGACAGGATGGTTTTTCGGATCTTCATGGGCCTCCTCCTTCGGTCAGGGTGATTGCGTTTCGGTGTTGCTACATCGTGGCGGCATCCTCGCGCACGCGATGGCTCACGTGCCACGGGATGAGCAGCTTCTCCAGGAACTCGACCGCGTAGAAGAACACGAGGCCGATGATCGTCAGCGCGAGGATCGTCGCGAACATGAGCGGCGTCTCGAGGTTCGAGTTGGTCACCAGCAGCAGATACCCGAGGCCCTTGTCCGCGCCGACGAACTCGCCGACGACCGCGCCGGCGATCGCGAGCGTGGCCGCGACCTTGAGTCCGCTGAAGAGATACGGCAGGCTGGTCGGCAAGCGGAAGCGCAGGAAGACCTGCATCCGCGTCGCGCCCATCGAGCGCGCGAGGTCGTTCATCTCGGAGGACATCGACCGCAGGCCGACCGCGGCGTCGATCACGATCGGGAAGAACGAGATCAGGAACGCGACCAGCACCTTCGGCAGGGTGCCGACGCCGAACCAGACGAGGAAGAGCGGCGCGATCGCGATCTTCGGCACGACCTGGAAGAACAGCATCGTCGGCATCACGAAGCGGTCGAAGCGCGCGCTCGCGGTGATCGCGATGGCGAGCGGCAGGGCGATCGCGACCGCCAGCCCGTAGCCGACGAGCATCTCGTAGGTCGTGACCCAGCCGTGGTGCAGGAGCTTGGGCAGCTCGTCGAAGAACACCCGGAAGATGGTCGTGGGCGGCGGCAGCAGGTACACCGGGGCCTTGAACACCTTGACCCCGACCTCCCAGATGAGGAGGAAGACCAGGATCCCAGCGAGCGGCACGACGCGACGGCCGAGCGCGGCCACGACGCCGCGGTCGTTGCGTTCGGGTGCCTTCGCTGCGATGCTCGACATCGGTTCCTTCCTCTGCGCTACTTCCCCGCCACCCGGCGCAGCGCGGCGATGGCGCGTTCGTCCGCCGCGACCCCGAGCCCGGGGCCGCGCGGCACCCGGACCCGGTCCCGCACCGCGCGAAATGCCGGGTCGGCCGTGCCGCGGTCGGCAATGTACTGCGGACCGTTGAGCGCAGCAGGGCGATCGAGCCCGGCCGCGGCAAAGAGGTGGATCGACGCGGCCAGCGACCACTCCGGATCGGTCAGCCCGGAGGCGAAGAGCGCGAGGCCGCTCTCCTCGAGCAGGCCGACGATGCGCGCGGTGTGCCAGAGCCCGCCGCAGCGCGCGACCTTCATCGCGATGCCGTCCATCATCCCGAGCGCGATGAACTCCGCGGTCTCGACCGGCGAGACGATGCCCTCGTCCATGAGGATCGGCAGCGCGCCCTGGCGCCGCAGCCGCTGGTAGTCGCGGATGCGGTTCGGCGGCAGCGGCGACTCGAGCGCCTTGAAGCCCGCGTCGGCGAGCCTGGGCGCCATCGCGAGCGCGGTGTCGAGGTCGTAGCTCGTGTTCGCGTCGGCCCAGTGGAACCCGTCGGGCGCGAAATCCCGCACCCGCCGCACGAGCTCGCCGTCGTACTGCGGGGTCTGGGGGTAGCCGATCTTCACGTTGAAGCTGGAATACCCGAGCGCGCGGCCCTGCTCGAGCAGCGCCTCGGCGCCGGCGAGCGTCGGCGACTGCACCGTCCAGCTGAGCTCGACCTCGCTCGCCCGCACGCCGCCGAGCAGCTCGGCCACCGGCTTGCCGGCGCGCTTGCCCCACAGGTCGTGGCAGGCAAGGTCGATCGCGGCTTTCGCGAGCGGCTGCCCGACCGAGAACGACGGGCGGATCGCCCGCTCCATCCGGCGGTGGACCTCGGCGAGATCGGCCGGATCGGCGCCGAGGACCGCGGGCGCGAGATACCGCTCGAGCGTGGTCTCGACCGACTCCACGGTCTCGTAGGTCCAGGTCTCGACCGGGACGGACTGGCCCCAGCCTTCGCGGCCCTCGTCGTCGGTGAGCCGCACCACGACCGACGGCCGCGCACCGCCGGCGAAGAACTTGAACTCGCCGGCGAGCGCGTAATCCCGCCGCCCGAGTTCCACTCTGACGATCTTGCTCATGCGGCGAGGCGGGGAGTCGGGGTGCGCGCGGGGAGTTAACTATCCGGTTAACGAGCCTATCGTCCCCGGCGGCGCGCTGTCAATTGGTCGTCAAGCGGCGCGCCGGGCTTGCCACCCGCCCACCGCCGGTCGACAATCCGGCGCCGTGAACATCACCGGAAAGGCGCGCCTCTACGCGATCGTCGGCGACCCGATCGCCCACGTCCGGGTGCCCGCGGTGTTCAACGCGCGCTTCGCGGAGCAGGGAGCGGACGCGGCGTGCGTGCCTTTGCACGTGACCGCGGCAGGCCTCGTGGCGGCGATCGGCGGCCTGCGCGCGCTCCAGAACCTCGACGGCTTCGTCGTGACCGCACCGCACAAGCACACGATGGTGGCGCTCTGCGACGAGGTGATCGGCGAAGGCCGCCTGGTCGGCGCGGTGAACGCGGTGCGGCGCGAGGCAGGCGGTCGCCTGGTCGGCGACCTCTTCGACGGGCAGGGATTCGTGGCGGGCCTGCGCGCGGCGGGTCACGCGCCGCAGGGCAAGCGCGCGTTCGTGGCGGGCGCCGGGGGCGCGGGAAGCGCGGTGAGCTTCGCGCTGGCGCGCGCCGGCGTCGCCGCGATCACGATTCACAATCGCACCGCGCCGCGCGCCGAGGCGCTCGCGCGCAAGCTGCAGGCCGCCTACCCGTCGTGCGAGGTGCGCGCCGGTGCCGCGGACCCGGCCGGACACGACCTCGCGGTGAACGCCACCTCGGTCGGCCTCGCGCCGGGCGATCCGCTGCCGTTCGAGGTGAGCGCCCTCGGGCGCGCGACGGTGGTGGCGGAGGTGCTCATGAAACCGGAGAAGACGCCGCTGCTCGTCGCGGCCGAGCGCCGCGGCTGCCCGATCCACCTCGGCCGCCACATGCTGGACCGCCAGGTCGACCTCATGTTCGAGTTCTTCGCCGCGCGATGAAAGTCGTCACCGCCGACGAGGCCGCGCGCCATGTCCGCTCCGGCGACACGCTGCTGATCGGCGGGTCGGGCGGCGGCCACGCCGTGCCCGAGGCGCTCATCGCCGCCATCGAGCGCCGGTTCCTCGCCGAGGGCGAGCCGCGCGCGCTCACCTCGCTCCACCCGGTCGGGCTCGGCGACCGCGGCGACCGCGGCGTGAGCCGCTTTGCGCACCCCGGGATGCTCAAGCGAATCGTGTGCGGCACGCTCGTCGACTCGCCGCGCATCGAGGAGCTTGCGCTGGCGGACAAGGTGGAGGCCTATACGCTCCCGCAGGGCGCGCTCTCGCAGCTCACGCGCGAGATGGCGGCCGGCCGGCCGGGGCTCGTCACGCATACCGGGCTCCACACGTTCGTCGATCCGCGTCACGGCGGCGGCCGCCAGAGCGCCTCGGCGCGCGAGGACCTCGTGGAGCTCCTCGAGATCGACGGCCGCGAGTGGCTGCGCTACAAGCCGTTCCACGTCGACGTGGCGCTGCTCCGCGGCACGACCGCCGACGAGGACGGCAACGTCACGATGGAGCACGAGGCGATCTTCGGCGAGATGCTGTCGATGGCGCAGGCCGCGCGGCGCGCCGGCGCGCTCGTCGTCGTGCAGGTGAAGCGGCTCGCGGTGCGCGGCGCCCTGCCGGCGAAGCAGGTGAAGATCCCGGGGATGCTGGTCGATCTGGTCGTCGTCGACCCCGAGCAGACCCAGACCTACTACACCGCCTACAGCCCGACCTACGCCGGCGAGCTGCGCGTGCCGCTCTCCGCGATCGAGCCGCTGGCATTCGACGCGCGCAAGGTGATCGCGCGCCGCGCGGCGCTGGAGCTCTTTCCGCGCGCGGTGTGCAACCTCGGCTCCGGCATCTCGACCGGCATCGCGCGCGTCGCCGCCGAGGAGCGCGTCCTCGAACAGGTGGTGCTCACCAACGAGCAGGGCATGATCGGCGGCGCGCCGGCCGGCGACCGCGAGGCGGGCGCGAGCCGCAACTACTGGGCGATGATCGACCAGCCCTACCAGTTCGACTTCTACGACGGCGGCGGCCTCGACCTGGCGTTCCTCTCGTTCGCGCAGGTGGACCGCCACTGCAACGTGAACGTGAGCCGCTTCGGCGGGCGCATCATCGGCCCGGGCGGCTTCATCAACATCAGCCAGAACGCGCGCACGGTCGTGTTCAGCGGCACTTTCACCGCCGGCGGGGTCGAGCTCGGCTTCCCGGAGGGGCGCCTGCGCATCGAGCAGGAAGGGCGCAGCCGCAAGTTCGTCGCCGAGGTCGAGCAGGTCACCTACAGCGGGCGCTACGCGATCGAGCGCGGCCAGCGCGTGCTCTACGTCACCGAGCGCGCGGTGTTCCGCGCGACCGCCGACGGGCTCGAGCTCGTGGAGATCGCGCCGGGAATCGACCTCGAGCGCGATGTCGTCGGCCAGATGGAATTCCGCCCCCGCGTGTCACCCGACCTCGGGATCATGGACGCGCGGCTCTTCGTGCCCGCGCCGATGGGCCTCGCGCGGGACGTGCTCGCGCGCGCGCCGGTCGAACGCGCGCGCCGGCTGGCCACGGAGAATCCGTCGTGAGCGGGGAAACCCTCGTGAGGAGCGCGCGTTGAAGTTCGGAGACTACGTGAAGGTGAAGTCGCTGCAGTCGGTGGCGAACTTCGCCGCGCACCTGAAGGCGTCGGGGCTCGACCTGCCGGTGGACGAGGTCGTGGCGCCCGACGGGCCGCTCGCCGCGCCGTTCAGCCTCGGCGAGATCGCGATCGGAAACCGCTTCGCGATCCAGCCGATGGAGGGCTGGGACGGCGCCGCGGACGGCAGTCCCACCGAGCACACGCGGCGGCGCTGGCAGCGCTTCGGCGCGAGCGGCGCGAAGCTCATCTGGGGCGGCGAGGCGGTGGCGGTGCGCCACGACGGCCGCGCCAACCCGAACCAGCTCACGATGACCGCCGCCACGCAGGGCGAGATCGCGGGGCTGCGCGAGACCCTGGTCGCCGCACACCGCGCGGCCATGGGGGACGACGATGGTCTCTACGTCGGGCTCCAGCTCACGCACTCGGGCCGGTTCTCGCGCCCGAACGGCAAGCGGCTCGAGCCGCGCGTGCTCTACGCGCACCCGCTGCTCGACCGGAAGTTCGGCACCGACGCCGCGGCAGCGATGCTCTCGGACGGGGAGATCCGCGCGCTCATCGACGACTACGTGGTCGCGGCGCGCCGGGCCGCCGACTGCGGCTTCGATTTCGTCGACCTCAAGCACTGCCACGGCTACCTGGGGCACGAGTTCCTCAGCGCGAAGACGCGGGCGGGCGAGTTCGGCGGTCCGCTCGAGAACCGCACGCGCTTCCTGCGCGAGCTCGTCGCCGGCATCCGCGCTGCGGCGCCGCGGCTCGGAATCGCGCTGCGGATCTCCGCGTACGACTTCGTGCCGTTCCGCCCGGATCCGGCGCTGTCCCGCCCGGGCGCCCTCGGTCCCGGCGTGCCCGACGACTACCGCGCGTGCCTGCCGTACCGCTACGGGTTCGGGCTGGACGAGAACGACCCGCTGCGCATCGATCTCGCCGAGACGAAGGCGGTGCTGCGGCAGGCGCGCGACCTCGGCATCCGGCTCGTGAACGTCTCGGCCGGCAGCCCCTACTACAACCCGCACCTCACCCGGCCTGCGCTGTATCCGCCCTCCGACGGCTACCATCCGCCCGAGGACCCGCTCGCCGGCGTGCTGCGCAATCTCGCGGCCGCGCGCGAGCTGAAGGCGGCGTTCCCCGAGCTCGGGATCATGGGCAGCGGCTTCACCTACCTGCAGGAGTTCCTGCCCAACGTCGCGCAGGCGGTGGTGCGCGCGGGCTGGGTCGACTTTGTCGGCCTCGGCCGCATGGTGCTCGCCTACCCCGAGCTGCCGGCCGACGTGCTCGCCGGCCGCCCGCTTCAGCGCAAGCGCCTGTGCCGCACCTTCAGCGACTGCACCACGGCGCCGCGCAACGGCATGGTGTCGGGCTGCTACCCGCTCGACGCGCACTACAAGAACGCGCCGGAAAGCGCCGAGCTCGCCGCGGTCAAGAAGGCCGCGAACCTCGCATGAGCGCCGCGCCCGGCCGCGTCACGCTCGCCGCCGAGGGCGCGATCGCGCGCATCGTCCTCGACCGGCCGGAGAAGCACAACGCGATCACGCCGCAGATGGCCGAGGCGCTGGCCGCGATCTGCGCCGAGGTGGACCGGCGCGAGGACCTGCGGGTCGTCATCATCGCCGGCGCCGGCGAGCGCGCGTTCTCCGCCGGGAGCGACCTGAACGCGCTGGCGGAGGACCGCGGCGTCTGGGCGTTCCGCAACCGCGTGGAGTACGCGACGGCGGTGCGCGACATCCGCAAGCCGGTGATCGCGTGCCTGCGCGGCTGGGTGCTCGGTGGCGGCCTGGAGATCGCGCTCTGCGCCGACATCCGCATCGCCGGCCGCAGCGCGCGGCTCGGCGCGCCCGAGGTGAAGCGCGGATGGCTCGGCGGCGGCGGCGCCTCGCAGGTGCTGCCGCGGCTCGTGGGCATCGGCCAGGCGAGCCTGCTGCTCCTCGCGGGCGAGCCGATCGACGCGGAGCGCGCGCTCGCCATCGGGCTGGTCGAGGAGGTCGTGGACGACGACGCGGTCGCGGCCCGCGCCGACGCGCTCGCGCGGACGATCGCCGCGCACAGCCCGATCGCGACCCAGGCGGTGAAGGCGGCGCTCCGCGCCGCGCTCTCGACGCCGCTCGAGGCGGGACTGCGCTACGAGAACGAGCTGCACGTGCTGTGCATGCAGTCGCAAGACCGCCGCGAGGGGATCGCGGCGTTCCAGCAGAAACGGGACGGGTCCTTCGAGGGGCGCTAGCCCCGCGCGTCGCGGTTCGTCAGGAAGCCGATCACCATCGCGCTCATGTGGTCGATCCGCGCCGCGCGCGCCGCGGGCGCGGCGAGCTTGCGATCGAACACCTGCGCGAGCGTGTGGTTGTTCGACAGGAAGAAGTAGGCGAGCCCGGCGATCGAGATGTAGAGCTGCAGCGGGTCGACGCCCGGCCGGAAGGTGCCCTCCGCCTCGCCGCGCCGCAGGATGCCCGCGAGCGTCTCGATCAACGGGAAGTTCGTGTTCTGGATGTTCCTCGAGCGCTTCAGGTGGCGCGCCCGGTGGAGGTTCTCGCTGTTGAGCAGCGTGAGGAATTCCGGGTGGTCGAGGTAGTAGCGCCACGTAAACTCGACCAGGCGCCGCACGCCCTCGACCGGCGGCAGGTCGAGGAGGTTCAGCTTCTGCTCGGCCGACCGGATGTCCGCGTACGCCTGCTCGAGCACCGCGCGGAACAGATCGTCCTTGTCGCCGAAGTAGTAGTAGAGCATGCGCTTGTTGGCGTCGGCCTTGGCCGCGATCCGGTCGACGCGCGCACCGCCCAGCCCGTGGCGCGCGAACTCGCGCGTGGCCGCCGCGAGGATGCGCGCGCGGGTGGCCTCGGGATCCCGCGCCCGCGGCGGCGACGCGGCGCCCCGCCGGCGCGCGACGGCCGACTTCATGCCCTCCTCCCGTCCAGCGCCTCGAGAATCCCCCTGAGGTAGCCGATCGCGCGCGCGGCGCAGGCCTGCCCGTCCGGCACGTACTTGAACGGCTCCACCGCCACGACGCCCGCGTAGCCGTTGCGCACGAGTGCGGCGAGCACTGGTGCGAACGCGACCTCGCCCTCGCCGGGTCCGCGCCGGTTCGGGTCGTTCACCTGCACGTGCGCGATGCGCCCGGTCGGGAGCCACCGGTCCACGACGGACGCGAGCGGCTCGGGTTCCATCCGGGCGGCGGCGGAGCAGTCGATCATGGTCCGCAGCGCGGGGCTGCCGACCGCGTCGACGATCGCCGCCGCCTCGGCGATGGTGTTGATCACCGGCGTCTCGGCCGTCGCGAGGGGCTCGATGCAGTACACGACCCCGGCGCGCTGCGCGTGGTCCGCCACGCGCGCGAACGCGTCGCGCGCCCGGGCCATCGCCGTCTCGCGCGTCTCCCCGGCCGGAATCGCCCGCTGCCCGGGCGAGCCGTGCACCAGCACCTTGCCGCCGACGTCGGCGCAGAGATCCACGAGGCGGCGCATGACCTCGACGGTGCGCGCGCGCACCGCGTCGTCGGGACTGGTGATCGACAGGCCCTTGGGCGTCAGCAGGAGCCAGTGCAGCCCGGTGATCGCGATCCCGGCGTCCGTCGCGGCGCGCCGGATCGCCGCACGCTCCTGGGCAATCATCCGGTGCGGCTCCTCCGAGAGCGTGAACGGCGCCACCTCCAGGCCGTCATAGCCGACCGCCGCCGCCCACGCGCACTGCTGCGCGAAGGGCATCGGCTGCAGCACCTCGTTGCAGAGCGCGATCCGCATCGGGTCAGGCCGCCTTCCGCCACGGCGTCAGGGCGACGTAGACCGCATGGACGGCCCGCCGCACCGCGGCAAAGTTCATCAGGATCGTGACGAGGCAGATTGCCGCGAGCGTCGCGCTGATCGGCCGCAGGAAGAACGGCGTCAGGTCGCCGTCGGACAGCACCAGCCCGCGGCGCAGGTTCTTGTCGAGCAGGTCGCCGAGGACGATGCCGAGCACGAACGGCGCCATCGGGTAGTTGTAGCGCCGCAGGACGTAGCCGACCACGCCGAACCCGAGCATGGTCCAGACGTCGAAGAGCCGCTGCGCGATCGCGTACGAGCCGATCACGCACAGCACGAAGACGATCGGCATGATGATCTCGCGCGGCACCTGCAGCACCTTCAGCAGCGGCTTCACCAGCGCCAGGCCGAAGACGAGGATCCCGACGGTCGCGAAGAGCATCATCGCGACGACGTCGAAGACGAACTGCGGGTTGTTGACCATGATCAGCGGCCCCGGCTGCACGCCGTGGATGATCATGGCCGCCATCAGCACCGCGGCGGGCGCGGATCCGGGCACCGCGAGCGCGAGCACCGGAATGATCGCGCCGGGGACGCACGCGTTGTCGCCGGTCTCGGCCGCCATCAGCCCTTCGACCGAGCCCTTCCCGTACTTCTCGGGCTCCTTGCTCGCCCGCCGCGCTGCGGCGTAGGAGGACCACGACGCCACGTCCTCGCCGACGCCGGGCACGATGCCCATGAACGTGCCGATGATCCCGGAGCGCAGAATGGTGCGCCAGTGCTTGATCACGTCGCCGAACCGCGGAAAGTGCGTGTCGAACCGATGGATCACGGGCTTCTGCGTCTTTGCCGCGAGCACGGTCAGGACCTCCGCGAAGCCGAACGCGCCGACGAGCGCCGGAATGAGCTGGAACCCGCCCGCGAGGTCGCGATTGTCGAAAGCGAAGCGCTCGTAGGCGTGGATCGGGTCCTGCCCGATGCAGGCGATGAACAGGCCGACGAACCCGGCGAGCCAGCCCTTGAGCGGGTCGTTGCCGGTCAGGTTGCCCGAGATGATCACGCCGAAGAGCGCGAGCCAGAAGAATTCGTACGCGCCGAACTTGAGCGCCACCTCGCCGAGGACCGGCGTGAACAGCGCGAGGAAGAACATCCCGATCAGCGTGCCCATCACCGAGCCGGTCGTCGAGATGCCGATCGCGCGCCCGGCGAGGCCCTGCTGGGCGAGCGCGTACCCGTCGAGGCAGGCGGCGGCGTTGGCCGGCGTGCCGGGGATGTTGAGCAGGATCGCCGAGCGCGAGCCGCCGTAGATGGCGCCCACGTAGCTGCACACGAGCACGAGGAGGGCCCGGTCCGAAGGCATCTTCAGCGTGAGCGTGGTGAGCAGCGCCACGCCCATCGTCGCGGTGAGCCCCGGCAGCGCGCCGATCACGATTCCGAGGAGGCAGGCCCCCGCGATGATCAGCAGCGTGAGCGGGTCCGCGAAGCTCGCGAGCGACTTGGCGAACAGGGCGAGGCCGTCGAACATCTACGGCAGCCGCACCAGGAACACTTCCTGGAACACCACCGTCACACCGGCGGCGGTGCCGATCGCACATGCCGCCGCCACGGCAACGCCGCGGCCGAGCTCGCCGCGCGCGCGGCGGTCGCGCCACTCGAACGTCAGGATCGAGACGAAGACGAACAGCGCCGTGGCGAGCCAGAACGGGACGTGGAGGCCGAGCAGCGTGCGCCCGACCAGTCCGCCCGCGTAGACGATGCTCAATCCGAGCGCCAGGGCGAGGCGGCCGCCGTCCGCGGGCGTCCGGCCATCCTCGGCCGCGGCAAGCCCGCCGCGGCGCAGCGACCGCGCGAGAAGAATCACGCCGAGAACGGCGATGCCGATCCCGAGCAGCGCCGGCACGAGCCCCGGCGCAGTGTAGGGATTGATGTTCTGGCGCTCGAGCCGGTCCATCGTGAACCCGCCGGTGAAGATCGCCGCGCCGACGACGATCCACGCGAGCGACCAGTAGAGGTCGGCCCGGGGAGAAGGACTCGAGTCCGCCATGGGGTCGGCGCGCCGGCGGAGCGCGCCACCCGTCCCGTCGTGCCGGTCAGGGCCTGGGAATGCCCACCGTGTCCGGCGATACCTTGGCCTTGCCGGAATCGAACATGAGCCACGCGTTCGCCTGCACCGCGGGGAACGCCGCCTTCTGCGCCGCATCGCCGCTCACCGGCGCGAACACGGCGCCGCGGCTCGTCGCGTACTTCCTGAGCGCCTCGTTGTTGGCGATGGTGTCGGCCCAAGCCTTCTCCAGGGTCGCGACGACCTCCGGCGGCACGCCCTTGGGAACGAAGATGCCGAAGTAGTTGGTGGCGGCCTTGAAGTTCGGGATGTACTTCGTGATCGGCTCGATCGTGCCGTAGCCGTCGATGACGACCGGCTTGTCGCTGACCGCGGCGAGCGGCCGGAGACGCTTGGCGCGGATCATCTCGGCCTGCTCGACCGCCAGCTGGGTGGTGACCTGTGTCTCGCCGCCTACGGTGGCGACGACCGCGGGGTTGCCCCCGTCGTAGGTGACGTGGCGGTACTTCGCACCGGTCGCCTTCGAGATCGCCTCCATCGCGTTGTGGCCGCCGGAGGTGACCCCGGCGGTCGCGACGGTGATCTCGCCGGGCTTCGCCTTCATCGCGTCGAGCAGCTCCTTCAGGTCCTTGTACGGCGCCGCCGCGTTCACGCTCACCACCGGGACGTTGGCCACGCTCAGGAACAGATGCCAGTCGCCGATGTTGGTGTCGAGCATGCCGAGCGTGCGGTAGACGCCGAGGTCCTGCGCCGCGCCGGCGGCCCAGGTATAGCCGTCCTTCG
>CAZIXQ010000104.1:0-11857 GCA_964543155.1 uncultured Enterobacteriaceae bacterium
GCGACGTCGGCAAGGCGGGCGTCGCGATCGACTCGGTCGAGGACATGAAGATCCTCTTCGACGGCATCCCGCTCGACACGATCTCGGTGTCGATGACGATGAACGGGGCGGTCCTGCCGGTGCTCGCCGGGTACGTCGTCGCGGCCGAGGAGCAGGGCGTCGGGCAGGGCGCGCTCTCCGGGACCATCCAGAACGACATCCTCAAGGAGTTCATGGTCCGCAACACCTACATCTACCCGCCCGAGCCGTCGATGCGCATCGTGGCCGACATCATCGAGTACACGGCGCGCCACATGCCGAAGTTCAACTCGATCTCGATCTCCGGCTACCACATCCAGGAGGCCGGTGCGACGCAGGCGCTCGAGCTCGCCTTCACGCTCGCCGACGGGCGCGAGTACGTGCGCGCGGCGCTCGCGCGCGGGCTCGACGTGGACGAGTTCGCCGGCCGCCTCTCGTTCTTCTTCAACGTCGGCATGAACTTCTACCTCGAGGTGGCGAAGCTGCGCGCGGCGCGCCTGCTCTGGTGGCGGATGATGAAGGCGTTCAATCCGAAGAACACGCGCTCGCTGATGCTGCGCACGCACGTGCAGACCTCGGGCTGGTCGCTCACCGAGCAGGACCCCTACAACAACATCGTGCGCACGACGATCGAGGCGCTGGCGGCGGTGTTCGGCGGCACGCAGTCGCTGCACACCAACTCGTTCGACGAGGCGATCGCGCTGCCGACCGACTTCTCCGCGCGCATCGCGCGCAACACCCAGCTCATCATCCAGGAGGAGACGCACATCACCGCGGTCGTCGACCCCTGGGCGGGCTCGTACATGATGGAGAAGCTCACGCAGGACATGGCCGACAGGGCTTGGGCGATCATCGAGGAGGTCGAGTCGCTCGGCGGCATGACCAAGGCGGTGCAGTCGGGCTGGGCGAAGCTGCGCATCGAGGCGTGCGCGGCCGAGAAGCAGGCGCGCATCGACGCGGGCCGAGACGTCATCGTCGGGGTCAACAAGTACAAGCTCGCCGAGGAGACGCCGATCCCGATCCGCGAGATCGACAACACGGCGGTGCGGGAGGCGCAGGTGAAGCGGTTGCGCGCGGTCAAGGCGAAGCGCGATCCGCAGGCGGTCGCCGCGGCGCTCGGGGCCCTGACCGGCGCGGCGCGCAGCGGCCAGGGCAACCTGCTCGACCTCTCGATCAAGGCGATTCGCGCCCGCGCGACCGTCGGCGAGGTGAGCGATGCGCTCGAGCAGGTCTGGGGCCGCTACCAGGCGCACGCGCAGACGGTGTCCGGCGTCTACGGCGCCGCGTTCGGGCAGGACGCGGGCTGGCAGGCGCTGAAGGACGACATCGGCGAATTCGAGGCGGCGGAGGGCCGGCGGCCGCGCATCCTGATCGCGAAAGTCGGCCAGGACGGCCACGATCGCGGCGCGAAGGTCATCGCCACCGCGTTCGCCGATCTCGGCTTCGACGTCGACATCGGGCCGCTCTTCCAGACCCCGGAGGAAGCGGCGCGCCAGGCGATCGAGAACGACGTCCACGCGGTCGGCGTCTCGACGCTCGCGGCCGGGCACAGGACGCTCGTGCCCGCGCTCGTGGAGGCGCTGCGCGACCTGGGCGCGCCCGAGATCATCGTGGTGGTCGGCGGCGTCATCCCGCAGCAGGACTACGACTTCCTCAAGGACGCCGGCGTCGCGGCGGTGTTCGGTCCCGGCACGGTCATCTCGGAGGCGGCGCGCGCCACGTTGCAAGCGATCCGGAGCGCCCGGGTCGCCGCGGGCGCGGTTTGATTTCGGGCAAGGCGGCGGGCGCGGTCGCCCGGTAAGGTGCCGCACACCATACCGACGCGCCGGACAAACGCTCTCCGATGCCGGTCCACAAGCGCGCGGCGCCTGCGCCCGAGCACCTCGACCCCGCCGACCGCCGGCTCGCCGCCGGTATCGTCGCGCGCGAGCCGCGGGCGCTCGCGAAGGCGATCACGCTCGTCGAGTCGTCCCGGCGCGACCACCAGGCGCGCGCGACCGCGCTCCTCGAGGCGCTCCTGCCGCACACCGGGGGCAGTTTCCGCATCGGCATCAGCGGCGCCCCCGGCGCGGGCAAGTCGACCTTCATCGAGCGGCTGGGGCTGTTCCTTACCGCGCGCGACCGTCGCGTGGCGGTGCTCGCGGTCGATCCGACGAGCACGGTCTCGGGCGGTTCGATTCTCGGCGACAAGACGCGCATGGAGCGCCTCGCGCGCGATCCCAACGCGTTCATCCGCCCGAGCCCGTCCGGGGGCACGCTCGGCGGGGTCGCGCACAAGACGCGCGAGGCGCTCGCCCTGTGCGAGGCGGCGGGCCACGACGTGGTGATCGTGGAAACGGTCGGCGTGGGCCAGTCGGAGACCGCGGTCGCGGGCATGACCGACTGCTTCGTGCTGCTCGCGCTGCCGAACGCGGGCGACGACCTGCAGGCGATCAAGCGCGGGATCGTCGAGCTGGTCGACTTCGTGCTGGTGAACAAGGCCGACCTCGATCCGAAGGCCGCCGAGCTCGCGCGCACGCAGATCGCCAATGCGTTCTCGATGCTGCGCCCGCGCGAGGCGCACTGGTCGCCGCCGGTGCTCGCCCTGAGCGCGCTGACCGGCGCCGGGCTCGAGCCCTTCTGGGGCGAGGTGGAGCGCTTCCGCGCCGCGGCCGCGACGACCGGCGCGGCGGCCGCGCGGCGGCGCCGGCAGGCGCTCGAATGGATGACTGCGCTCGTCGAGCACGAAGTGCGCGCGCGCTTCTACCAGCACCCGGCGGTGAAAGCGGACCTCGCCGCGGTGCAGGCCGCGGTCGCCGAGGGGAGAATGACGCCCGCCGCCGCGGCCGCGCGGCTGCTGGGGGCGGCACGGAATTAGCAGGTCGGGGAGGACGGATGCACGACATCATCAGGCAGCTCGACGAGATGCGCGCTGCCGCCCAGCTGGGCGGAGGCGAGAAGCGGATCGAGGCACAGCACGCGAAGGGCAAGCTCACCGCGCGCGAGCGCATCGAGCTCCTGCTCGATCCGGACACGTTCGAGGAATGGGACATGTTCGTCGAGCACCGCTGCGTCGACTTCGGCATGGGCGAGCAGAAGATCCCCGGCGACGGCGTCGTGACCGGCTACGGCACGATCAACGGGCGCCTGGTGTTCGTCTTCAGCCAGGACTTCACCGTGTTCGGCGGCGCGCTGTCCGAGGCGCACGCGGAGAAGATCTGCAAGATCATGGACCACGCGCTCAAGACCGGCGCGCCGGTGATCGGGCTGAACGACTCGGGCGGCGCGCGCATCCAGGAAGGGGTCGCGTCGCTCGGCGGCTACGCCGACGTCTTCCAGCGCAACGTGCTCGCCTCCGGCGTCATCCCGCAGGTCTCGGTGATCATGGGCCCGTGCGCGGGCGGCGCCGTCTACTCCCCGGCGATGACCGACTTCATCGTCATGGTGAAGGACACCTCCTACATGTTCGTCACCGGACCGGAGGTGGTGAAGACGGTGACGCACGAGGAAGTCACCGCCGAGGAGCTCGGCGGCGCGATGACGCACTCGACCAAGTCGGGGGTCGCCGACCGCGCGTTCGAGAACGACGTCGAGGCGCTGGTGATGGTGCGCCGGCTGATGAACTTCCTGCCGGCAAACAACCGCGAGAAGCCGCCGGTGCGCCCCACCACCGACGGCGCGGACCGCCTCGACTACTCGCTCGACACGCTGGTGCCGGACAACCCGAACAAGGCCTACGACATCAAGGAGCTCGTCCTCAAGGTCGTCGACGACACCGATTTCCTCGAGCTCCAGCCGGACTACGCGAAGAACATGGTGATCGGGTTCGGTCGCATGGAAGGGTCTACCGTCGGCATCGTCGCGAACCAGCCCCTCGTGCTCGCCGGCTGCCTCGACATCAGGAGCTCGATCAAGGCGGCGCGGTTCGTGCGCTTCTGCGACGCGTTCAACATTCCGATCATCACCTTCGTGGACGTACCGGGCTTCATGCCGGGCACCGCGCAGGAGTACGGCGGCATCATCAAGCACGGCGCGAAGCTCCTCTACGCCTACGCCGAGGCGACGGTGCCCAAAGTGACGGTGATCACGCGCAAGGCCTACGGCGGAGCCTACGACGTCATGAGCTCGAAGCACCTGCGCGGCGACGTGAACTTCGCCTGGCCGTCCGCGGAGATCGCGGTGATGGGCCCGAAGGGCGCGGTCGAGATCATCTTCCGCAAGGACATCGGCGATCCGGAGAAGATCGCGGCTCGCACCGAGGAGTACCGGAGGAAATTCGCGAACCCGTTCGTCGCCGGCAGCCGCGGGTTCATCGACGACGTGATCATGCCGCACGAGACGCGCAAGCGCATCTGCCGGTCGCTCGCGATGCTGCGCGCGAAGAAGCTCGAGAATCCGTGGCGCAAGCACGGGAACATTCCGCTGTAACGAAAGGGGAGGCGGCGCGGAGCGAAGTGGCCCGCGCTGGCAACGACGCATGTTCAAGAAGATTCTCATAGCCAACCGCGGCGAGATCGCCTGCCGCGTGATCCGCACCGCGCACCAGATGGGCATCCGCACGGTCGCGGTCTACTCGGAGGCCGACCGCGACGCGCGGCACGTGGACCTCGCCGACGAGGCGGTCCCGATCGGGCCGCCTCCCTCGGGGGAGAGCTACCTCGTCATGGACCGCATCCTGCAGGCGGCCCGGGACACCGGCGCCGAGGCAGTGCATCCGGGCTACGGCTTTCTCTCGGAGAACGCGGCGTTCTGCGACCTGCTCGAGAGCAACGGCATCGTCTTCATCGGCCCGAAGGCGAGGTCGATCCGGGCGATGGGCGACAAGATCGCCTCGAAGAAGCTGGCGCTCGCCGCGAGGGTCAACACGATCCCCGGCTACACCGACGTGATCGAGAGCGCCGACCAGGCGGTCGAGATCGCGCGCGGCATCGGCTACCCGGTGATGATCAAGGCCTCGGCCGGCGGCGGCGGGAAGGGCCTGCGCGTCGCGTGGACCGACGCAGAGTGCCGCGAAGGCTTCCAGAGCTGCCGCAACGAGGCGAAGAGCGCGTTCGGCGACGACCGGGTGTTCATCGAGAAGTTCATCGTCGAGCCGCGCCACATCGAGATCCAGGTGCTCGGCGACGCGCACGGCAGCTGCCTGTACCTGTGGGAGCGCGAGTGCTCGATCCAGCGCCGCCACCAGAAGGTGATCGAGGAGGCCCCCTCGCCCCTCCTCGACGAGCGCACGCGCCGCGCGATGGGCGAGCAGGCGGTCGCGCTCGCAAGGGCGGTGGATTACCAGTCGGCGGGGACGGTCGAGTTCGTGGTCGGCGCCGACCGCAGCTTCTACTTCCTCGAGATGAACACGCGGCTGCAGGTCGAGCACCCGGTGACCGAGATGATCACCGGGCTCGACCTCGTCGAGCAGATGATCCGCGTCGCCGCCGGCGAGCGGCTCGCGTTCGCGCAGAAGGACGTGAGGCTGACCGGCTGGGCGATGGAATGCCGGATCAACGCCGAGGATCCGTTCCGCGGGTTCCTCCCCTCGATCGGCCGGCTGGTGAAGTACATGCCGCCGGCGGAGGTCCCCGGCATGGTGCGCGTGGACACCGGCGTGTACGAGGGCGGCGAGATCTCGATGTACTACGACTCGATGATCGCGAAGCTCGTCGCGCACGGCGCGACGCGCGACCAGGCGATCGTGCGAATGCGCGACGCGCTGAATGCGTTCGTCATCCGCGGCGTGTCCACCAACATCCCGTTCCAGGCCGCGCTAATGCAGCACCCGCGCTTCGTCGCCGGCCGCTTCAACACCGGGTTCATCGCCGAGGAGTACCCGAAAGGCTTCCGCGCCGAGGACGTCCCGCACGACGACCCGGTGCTGCTGGTGTGCGTCGCGGCGGTCCTGCACCGACGCTACATGGACCGTGCGGCCGGGATCACCGGCCAGCTGCGCGGCCACGAGCGCAAGGTGGGGGCCGACTGGGTGGTCATCCTGGGCGGAGAGCACCACCCGGTGATGGTGTCCAACATCCCGGGCGGCCAGCACGTCGCCTACAAGGGCGAGGCGTTCACCGTGCTCTCCGACTGGGCGTTCGGGCACCCGATCTTCCGCGGCACCGTCAACGAGCAGGAAGTCTGCATGCAGGTCGAGCGGCGGAATCTCGTCTACCGCCTGTTCCACTGGGGCACGCAGGTGGACGCGATGGTGCTCACCGCGCGCGCGGCCGCGCTGCACGCGCTCATGCCCAGGAAGCCGCCGCCGGATCTCTCGAAGTTCCTGCGCTCTCCGATGCCGGGCCTGCTGCGCGAGATCACGGTCGCGGTCGGCCAGGAAGTGCGGGCGGGCGAGAAACTCGCGGTAATCGAGGCGATGAAGATGGAGAACGTGCTGCGCGCGGAGAACGACGCGCGCGTGAAGGCGCTGCTCGCGAAGCCGGGCGAGAGCCTCGCGGTCGATCAGTCGATCATCGAGTTCGAGTGAGCCGGCGGGTCAGGCACGCGCAAGCGCCGCGACGACCTCCGGCGGCGCCTGCACCAGCTCGATCAGCACGCCCTCCCCTGCGATCGGGAATTCGTCGTTCGCCTTCGGGTGGATGAAGCAGATGTCGTAGCCCGCGCCGCCGCGGCGGATGCCCCCCGGCGCGAAGCGCACGCCCTGCGCGGTCAGCCATTCCATCGCCTTGGGGAGGTCGTCCACCCACAGGCCAATGTGGTTGAGCGGTGTCTCGTGCACCGCGGGCTTCTTCGCCGCGTCGAGCGGCTGCATGAGGTCGACCTCGACCCTGTGGGCGCCCGACCCGAGCGCGAGGATGTCCTCGTCCACGTTCTCGCGCTCGCTGCGGTAGTTGCCGGTCACCGGCACGCCGAGCATGTCGACCCAGAGCCTCGCGAGGCGCGCCTTGTCGGTGCCCCCGATCGCGATCTGCTGCAGGCCGAGGATGCGGAAGGGGCGGGTGCTCATGGCGGGGCTCGGTGCGCAGCCGCAATCTTACCGGGCGCCCATGAGCGCGAGCAGCACGCCGCCGGCGACGACGCTCGCGACCTGCCCCGCGGCGTTCGCGCCCATCGCGTGCATGAGGGGGAAGTTCTCGAAATCCTCGTCCTGGGCGACCCGCTGCACGACGCGCGCCGCCATCGGGAACGCGCTGATGCCCGCCGCCCCGATCAGCGGATTGAAGCGTCCGCCGCCGAGCAGGTTGAGGAGCTTGCCGAACACGAGCCCCGCGGCCGCATCGACGGTGAACGCGAGGATCCCGAGCACCAGGATGGCGAGCGTGCTCGCCTTCAGGAACTCGGCCCCGATCATCGTCGAGCCGATCGCCAGCCCGAGGAAGAGCGTCACGACGTTGGCGATCTCCTCGGAGGAGGCCTTCGTGAGCCGCTCGACCGCACCCGACTCCTTCATCAGGTTGCCGAGCATCAGCATCCCGATCAGCGGCGTGGCGAACGGGACCAGCGTGCCGACAAGCACCGTGACGACGATCGGGAACAGGACGCGCGTGCGCCGGCTGATCGGCCGGCGGCTGTAGGTCATTCGGATCAGCCGCTCGCGCCTGGTCGTGAGCGCGCGCATGATCGGCGGCAGGATGATCGGCACCAGCGCCATGTAGCTGTACGCGGCGACGGTGATCGGCCCGAGCAGGTGCGGCGCGAGGATGCCGCTCACGTAGATCGAAGTCGGGCCGTCGATCGCGCCGATGATCCCGATCGAGGCCGCCTCCTCGCGGCTGAAACCGAGCAGGAGCGCGAGCACCAGGGTCATGAAGATCCCGAACTGTCCGGCCGCGCCGAGCAGCACCATGCGCGGGTTCTCGAGCAGCGGGCCGAAGTCGGTGAGCGCGCCGATGCCGATGAAGATGAGCAGCGGAAAGAGCTCGTTCGCGACCCCGGCGTGGTACAGGATGCGCAGCATCCCCTCGTCGCCGATGAGCGGCGACAGCGGCAGGTTGGCGAGCAGGCACCCGGCGCCGATCGGCACGAGCAGCAGCGGCTCGTAGTCGCGCGCGATACCGAGGTAGAGCAGCACGCACGCGATCGCGATCATGATCGACGACTGCGGCGTCAGGTGCGCGAGGCCCTGCGCGAGCAGGCCCAGGGTTTCGCCGTCCATCGCTGCTCAGTCCTCGCCGAAGCGCACGATCGGGTCGCCGTGGCCGACCGCCTGTCCGACCGCGACGCACACTTCCGCGATCGTGCCCGCGCGCGGCGATCGGATGTTGTTCTTCATCTTCATCGCCTCGAGCACCGCGATCGCCTGACCGTGCTCGACGCGGTCGCCCGCCGCGACGCCGATCTCGAGGATGACGCCGGGCATCGGCGCGTTCAGCGCCGCTGCTCCCCCGCCACCGCGGCCCTGGGGCGGGGCGGCGGGCGCCGCCCTGGCCGCGGAAGGTGCCGCCGGCGGGGGCGCCGGCCTGGATGCACCGGAACCGCGGCCCGGCGCGAGTCCGGGCGTGATGGTCGCCTCGGGCAGGTCTTCGTCGCCCGACAGCGTGACGTCGTAGCGCTCGCCGCCGACCACGACCTCGAAGCGGTCGGCGGAGCGCTCCTGCACGTCGATCGTGAATTCGCGCTCGCCGATGCTCAGCGTGTAGCGCCTCACGGCTTGCCCCGCCGCCAGCTGCGGTTCTGGCGCGCGCGCCCGGTCGCGACCCAGCGCGACGCGTAGAGCAGGCTGCCCGGCCAGTAGCTGCGCATCGCCGGCGCCGCCTGCCGCCGGCGCACGGTCTTGTGCGTGAGCACCGCCACGGTGATCGCGGCAACCAGGTCGGGATCGATGCCGGCCTGCGACGCGGCGGACGGCGTTCCTTCGGCCGGCGCCGTCACCGCCGGCGGCGCATCGAGGCGGAGCACGAGGCTCAGCAGTCCCCACAGCGCGGCGAGCAGCCCGAACACGAGGCCCATGCCGACCACCGTCATCTGCAGCCCCCAGCCGAGGTTCTCCATGCAGCGTGCTCAGGACGGGAAGAGGCCGTGCTTCTTCGCCGGGTTCTGCTGCACTTTCGTGCGCAGGATCTCGAGCGCGCGCGCGAGGCGCGGACGCGTCTCGCGCGGCTCGATCACCTCGTCGATCTGGCCGACGTCGGCGGCCCGGTACGGATTGAAGAAGCGACTGCGGTAGTAGGCGACGAGCTCGCGCTCCTTCGCCTTCGGATCGGGTGCGTTGCGAACCTCGTCGCGGTAGAGCACCCGCACCGCGGGCTCGGCGCCCATGACGGCGATCTGCGCGGTCGGCCAGGCGAACGCGAGGTCGGTGCGCATCTGCTTGGAGCTCATCGCGACGTACGCGCCGCCCATCGCCTTGCGCGTGACGATCGAGATCTTCGGCACGGTCGACTCGCAGTACGCGTAGATGATCTTGGCGCCGTGGCGGATCACCCCGCCGTACTCCTGGTCGACGCCCGGCAGGAACCCGGGGCAGTCGACGAAGGTCACGATCGGGATGTTGTAGGCGTCGCAGGTGCGGATGAAGCGCGCGATCTTGTCGGCCGCGTCGATGTTCAGCGCGCCCGACATGTACGCCGGCTGATTGGCCACCACGCCCACCGAGTAGCCGTCGAGGCGCGCGAAGCCCACGACCGCGTTCGGCGCGAACTCCTGATGGACCTCCAGGAAGCTGTCGCGATCGAAGACGTGCCAGATCGCGGTGCGCATGTCGTACGGCTCGTTCTCGTCGGCCGGCACGAGGCTGTTGAGCGCCTCGTCCATGCGGTCGGTCGGGTCGTAGGGCGCGAGCTGCTGCGGGTCCTCGTGGTTGTTCTGCGGCAGGTAGCCGAGCAGCCGCTTGACGAGCTCGAGCGCCGCCGGCTCGCTCGCCGCGGTGAGATGGCAGACGCCGCTGCGGCAGCCGTGGACGTCGGCGCCGCCGAGCGACTGCGCGCTCACGTCCTCGCCGGTGACCGCCTTGATCACGTCGGGGCCGGTGAGGAACATCGACGCGCCGCCCGCCATGATCACGAAGTCGGTGAGCGCCGGCGAGTAGACCGCGCCGCCCGCGCAGGGGCCGAGGATGACCGAGAGCTGCGGAATGACGCCCGAGGCCATGACGTTGCGCACGAACACCTCGCCGTAGGCGGCGAGGCTGCGCACGCCCTCCTGGATGCGCGCGCCGCCCGAGTCGTTCAGGCCGATGAGCGGGATCCCGCTCTCCAGCGCGAGGTCCTGGATGCGGCAGATCTTGTTGGATTGCACCTCGGAGAACGAGCCGCCGAGGACGGTGAAGTCCTGCGCGAACACCGCGACCCGCCGGCCGTTGATCTTGCCAAAGCCGGTGACGATGCCGTCACCGGGAAAGCGGCTCTCCGCCAGCCCGAACTCGGAGACGTTGTGGGTGGCGAGCGCGCCGAACTCCTGGAAGGAACCCTCGTCGAGGAGCAGCGCCAGCCGCTCGCGCGCGGTCAGCTTCCCGCGTGCGTGCTGCTGCTCGATGCGCGCCTTACCGCCACCCAGCACCGCGCGGCTGCGCATCTCGCGCAGCGTGTGCAGGTGGTCACTGGGCTTCGGGTCCGCCATCGCCGCCTCCTCGGGGCCCGTAAAGGGTGGGGGCGCGGGCGGACTGCGGTATTGACGTGGGTCAACCGGGCGCAGCCCGGCGTCGGACGAAACGGACCTGGCGGAAGGTGTGGCGCGCCCGGCAGGAGTCGAACCTGCGACCTTTGGCTTCGGAAACCAACACTCTATCCAACTGAGCTACGGGCGCGCGGAAGAGAGCGGCCGGATTTTACCGCAAGGGGGGCCGCGGCTATAATCGCCGCCCACCTCCGATTTCCTCCTGCCCAGGCGTCGACCCGATGAAAGATCAAGGCTACGAGCACGCGCATTCCTCGCCGATCAAGACCCCGATGCAGCTCGTGGTCGTCACGGTGCTGGCGTTCGTCATCCCGGTCATCGGGCTCATCCTGTTCGCACAGTTCGTGATCTCGGGCCACCGCGCCGCGCAGACGGCAGCCGATCCGGACACGGTCGCGCGGCGCATCCAGCCGGTCGCGCGCATCGAGTTCGCGGACGCCGCGCCCGCGGGCGGCGCGCGGACCGCGAAGAGCGGCGAGGAGGTCTACAAGGCAGTGTGCGCGGCCTGCCACGGCACCGGCGCCGCCGGCGCGTGGAAGTTCGGCGACAAGGCCGCCTGGGCGCCGCACATCAAGGAGGGGCTGGAAGCGCTCGCGAAGAACGCGATCAACGGCATCCGCGCGATGCCGCCGCGCGGAGGCAACCCCGATCTCTCCGACCTCGAAGTGACGCGCGCGGTCGTCTACATGACCAACGCGGCCGGCGCGAACTTCAAGGAGCCCGCGGCGCCGGCGGCCAAGCCAGTGGCGGCCGCTGCGCCCGTTGCGGCGCCTGCGCCGGCGCAGGCGGCTGCGGCCCCATCGGCCGCCACCCCTGCTCCGACCGATGCGGCGGCGCTGCTCCAGAAGAGCGGCTGCCTCGCCTGCCATCAGGTCGACAAGAAAGTCGTCGGTCCGTCCTACAAGGAGGTGGCCGGGAAGTACGCCGGCGACAAGAACGCGCTCGCGCTGCTCGAAAAGAAGGTCAAGGCGGGCGGCGTCGGCGTGTGGGGCCAGGTGCCGATGCCTCCGCACCCCCAGCTGAGCGACGCCGACGTGCAGACAATGGTGAAGTACATTCTCGCCCAGAAGTAGCGATTCCCCGACCCGGCCGCGCGGAAACAACAACGATGCCGCGCGCCGACTCACACCAAAGGAGGACTGCATGCTTCGCCGTACCGCCCTGCGCCTCGCCGCCGCTGCCTTTGCGTTCGCGCTCGCCCCGGCAGCGCTCGCCCAGTACCCGAACCGTCCGATCACGCTGATCGTGCCGTGGGGCGCGGGCGGCGGCACCGACGCCACCGCGCGCATCCTCGCGAGCATCATGG
>CAZIXQ010000105.1:0-11717 GCA_964543155.1 uncultured Enterobacteriaceae bacterium
AATCGCGCCCGCGGCTGCGCGGCGCGCGCTGCCGGTTTCACCCGTGATACCGCAACGGGGCTGCCGCCGTCAGCTCGCAGCCGGCTCGATCCAGTTGTGCAGCGCCAGCCCGCCGTCGACCACGACGGTCGTTCCGGTGACGTACGCCGAGAACCGGTCGCACACGAGCGCGAGCGCCATCCCCGCGATGTCCTCCGGCGTGCCGAGACGCCCCAGGCTCGTGCAGCGCGTGAGGCGCTCGACTCCCGTCGCTTTCGCGTCGAAGCCCCCGCCGGGGATCGCGCCCGGCGCGATCGCGTTCACGCGGATCCCGTGCGGCCCGAAGGCGCGCGCAAGCTCCTTCATCACCATCGTCTGCCCCGCCTTCGAGGCGCTGTAGTGCGGGAGATTGCGCGGGGACCCGGCGTGGAGCGAGGTCATGAAGAGGATGCGGCCCTTGATTCCGCGCTCCTGCATGTGTCGCGCCGCGTCGCGGCCGAGCTGGAAGCCGGCGCGCAGATTCACCGCCAGCATCCGGTCCCAGGTCTCGTCGCTCACCGCGGCGACGGTGTCCGCCTCGCGGCGCCGGGGGCTCGCGCTGTGCACCAAGATCGAGAGCGCCCCGAGGGCCTCGAGCGCGCGCGCGAGCAGCGCCGCCGTGCCCGCGCGCGACGACAGGTCGGCGACGACGAACCGCGCGTCGCCGCCGGCCGCGCGGATCGCCGCCGCCGCGTCCTCGCCGCGCGCCGCGTCCACGTCGGCGAGCACCACGCGCGCGCCCTCGCGCGCGAAGCGCGCGGCGATGCCGCGTCCGATGCCCGACGCGCCGCCGGTGACGAGCGCGGTTTCCCCTGCGAGCAGTCCGTCAGCCATGGCTTTCCTCCTTCTCCAGCCCAGATCCTCGCCGCCATTCCGCCACCGCGACGTGATACCTCGTTCCCTTGAGCTGTCCGGTCACTTGCAGTAGCCCTTTCTCGACGAGGTCGGCGAGGTCGCGGGAGGCGGTCTGCCGCGAGGTCGACGTCAGATGCTGGTACTTGCCCGCGGAAAGCCCGCCGACGAATCCCCCGGGGCCCGCGTCCAGCAGCACGTTCACGACCTTGCGCTGCCGATCGGAGAGCGGAACGTCCGTCAGGCGCGCCCAGAAGCGCGCTTTGACGAGCGAGCGGTCGATCGTCTCCTCGGATTCCCGGCACGCGGCCGCAAACTCGCCGATGAACCAGCGCGCCCATCCGGTCGCATCGAGCGTGCCGCGCTGCGCGCGCTCGAGCTCCTCGTAGTAGCGCTTCCGATTCGCGGACAGGCGCGAGGACATCCTGAACAGCGGTACCGAAGTCCCGGCCTCCCGCGCCAGCGCCAGATCGACGATCGCACGGCCGACTCGCCCGTTGCCGTCCTCGAACGGGTGGACCGTTTCGAACCAGAGGTGCGCGATCGCCGTGCGCGTCAAGGCGTCGGTCCCCTCCTCCGCCGGATCGCCGAACCAGCGCAGAAACTCGCCCATGAGGCGCGCGACGGCGCGGGCAGGCGGCGCCTCGTAGTGCACCTTCTCCCTGCCGACGGGACCGCTCACGATCCGCATGGGCTCGGCTCCGGTGCGCCAGCCGCCGGTCCGGATCTTCGCGAGGCCCGATCGGCCGGTCGGGAAGAGCGCCGCCTGCCACGCAAACAAGCGCTCCCGCGTAAGCGGCGCCGAGTGACGCGCCACCGCGTCCTGCATCATGTCGAGCAGCCCTTCGACGTCGCGCGCGTGCCGCGCCTTGGCCGGCGCCGGCAAGCCCAGGCGCCGGGCGACCGACGAGCGGACCGCGGCGAGCTCGAGCCTCTCGCCCTCGATCGCGGCCGTGGCGAGCGCTTCGGCGGCCCAGATCTCACCGACGGCGCTCCCCACGCCCTCCAGGCCGAGCGCCTGGGCCTTGCCGGTCACCCGGCCCTGTGCCACGCGCGCATCTCTGAGCGGCGCTGCGAGCTCGGCCTCCCGCACGGCAAACCGGGGCCACTCGGGGCGCTGCCAGATGAACCGGACCTGGGTCATAACGCGGCATTTTATGCCTCATCTGGTGAGGCATAAAGCGGCCCGATATGCCTCAGCGCGCCCCGAGCGCCGCTGCGGCGATGCGCCGCGCACCGACGAGCACGCTGTCCAGCACCGGAACCGGCACGCGATCGGCGAGGCGTGCCGCGAGCCCGACGAGACCCGCACCGCCGAGAATCACCGTCCGCGCCCCGTCGCGCTCGGCCGCAAGGCGGCACTCGTCGGCCAGCGTCGCCAGCGCCGCCTCCGGGTCCGCAGCGATCTGGCCGCCCGTGAGCGCGACCGTGCGCACGCTCGCCAGCCGGTCGGCGTAACCGAGCTGCGCCGCGAAGCGCTCGAGCATCGGCTTCCAGGCCGCGCCGCCGGTGACGATCGAGAAGCGCCCCGCCGTCTCGGTCGCCTCGAGCATCGACGCCTCGGCGAGGCCGAGCACCGGCACGCGGCTCGTCTCCTTGAGGGCGAAGAGGCCCGGATCGCCGAAGCAGGCGAGCAGCACCGCGTCGCACCCGGCGCCGTGCCTCTCGAGGCAGTCGAGCGCAGCGTGCGCGCCGACCGCGAAGCACGCCTCCGAGGTGATGTACGCGCAGCCGAACGCGCCGGTCGCGGGCACGATCTCGAAGCCCGGGCCGACCGCGGCGCCCACGTGGCGGGCGACGAGATCGGTGATCGACTGCGTGGTGTTGGGGTTGATGACGAGCAGCCGCGGCATCGCCGGAGTCTATCCTTCCTCGACGACGACCTCGCATTTCAGCGAGTTGGCGATGAAGCACTCGGCGTGTGCCTCGTGGTGCAGCGCGGCCAGGTCCGCGGCCGAGGGGCGCTTCGCGCCGCCGAATTCGATCCGCGGGCGCAGCGTGATGCGCGTGAACGCGAGCTTCCCGTCCGCGTTCTCCTCCATTACGCCGAACGCCTCGTCCGTGTAGCGGTCGACCAAGAACCCCCGCTTCGCCGCGAGCGACAGGAACCACAGCATGTGACAGCTCGAAGTCGCGGCGACGAGCGCCTCCTCCGGGTCCACCGCCTGCGCGACCGAGTACGGCGTCTTCACTGTCAGCGGCGACGAGGACGCCGGCACCGTCACCCCGCCGTCGAAGGACCACTCGTGGCCCCGGCTGTAGCGATTGTCGGTAAAGGCCGCCCCGCCCCGCTGCCACGCGATCCGGGCTTCGTACCTGTGCATCGGCTGCCTCCCGGCCCCTACCGCGCCGCCACCATGTACGCGACCGCCGCGACCGTGATCACCGCGCCGGCGACGACGCGCGGGGTGATCACCTCGTCGCGCAGCACCAGGGCGCTCACTACGGCGGTGACGAGCGGATACGTCGCCACGAGCGGCGCCACCGTGGAGACCGGCGCCATAATGAGCGCGGTATAGAGCAGCAGCACGGCCCCGCCGTTCAGAAGTCCGGTGACGCCGAACCACCACAGGTTGCGGGCGGTGAGCCGGGCCCGGCCGCTGCGGCGGGCGCGGTCGATGCCGACCACCGTGATCGAGGACATCGAGTAGGCGATGAGGCCGGCGGCGAACGGGCTCGGCCAGAGCGCGAGCCCCGCCTTCGCCCCGACCTGGGCGAGCCCGCGGATGAGCGCGCTCGAGAACGGCAGGAGCAGCGCGCGTCCGGCGAAGCCGCGGCGCACGCCGGTCCGGCTCCAGGACATCAGCGCGATGCCGACGCCGACCCCGACCGCGGCGACCGCCGCCTCCGGCGGGATGCGCTCGCCGAGCAAGAGCGCCGCGCCCGCGAGCGCGAACACCGGCGCGGTCCCCGAGACCGCGCCGGTGACCGTGGGCCCGAGTTCCTCGTTCGACCGAAAAGTGAGGAGCGTCACCAGCGCGGGAAAGAACACCCCGATCGCGGCGAATAGCACCACGGCGCGAAGATCGAATCCGGCGGGTTCGATCGCGAACGGCGCGGCGAGCAGGAACAGCACCGCCGCGACCGGGATGCTGATCGCGGCGCCCGAGCGGGCGTCGAGCGTGCGCAGGCCGATGCGCGAAGTGACCAGCCCCACGCCGAAGCAGACCGACGCGAGGACGGCGAGCGCGACGCCCACGGACTCAGGCCGCGCGCGCCGGCCTGAGGAGCACGCAGCGCGCCGCATGCTGCGCGCCGAGCGCGACGCTCTCGGGCACCGCGACCGCGCACTCGGGCCGCGCGCGCCTGCAGCGCGGCGCGAAGCTGCAGCCCGGCGGGAGCTGCGCGAGGTCGGGCGGCGCGCCGGGAATCGCGTCGATGCGCTGCCCGCGCATCGAGCCGTGGATGGTCGACGCGAGGAGCCCCTGCGTGTAGGGATGCTGCGGGCGCTTGATCACCTCCGCCACCGGCCCGGTTTCCACGATGCGGCCGGCGTACATCACCGCGACGCGATCGGCGATCTCGGTGACGACGCCTACGTCATGCGTCACGAACACCACCGACATGCCCGACTCCCGCTGCAGCTCGCGCAGCAGCAGCAGGATCTGGATCTGCACCGTCGCGTCGAGCGCCGTGGTCGGCTCGTCGGCGAGCAGCAGCTGCGGCTCGCACGCGAGCGCGAGCGCGATCATCGCGCGCTGGCGCATGCCGCCGGACATCTCGTGCGGATAGGCGTCGTAGCGCCGCTCCGGCGACGGGATGTGCACGTGCTCGAGCATCTCCAGCGCCCGTCTGCGCGCCGCCGCCTTGCCGCCGCCCCGGTGCCGCAGCACGCTCTCGGCGATCTGCTCCCCGACGGTGTACACCGGGTCGAACGCCAGCATCGGCTCCTGGAAGATCATCGACACGACGCCGCCGCGGTACTGCGCGAGCTCGGCCTCGGAGAGCGCGAGCACGTCCCGGCCCGCGACCCGCATCGACCCGCCGATGCGCGCGCGCCGCGCCGGGAGGATGCGCAGCAGCGCGCGCAGGGTGACGCTCTTCCCGCTGCCCGACTCGCCGAGCACGCCGAGCACCTCGCCCTTGGCGATCTCCAGGTCGACGCCGTTCACCGCGCTCACCGGGCGCTGGCCGCCGGTGAACGTGACGGTGAGGTCGCGGACGGTGACGAGCGGCTCGCTCAAAGCTTCGGCTCTCTCTTGTGCCAGTCGGTCGCCTGCTGGAACGCGTGGCCGAGGGCGAGGATCGTGGCCTCGTCGAACGGCCGCCCGACGAGCTGCATGCTCACCGGCAGGCCGCTGGCGAGGAAGCCGCACGGCAGGGCGAGCGACGGCACGCCGAGATAGTTGAACGGCCGGGTGAAGCGGGTCATCAGCGCGAGCGTGCGGTCCATCGTCGGCGCGCCGCCGACGTCGGTCTCCGCGATGGTGGGCGTCGGGATCGGCAGGACGGGCGCGTGCAGCACGTCGACCTTCGCGAACACCGCCTGCGAGAACGCGGCGAGCGCCGGTCCGCGCAGCCGGAGCGCGTCGATGTAGCGCGCCGCCGGCAGCGCGAGCCCGCGCTCGAGCCGCGCGCGCACCTGCGGCGAGTAGCCCTCGGCCCGAGTGCGCAGCCAGTTGCCGTGGTACGCCGCGGCTTCCGCGGCGATCAGGTGCGTGCCCGCCGCGTCGATCGCGGCCATCTCGGCCGGCAGCGTGACCGGCACGATCACGCAGCCGAGCGACTCGAGGGCCTTGATGCTCTCGGTCAGCGCCGCGCCGACGCCCGGGTCCATGTCGTCGGTGAAGTAGGTCGTCGGCACCCCGACGCGCAGGCCCTTCACCGGCTGCGGCAGGCGTGCCGAGTAGTCCGGCACCGCCTCGCCGGACGCGGTCGGGTCGGCCGGGTCCGGACCGGCGAGCACCCCGAGGAGCGCCGCACAGTCCGCGGCGCTGCGCGCGAGCGGGCCGATCGAGTCCATCGAGAACGAGAGCGGCATCGCGCCGGCGCGGCTGATCCGCCCGTAGGTGACCTTGAGGCCGGTGATGCCGCAGATCGCCGCCGGCAGGCGCACCGAGCCGCCGGTGTCCGAGCCGAGCGCGGCGAAGCCCGCGCGCGCCGCGACCGACGCGCCGGAGCCGCTCGAGGAGCCGCCGGTCACGTGCGCGGTGTTCCACGGGTTGCGGCACGGCCCGTCGTGGTGGTTGTGCCCGGTGGGTCCGTAGGCGAACTCCGCCATGTGCAGCACGCCGAACTGGATCGCGCCGGCCGCGTCGAGCCGCTTGAGCACGGTCGCCGTCGCGGTCTCGGGCTCGCGCCCCCTCACCCGCGAGCCGCACGACGAGGGCACGCCGGCGCGGTAGAACATGTCCTTGTGCGCGAGCGGCACGCCGTGCAGCGGTCCGCGCAGGTGCCCGCGGGCGAGCTCGGCGTCGGCGAGCTGCGCCGCGCTGCGCGCGAGCGCCTCGTCGATCCGCAGGAAGCAGTTGAGCTTCGGCTGCACCGCTTTCGCGCGCGCGAGCACGGCGTCCAGCACCTCGGTCGCCGACGCCTCGCGCGCGCGGATGCGCGCGGCGACTTCGGTGAGGGTGAGGCCGTTCAGCGCGGCGGCCATCACGGGCGCTCCGCGGCCATGACCGCGACGAAGCTCGCCGGCTCCGCCTCGAACGCGAGCGCGGCGTAGGCCGGCGTCGCGGCAGCGAGCTGGGCGGTCAGGGCGGCTGCGATCGCTCGCGGCGCCTCGGGCGGCACCGCGACGCCTTGAAGCGCGAGGATTTCCGCGACAGAGGTTTCGGTCAGTGTGACGGTCATGCGTTCACCTCTGCTGGAGTTAGGCCGCGACGGCGGCCGTCGTCGGGGCCTTCGAGTGCCCCGACCCGGGATGCTCCATGTGGCAGGCGACCTGGTGCCCGGCCTCGAGGAGGCCGAGGGCGGGCTCGCGCGCCGCGCAGGCGTCTTCGGCGAAGGGGCAGCGGGTGCGGAACCGGCAGCCCGACGGCGGGTCGATCGGGTTCGGCGGATCGCCCTGCAGCGGCGGCGCCTCGGTCCGCCGCGCCGGGTCCATGCTCGGCATCGCCGAGAGCAGCGCGCGCGTGTACGGGTGCGCCGTCGCACCGTAGATGCGCTCGACCGGGCCGATCTCGACCACCTTGCCGAGATACATGACCATCACCCGGTCGCTCACGTACTGCACGACGTTCAGGTCGTGCGAGATGAAGATGTACGTGAGCCCGAGGTCGTTCTTCAGGTCGATCAGGAGGTTCAGCACCTGCGCCTCGACCGACTTGTCCAGCGCGGAGACCGCCTCGTCGAGGATGACGAGCCGGGGCGACAGCGCGAGCGCGCGCGCGATGTTGATGCGCTGGCGCTGCCCGCCGGAGAGCTCGAACGGGTACCGCCCGGCGAAGCGCGCCGGGTCGAGCCCGACCTTGCGCAGGAGGTCGTGCGCCCGCGCGCGCGCCTCGGGTTCCGGCACGCCGTGCACGCGCGGCGCGAAGGCGATGCTCGTCTCGACCGTGAGCCGCGGGTTGAGGGAGGCGAACGAGTCCTGGAACACCATCTGCATCGCGCGCCGGGCCTCGGCCATCGGCACGCCCTGCGGGTGCCCGATCTCGCGCCCCGCGAGCGCGATGCGGCCCTCGTCGGGCTCGATCAGCCGCATCACCAGGCGCGCGGTGGTCGACTTGCCGCACCCCGACTCGCCGACGATCCCGAGCGTCTCGCCCGCGCGCACGTCGAAGCTCACCCCGTCGACCGCGTGCACGACCCCGCCCCTGGCGAACATCGTCCCCTTCAGCGGGAAGCGCTTCACCAGGTCGGTCACGCGCAGGAGCGGAGCGGTCATGCGCGACCTCAGCGCTGCACGTCCATCGCGCTCCGCAGGCCGTCGGAGAGCAGGTTGAAGCTGATCGAGACCACGAAGATCAGCACGCCGGGGAGCGCGGCGACCCAGGGCTGGATGTAGATCGCGGTGCGCAGGGTGTTGAGCATCAGCCCCCACTCCGGGTCCGGCGGCTTGGTCCCGAGGCCGAGGAACGAGAGGCCGGCGGCGAGGATCATCGACACCGACACGAGGCTCGTGGCGTAGACGAAGATCGGTCCGAGCACGTTGCCCAGGATGTGCACGCGGATGATCGTGAACGCCCCCGCCCCGCTCGCCCGCGCCGCCTCCACGAAGTCGAGGCTGCGCACCTGCGTCGTCACGCTCTCCGCGACGCGCGCGATCGGCGGGATGAACACGACCGTCAGCGCGATGAGCGCGTTCACGATGCCCGCGCCGAGCGCGCCGGAGATCGCGACCGCGAGCAGCACCGACGGGAACGCGAAGAAGACGTCCACGGTGCGCATGATCACGGTGTTCGTGCGGCCGCCGACGAAGCCGGCCACGATGCCGAGGAACCCGCCGATGACGAGCGCGAACAGGACCGGGGAGATGCCCATCGCGAGCGAGAGCCGCCCGCCGAAGATGAGCCGCGAGAGCATGTCGCGGCCGAGCTCGTCGGAGCCGAGCGGGAAGCCCTCGCTTCCGATCGGCTGCAGGCGCTTCAGGATCGAGCCCTTCGCCGGGTCGGCGGGCGCGACGTACGGCGCGAAGATCGCGGCCAGCACGATCGCGAGCAGGACGAGCGCGCACGCGACCGCGACCTTGTCGCGCAGGAGCCGCCTGAAGACGCCGGTCCAGTAGCCCTGCGCCGCCGCCGCGGCGACCGGCACTTCCATGGTCGGGACGGCCGCACTCATGTCCGGCGGATCCGCGGGTCGAGCGCCGTCTGCACGATGTCCACGACCAGGTTGAGCGCGACGAAGAACATCGCGAGCACCAGGATCGTGCCCTGCAGGAGCGGCACGTCGCGCTGGAAGATGGCGGTGTTGAGCAGGAACCCGGTGCCCGGCCACGAGAACACCGTCTCGATCAGGATCGACCCGCCCATCAGGTAGCCGAGCTGCACGCCCATCACCGCGAGCGCCGTCGGCGCGACGTTCTTGACCACGTGCATGAAGATCGCGCCCTGCCCCAGGCCCTTCGCCACCAGCGCGGTCACGAACTCCTTGGAGAGCGTGTCGGCGACCAGCGCGCGGATCGTGCGCGTCACGATGCTCGTCGGGATGACCGAGAGCGCGATCGCCGGCAGCACCAGGTGCTTCAGGTGCTCGGCATCGAAGCGCCACTCGCCCGAGCCCCCCGGCCCGGCGCCCATCGCCGGCAGCCAGCCCAGGATGACCGAGAAGACGATCACCAGCACCATGCCGAGCCAGTAGTGCGGCACCGAGACGCCGGCCACCGCGATGGCCGACACCGCCTTGTCGATCCACGAGCCGCTGAAGTAGCCGGCGATGGTCCCGAGCACGGCGCCGAGCGTGAAGCCCACGAGGCTCGCCGCGAACGCGAGGATGAGCGTGTTGCCGATCGCGTTGCCGATCTCGGTCGCGACCGGACGCCCGGTGGCGATCGACTGGCCGAGGTTGCCCTGCAGCGTGCGGCCGAGCCACACGGCGTACTGGACGGGGATCGGCTTGTCGAAGCCGTACTCCTTCTTCAGCTCGTCGATCATCTCCTTCGAGGCGTCGGAGGGCACGATGGCCGACAGCGGGTCGCCCGGCGCGAGATAGACGAGCGCGAAGCACACCACGCTGACCGCCAGCGCAATCGGGACGACGAGGCCCAGCCGCTTGAGGAGATAGGCGATCACCCGCCGACGAGCTCCGCAAAAGACGATCGCGGCCTCGAGCCGCGATCGTCCGGATAACCTACGGCCGCCGCGGGCGGCGGCCGCGCGAGGTCACTGCATCGATACCGGCGACAGGTCCTGGAACCAGTTCTTCGCCTGCACGAAGCCTTTCACCTTCGGGCTCATCGCGCGCGGGCCGACGTCGTGCACCCAGAACAGGAAGTACGACTCCTCGACCGCGCGCTCGTGCAGCCGCGCGAGCGCCGCGTCGCGCGCCTTCCCGTCGAAGCTCGAGCGGGCGTCCTTGACGAGCTTGTCGAACTCGGGGTTCTGGATCCAGCCCCAGTTGACGCTGCGCGGGGCGACCATGCGGCTGTCGTAGAAGCGCGCGAATCCGAAGAACGGGTCCTGCCAGGCGAACGAGACGTTGGTCGAGTGCGCGCCGCGCGCCGCCGGGTCCTTGGCGCCGAGACGCCAGTTGTTGAACAGCGTCTCCCACACGATGACGTCGAACTCGACGTTGACGTTGCACTCCTTGAGCTGCTGCTGGATGTACTCGTTCATCGCGAGCGGCTGCATCTGCCCGGAACCGGAGGCCGAGATCTGCACCTTGACGTTCACCGGCTTGCCGGGACCGTAGCCCGCCTCGGCGAGCAGCTTCTTCGCGGTGGCCGGGTCGTACTTGATCTCGAACTTCGGCTTGCCGAACCACGGGTGGTCCTCGAACACGACGCCCTTCGCCGGCAGCGCCATGAAGCCGAGCAGCCGGCGCAGGCCGTCGCGGTCGACGCAGAGCTGCATCGCCTGGCGCACGCGCTTGTCGGCGGTCGGCGCCCCGGGGAGCGTGCTGAGCTGCCACGGCCACGTATGGGGATACGGGTTCGACGTGATCTGGAAGCCCTTCGTGCGCAACTGCGGGATCGCGTCCGACGGCGGCGCCTCGATCCAGTCGACCTGCCCGGAGAGCAGCGCCGCCACGCGCGTGTTCGCCTCGGGCATCGGGATCAGCACGAGGCGATCGGTCTTCGGCACGCGCTGCTTGTTCCAGTAGTCGGTGTTCCTGGCGAGCTCCATGCGCTCGCGCGGCACCAGGCGCACGAACTTCCACGGGCCGCTGCCGACCGGGTTCTTGGCGAACTCGGTCCAGTTCTTCGCCTTCGCCCACGCGGCCGGGCTCGCCATGAAGAGGTTGGTGAGGTTGATCGGGACGAACGCGTCGGGCTCGGAGGTCTGCACCTCGACGGTGTAGTCGTCGATCTTGCGCGCGCCGGTGATCGTCGGCATGCGCGGGGTGGTCTGCGCGACCAGGCGCGGGTCGTAGTGCGGCGCGTCCTTCTTCAGCACCTTCTCGAAGTTGAAGATGACCGCGTCGGCGTTGAAGTCGGTGCCGTCGTGGAACTTCACGCCGCGGCGCAGCTTGAAGATCCACTTGGTGTTGTCCTTGGAATCGACCGCCCACTCGGTGGCGAGGTTCGGGATGATCACGCTCGGCTTCTCGGCCGAGGAGAGGTCCCACGCGGTCAGGCCGTCGAACAGGGTGAGGCCGACGAACCGGTTGCCCTCGAACCCGGAGTCGGGCTGGCTGGTGGTGGCGGGAATGTCGGCGGCGGTCATGCCGATGCGCAGCGTCGTCTGGGCCTGCGCGGCCGGAACGGCGAGCGCGGCGGCGACGAGCGTGGCACCGATCAGGCGCGGGAAGCGGGGCGTCATTGCTCGAGTCTCCTGGATGAGGGAAGTCGCGGGTCCGGCGCGAACCTCTGCAACCGCCGTGCCAGCCGCGCGCGCCTGCATTCCTCCGGGCAGACGCGAGGCGCGGAGTCTACACCCGGCCTCGCCGGCGCACCAACGGCGTGCGCCGATGCACCGCGACCGACCGGGACGCTAGACTGCGCGTCATCGTTTCGCCGGAGAAGCGGACCATGAACTCGCGCTGGCAGCGCCGTCCGGAAGGCTCGACGTGGGGCGATTTCGGCCCCGACGACCAGATCGGGCGGCTGAATCTCCTCACGCCCGAAAAGGTGAGGCAGGGGGTGGCCGAGGTGCGCGAGGGGCTCGCGTTCTGCCTCTCGCTCCCGCTCGACTACCCGGGCGCCGCGAAGCTCAATCCGCGCCGCCACCCGCCGCGGCTCGACGCGACCTACCGCGACGGCAAGCCCTTCATGAACTTCCCGCTGCGCAAGGTCGATCCCCAGGCCA
>CAZIXQ010000106.1:0-11714 GCA_964543155.1 uncultured Enterobacteriaceae bacterium
TCGACGAGTCGAACGCACCGTTCTTCAAATGGTTCCACGACGGCGAGCTGAACGCGTCCTACAACTGCCTCGACCGGCACCTGAAGACGCAGCCCGACAAGGTCGCGATCATCTTCGAGGCGGACGACGGCAAGGTCACCCGAATTAACTACAAGCAGCTCTATCACCGCGTGTGTCAGCTGGCGAACGCGCTGAAGGCGCACGGCATCAAGAAGGGCGACCGCGTTCTGGTCTACATGCCGATGTCCATCGAGGTCGTGATCGCGATGCAGGCCTGCGCCCGCATCGGCGCGACGCACTCGGTCGTGTTCGGGGGCTTCTCGGCGAAGAGCCTGCAGGAGCGCATCATCGATGCCGGCGCGACGGAAGTCATCACCGCCGACGGCCAGTTCCGCGGCGGTCGCGAGATTCCGCTCAAGCCGGCGGTGGACGAGGCCTTCGCCATGGGCGGGTGCGAAAACGTGCGCAACGTAATCGTCTACAAGCGCACCGGCTCCGCGGTGCCGATGCAGGCGCCGCGCGACAAGTGGTGGCACGAGGTGATCGAGGGGCAGCCCGATACCTGCGAGCCGACCTGGGTCGACGCGGAGCACCCGCTCTTCATCCTCTACACGTCCGGGTCGACCGGCAAGCCCAAGGGCGTCCAGCACTCGACCGGCGGCTACCTCCTGCACGCGATCCTCACCATGAAGTGGACGTTCGACCACAAGTCGAACGACGTCTTCTGGTGCACCGCGGACGTGGGCTGGGTCACCGGGCACACGTACATCGCGTACGGTCCGCTCGCCTGCGGCGCGACCGAGATCATGTTCGAGGGCGTGCCGACCTACCCGGACGCCGGGCGGTTCTGGAAGATGATCCAGGACCACAAGGTGACGGTGTTCTACACCGCGCCAACCGCGATCCGGTCGCTGATCAAGGCCGGTGCCGACCTGCCGAAGAAATACGATCTTTCGTCCCTGCGCATCCTGGGCACGGTCGGCGAGCCGATCAACCCCGAGGCATGGATGTGGTACCACAGGACCGTCGGCGGCGAACGCTGCCCGATCGTGGATACGTGGTGGCAGACCGAGACCGGCGGGCACATGATCACGCCGCTCCCCGGAGTCACGCCCACCAAGCCCGGCTCGTGCACGCTCCCGCTGCCCGGGATCATGGCCGCGATCGTCGACGAGACCGGGCAGGACGTGGAGAAGGGCAAGGGCGGGATCCTCGTGATCAAGCGCCCGTGGCCGTCGATGATCCGGACGATCTGGGGCGATCCGGAGCGCTTCAAGAAGAGCTACTACCCGGAGGACTTCAAGGGCAGGTACTACCTCGCGGGCGACGGTGCGAACCGCGATCTGGACGGCTACTTCTGGATCATGGGACGGATCGACGACGTGCTCAATGTTTCCGGGCACCGCCTCGGCACGATGGAGATCGAGTCGGCGCTGGTCGCAAACCCGCTCGTCGCGGAGGCGGCGGTGGTCGGCCGGCCCGACGAGATGACCGGCGAAGCGGTCAGCGCATTCGTGGTGCTGAAGCAGGCGCGGCCCACCGGCGCCGAAGCGCAGAAGATCGCCAACGACCTGCGTAACTGGGTGGCGAAGGAGATCGGCCCGATCGCCAAGCCAAAGGAGATCCGCTTCGGCGACAACCTGCCCAAGACGCGCTCGGGCAAGATCATGCGGCGGCTGCTGCGCTCGATCGCGAAGGGCGAGGAGATCACGCAGGACGTATCGACGCTCGAGAACCCGGCGATCCTCGAGCAGCTGAAGCAGACCCAGTAGGACGAGGGTCGCGGCGCGGGCCTCGCGCCGCGACCCTCAGCGTGCTTTGGCCCCGGTCCCCCCGCCCCAGCTCGAGCGCGCCACGCTCGAGTTCCTCCGCAAGCACCCGCCGTTCAACGAGATGGACGCGGCGGCGCTGCGGCTCGTGGCGGGCGCGGCAAGACTCGGCTACTACGCGCAGGGTGCGATCGTCGTCGGCCCCGGGACCGGGGTAGTCAACACGCTCTTCATCGTGCAGCGCGGGGTGGTGCGCTCGCGGCCGGCCGAGGCCCGCGACGACGAGATCACGTTCGAGTACGGCACAGGGGAGATGTTCCCGCTCAACGCCCTGCTCGGTGCGCGGGCGACCACCGGACTGTATGAGGCCGCCGAGGACGTCTTCTGCTACGAGCTCGGGCGCGCGACCGTCGAGCAGCTCATCGCCTCCAGCCCGGTGTTCCAGCACTACTGCACGCGGCACATGGACAGCCTGCTCCAGCAGGCGCGCGCTGCGCTGCGCCACTCCTACAGCGCCGAGACGCTCTCCGACCGGCCGCTGATGCGTCCGCTGTCGAGCGCGATCAAGCGGCCCCCGGTCACCTGCGCGGTGGATGCACCCCTGCGCACCGCGCTCGAGACCATGCAGCAGCAGCGCATCAGCTCGGTAGTTGCGGTCGACGCGGCCGGGGTGCCCAAGGGAATCTTCACCGAGCGCGACCTCGTGCGGCACACGGTGGAGGGGAGGGTCGATCCCGCGCGGCCGATCAGTGACTACATGACCCCGCAGCCGCTCCATCTGCCGACGACGGCGACCCTGTACGACGCGGCGCTGCTCATGGCGCGACACGGGATTCGCCATGTGCTCGTCTGCGAGGCCGACAAGCTCGCCGGCGTGGTGTCGGAGCGCAGCCTGTTCGCCCTGCAGCGGATGTCGATGCGCGAGGTGGTGACATCGGTGGACGTCGCCTCCGATCTGATCGGACTGAAGGCGGCAGCGGACGAAATCCGCAACCTGGCGCGGGGGATGCTTGCGCAGGGCGTGAGCGCCGAGGCGCTCACCAGCCTGGTCGCCACGCTCAACGACCGGCTGACCGAGCGCATCCTGGCGCTCGAGGCGGCGCGTCACGACCTCGCGGAAATCCGCTTCTGCTGGCTCGCGCTCGGCAGCGAGGGGCGGCACGAGCAGACCTTCAGCACCGACCAGGACAACGCGATCCTCTTCGAGTCCGGCGGTGCCGCCGACGAGGCGCGCGCACGGCTAGTGCCGTTCGCAAGGGCAGTGAACGTGGCGCTCGACGCCTGCGGGTTCCCGCTCTGCAAGGGCGAGATCATGGCGAGCAACCCGAAGTGGTGCCTGTCGGCCGCCGAGTGGCGCGCGCGCTTCGGCGACTGGATCCGCAATCCGTCGCCCGATGCGCTGCTCAACGCCAACATCTTCTTCGACTTCCGCGCGCTGTGGGGCGAGGGTCGGCTCGCGCGGGAGTTGCGCGATTGGCTCAACGGCATGACGCGCGCGGACCAGCGCTTCCTGCGCATGATGGCGGAGAATGCGCTGCAGTCGCAGCCGCCGCTCGGCTTCTTCGGCGACTTCCAGACGAGCGGCGAGGGCGCTGAGCGCGGCACGATCGACCTCAAGGCGCAGGGCACGCGGGTCTTCACCGACGCGGCGCGCATCTATGCGCTTGCCACCGGCGTCGAGGCGCAGAACACGGCCGAGCGGCTGCGCCAGAGCACGCAGGGCAGGGGCGTGCACGACGAGGTCGAGGCGATCGTGGATGCGTTCTATTTCATCCTGATGCTCCGCCTGCGGCAGCAGCACCTCGAGTCCAAGGACGGCCTCGGGGGCAACCGGATCAAACCCGGCGCGCTGAACGAACTCGACCAGCGCATCCTGAAGGAGGCGCTGCGCCAGGGCCGCAAACTGCAGAAGCGGCTCGCGCTCGACTATCAGCTGCGGTGAGGGCCGCCGCAGTGAGCTGGCTCGCGAAGCTCTTCCGCCGCCCGGTCGATCTGGCGCCGAGCGCCGCGCAACGGCTCGCGCGCTGGCGCGCGCTGCCCGAGCCCGATCTGGGTGCCGCTCCCGCCGCGACGCGCTTCGTGGTCGTCGACGTCGAGTCCACGGGGCTCGATCTGCGCGCCGACCGGCTGATCGCGATCGGCGCGGTGACGATCGATGCGGCGCGCATCGACCTCGGACGCGCCTTTTACGCCATCCTGCGGCAGCCGGAATCGTCGCACCGCGAGAACATCCTGGTGCACGGCATCGGCGGCACCCAGCAGCGCGAAGGCGAGGATCCGGTCGAGGCGCTGCTCGCGTTTCTCGAGTTCGCCGGCAAGGCGCCGCTCGTGGGCTACCACTCCGCGTTCGACGACGGCATGCTCGGGAAGGCGACCCGCGAGTTCCTCGCCACGCCATTCGCGCGCCCATGGATCGATCTCGCGTACCTTGCGCCCGACCTCCTGCCCGACGAGGCGCGCAAGCGCAAGCACCTGGACGCATGGCTCGAGCTCTTCGGCATTGAAGTGTTCAGTCGCCATGACGCGATTGCCGATGCGCTCGCCACCGCGCAACTGCTGCTCGCGGTGCTCGCCCGCGCGGGGACGCCGCCGCGGCAGGTGAAGGACATGCTCTGGGATCCCGAGGCGGCGCGGTGGTTCGGGCGAAAGCGCTGATCGGGGCGCTAGAATCGAACGCCATGCAAGACGACGCGCTCCCTCCGCGTCTCGCCGCGATCGTCGGCGCGGCTCACGTCCTCACGGATTCCGCGGAGACGACGCCCTACGCGACCGACTGGCGCAAGCGCTGGTTCGGCAAGGCGCTCGCCGTCGTCAGGCCTGCGACGACCGACGAGGTTGCCCGCGTCGTCCGGCTGTGCGGCGAAACGCGAACCGCGATCGTCCCGCAGGGCGGGAACACCGGGCTGTGCGGCGGCGCCACGCCGGACGCGAGCGGGCGGCAGGTCGTGCTCAATCTGTCGCGAATGAACCGCGTCCGCGCGATCGATACGGTGAACAACACGCTGACGGCCGAGGCGGGCTGCGTGCTCGCGAGCCTGCAGCAGGCCGCCGATGACGCCGACCGGCTGTTCCCGCTGAGCCTCGCCGCGGAGGGGAGCTGCGAGATCGGCGGCAACCTCTCGACCAACGCCGGCGGCGTCCAGGTGCTGCGCTACGGCAACACGCGCGACCTGACGCTCGGCTTGGAGGTGGTGCTGCCCTCGGGCGAGATCTGGGACGGGCTGCGCGGGTTGCGCAAGGACAACACCGGCTACGACCTCAAGCAGCTCTTCATCGGCGCCGAAGGCACGCTCGGCGTGATCACCGCCGCCGTGCTCAAGCTCTACCCGAAGCCTCGCGCGCAAGCCACGGCGTTGGCCGCGCTCGAATCGGTACCGGACGCGCTGAAGCTGCTCACGCACCTGCAGTCGCGGGCCGGCGACCGGCTGACGGCGTTCGAGCTCATGTCCGATTTCTGCGTGAGGCTCGCGCGCAAGCACTTCCCCGGGCTTCCTGCGCCGCTCGCGGCTGCCTACCCGCAGTACGTCCTGCTCGAGCTGTCGGACACGCAGGGCGAAGGCATTGGGGCGCTCCTGGAGAACGCGCTCGGCGAGGCGATCGAAGAGGGCATCGCGCTCGACGCGATCATCGCCACGAGCGGCGCCCAGGCGCGCCAGCTCTGGCAGCTGCGCGAGAACATGTCCGACGCGCAGGCGCTCGAGGGGCCCAACGTCAAGCACGACATCTCGATCCCGATCTCGCGCATTGCCGAGTTCGTCGCGACCTGCGACGCGCGGCTCGCGCGCGCGTTCCCGGGGATCCGCATGGTGACCTTCGGTCACGTGGGCGACGGAAACCTCCACTACAACGCCGCACATCCGGACGGCGGCGACCCGGCGGCCTTTCTCGCGCGCGCGGGCGAGATCAACCGGATCGTTCACGACACGGTCGCCGAGCACGGTGGCTCGATCAGCGCCGAGCACGGACTGGGTCAGTACAAGCGGGGCGAGGTCCTGCGCTACAAATCTGCCGTCGAGATGAACCTGATGCGCGCGGTGAAGCAGGCGATCGACCCGCTCGGCATCATGAATCCGGGGAAGGTCCTATAGGGTAAAATCGCGGCCCGCCGGAGAGGTGGATGAGTGGTTTAAGTCGCACGCCTGGAAAGCGTGTTTAGGTGATGAGCCTAACGCGGGTTCGAATCCCGCCCTCTCCGCCAAGAATGGAGATAGCCCGCGCGAGCGGGCTTCGTCGTTCCAGGGCGCAGGCGAGCGGGCAGACTGCCTTGCCGGCGCGAGGGAATCGAAAGGCGTCTGCTACAGGATCCGTACCGCAACCTGCCGGGTAGCGAAGCTGAAGCAAAGGTATTCGTACCGCCAGGCGTTGCGCGCAACTGCCTCCTGGAACGCGCGGAACTCGTCCTCGCGCCAGTGCTCGTGGTTGATGTACTCGTCGAAGACGAGGACCGTGCCCGGCACGATCCGGTCCGCGAGGTGCGCGAGCACGGTCGCGGTGGAGCTGTAGAGGTCGCAATCGATGTTGACCAGCCTGGCCGGTCCGGGCTGCTGCGCGAGAAAGCGCGGCAGCGTGTCCTCGAACCATCCGGCGTGCAGCGTCACGTTCGCCGGTACGTGCGGCAGGGCGCCGCCGGTCGAGTAACTGCCGCGCGCCTCGCTATGCCAGTCCTCGGGCAGCCCCTCGAAGCTGTCGAAGCCGTGGACCGCGCAGCCGGCGAGCGCCGCGATCTGGCGGATCGACGTACCGAACCGGACCCCGAACTCCAGGACGAGCCCGTCGGTGCGCGCGGCTTCGAATCCGGCGCGGAACGCATCGATCGGACTGCCGATCATTCGCGGCGCGCGCCCTGGCGCCGCGCCCAGGTAGTGCCACGCGTCGAGTCGCGCGCGGTCCTCGCCCGTTCCCTGCGCTACGCGCTCGAACTCCGCGGCGGCGCGTGCGCGGTCGCCCCCGTGGTCGAGCAGGAGGCCGAGAAAAAACCGGAATACCCGGTCGTCCGGGCGCAGCTCGACGGCGCGGCGCAGGCACGCGATCGCGGCATCCGGATCCCCCGATGACAGCAGCAATGCGTGCAGATTGAAATGCGCCTCGGCGTAGTCCGGCTGCAGCCGTAGCGCCGTCCGGACGCTGTCGGTCGCTTCGGTCAGCCTGCCGAGGTCCTGGAGCGTGGCGCCCAGGCTGTTGTGCGCGGCGGCGAAGTCCGCGCGCCGCGCGATCGCCGCCCGAAAGCTGTCGACCGCCTCCTCCGCGCGGCCCAGCTCGCGGAGCGCGGCGCCGAGGTTGTAGTGGGCCTCGGCATAGTCGGGGTGGATCGCGAGGGCTCGCCGGTACGCCGCGATCGCATCGTGCAGCCTGGTTTCGGCGAGGAACGCGTTGCCGAGGTTGTTGTGGGTGAGCGGGTGATCGGGGCGGAGGGCGATCGCCTTGCGGAAGCACTGCGACGCCTCCGCGGTAGCGCCGCGGTCGAGCAGCAGGCTGCCGAGGTTGTTGTGCGCGTCAGCCGAGTCCGGGCTGATCGCGATCGCGGCGCGGAAGCACGCCTCCGCCTCGTCGTTGCGGCCCAGGGCGCTCAGCGCGAGCCCGAGATTGCCGTGGGCGTTGGCGAAGCGGGGATCCAGCGCGAGCGCCGCGCGGTAGGTCCCGATCGCATCCTCGTGCCGGCCGAGGGCGGCGTACACGAGCCCGAGATTCGTGCGCGCGGCCGGATCTGAGGGCCGCGCGGCAATCGCGCGCTCGATCAGCGCCGCCGCCACCTCGTTGCGGCCCGACTGGTAGGCCGCTACCCCAAGCATGTGGAGGGCGTCGGGCTGCGCCGGCTCGGCATCGAGCACCTGGCGATAGAGGGACTGCGCTTCCTGCAGCCGGCCCGACTCATGCAGCGCGCGTGCGCGGCGCAGCGTTGCCTCACCAGCGGGGGCTGGGCGCCGGCGCTCAGCCGGCACCGGGGGCTGCCGGAGGAGGCAGCAGTGCTTGTACTTCTTTCCGCTGCCGCATGGACAGGGGTCGTTGCGGCCGATCTTGGCGGGAGCGTGCATGTCCGGTCGGCGGAGGCAGTAAGCCAGACGCGATGATAGGGCCTGCAGCGCATCCGCTCGCGCGCCCAATCGCGCGCCTTTGCCGGACATCGGGGACAATAGCCTGCTGCCCCCGCGCGAGGAGTGCCGCCGATGGACTTCGCCTATTCCGACAAGGTCAAGGCGCTGCAGGAGAAGCTGCTGCGCTTCATGGACGACCACATCTACCCGAACGAGAAGCGCTTCAGCGACGAGGTCGACGAGAACACGCGCAAGGGTGAGCGCTGGACGCCGACCCGGATCATCGAGGAGCTCAAGCCGAAGGCGCGCGCCCAGGGTCTGTGGAACCTCTGGTGGCCCAAGTCGCACGGCGGCGAGCTGACGAACCTCGAGTACGCACCGCTGTGCGAGATCATGGGCCGGGTGTTCTGGGCGCCGGAGGTGTTCAACTGCTCGGCCCCGGACACCGGCAACATGGAGACGCTGATCCGCTACGGGAACGAGGCGCAGAAGAAGCAGTGGCTGGAGCCGCTCGCCGAAGGAAAGATCCGCTCGTGCTTCGCCATGACCGAGCCCGAGGTCGCATCGTCGGACGCAACCAACATCCAGGCGCGCATCGTGCGCGACGGCGACCACTACCTCGTGAACGGCCGCAAGTGGTGGTCGTCGGGCGCGATGGATCCGCGCTGCAAGATCTTCATCTTCATGGGCAAGACGAACCCGGACGGGCCGCGTCACCAGCAGCAGTCGATGATCCTCGTGCCGCGCGACGCGCCGGGCGTGAAAGTGGTGCGTCCGCTGATGGTGTTCGGGTACGACGACGCCCCGCACGGCCATGCCGAGACGACATTCGAGAACGTCCGCGTGCCCGCGGAGAACATCCTGCTCGGCGAGGGACGCGGATTCGAGATCGCGCAGGGACGCCTCGGGCCGGGACGCATCCATCACTGCATGCGCATCATCGGCCAGTCGGAGCGGGCGCTCGAGCTGATGTGCAAGCGCGCGCTCGAGCGCGTGACCTTCGGCAAGCCGATCGCCGAGCGCACGGTCACGCAGGAGCGCATCGCCGAGGCCCGCGTGATGATCGACTCGGCGCGCCTGCTCACGCTCAAGGCCGCCTACATGATGGACACCGTAGGGAACAAGGCCGCGCGCGCGGAGATCGCGATGATCAAGATCCTTGCGCCCAACGTCGCTCAGCAGGTGATCGACTGGGCGATCCAGGCACACGGCGGCGGGGGCGTGAGCGACGATTTTCCGCTCGCGTGGATGTACTCCTGGAACCGCACGCTGCGGCTTGCCGACGGCCCGGACGAGGTGCATCGCAACCAGCTCGCGAAGCTCGAGCTGGCCAAGCACATGGCCGTGCCCGCAAGGCGCTAGGCCGACGCGTCGAGCGCGACGCGCCGCCGGACGAGCGCGCGCAGGAGGAATCGGCTCGGGTGGAGGGCGGTGGCGACCGGACCCGGCAGCGGCAGGGGTTCGCCGTCCAGGTATGCCGCGAGCAGCTCGCCCGCGAGCGGCGCCGTGATCAGCCCGCGCGACCCGTGCGCCGTGTTCGCGTAGAGCCCGTCGAGCCAAGGCGCCGGCGACACGAGCGGGAGCGTGGCATCGCGCGCCAGGGCGGCGTAGGTCCGGACGAACTCGCCGGCATCCACGAGCGGGCCGGCGAGCGGCAGGTAGTCGGGACTCGAGCAGCGCAATCCGGCGAGCCCGGTGAGCGCCTCGGCGTCGAGCCGCGCGGCGCCGACGGCGCGATGTAACGCCGGGGCAAGCCGTTCCAGCCGGACCAGGTTCTCGCTGTGCTCGGCGGCGCGAACGTCGGTCGCCCGGTCGCGAAACTTGTGGGTGGCGCCGAGGCTGTGAACGCCGCCGCGGCGCGGCGCGACGTAGCCTTCGCCGCACAGCACCGTGCGGAGCGCGGCGCTGCCCGCGGTCGCCGGGAGCAGGGTGATCTGTCCGCGGATCGCGCGCAGCGGCAGATGCCTCGTCTGCGCGAACCGCGCCGACTCGGCACCGGCGGCGATCACGACGACCGGCGCTCGGGCGAGGATCCCGCGCGCGTCGCGCACCGTCCATTGCGCTGCGTCGCGCTCGAGGGAGGCGGCATCGCTCGCCGCCACGAGTCGAATCGCAGGATGGTCGAGCAGGGCGGCGCAGAGCGCGGGCGGATGCACCCAGCCCGCCTGCGGAAAGTGCAGCGCGTCATGCGGCACCGCGATTCCCGCGATGTCCGACGCGGCCGCGCGATCCACTCGCTGCAGCAGCGGGAGCGGCAGCCCGAGCGCGGCCACGCCGGCTTGCCGTTTGGCCTCGTGCTCGTCGTACGCGAGCTGGAGGACACCGCAGAGCTCGCGGTCCTGCGGGTCGGGCACGAGGCCGGCGCGCAGCAGGCGCGCGGAATACTGCAACCCGGTGAGTGCAAGCTCGTTCAGGGCGGTCGGGTGCGGGGAAGGATGAGCGTAGAGGATGCCTTGGTGCAGCGTGGCGGCGATCGGTCCGGCATCGCCGCGCCGCTCGATGACCTCGATCGTCCAGCCGCGAGCGGCCAGGCTCGCTGCGGTCGCCGCACCCGCCGGCCCGGCGCCCACCACCACGGCCCGGCGCTCGGCGGCGTGCGGCGCCGGACGCGCGAACCATGGCGCGTGCCATGCGCGGAGCGGCGGACGTTCGAGCGTGCCGGTGAGCATCTCGCGCTTGCGACCGAAGCCGGCGGCCTTGCTGACCGCGAAGCCGGCCGTCTCGAGTCCGCGCCGCACCTCGCCTGCCGCCGTGTACGTCGCGACGGTGGCGCCCGGGCGTGCGAGGCGGGCTACCTGCGCGAGCAACGCGAAAGACCACATGTCCGGGTTCCGCGCGGGCGCGAAGCCGTCGAGGAACCACGCGTCGACGGCGGCGTCGAGGCGCGGAAGCGCCGTCGCCGCGTCGCCGACCACCAGGCTCAGGAGCACGCGGCCGGAGGCGAAGGCGAGTCGATGCCAGCCGGGCGCGAACGCCTCCCACGCCGGCTCGAGGGCGGTGCGGAAGCGATCGAGCTCCGGCCAGAGGGCGAGCGCGCGCGCCAGATCGGCGCGCGCGAGCGGGTAGGCCTCGACGCTGACGAAGTGCAGGCGCGCGTCGCGCGGCGCAGTCTCCTCCCAGAGCGCCCACGCGCACAGGAAGTTGAGCCCGGTTCCGAACCCGGTTTCTCCGACGACGAACGAACTTCCGGGCTCGAGCGCGGCCCACCGCTCCCGCAATCGGTTGCCGTCGATGAAGACGTGGCGCGTCTCGGCCATGCCCGACGAGCGCGAGAAGTAGACGTCGCCGAAGCGGCGCGAGACGGGCTGGCCGTCCTGCCAGTCGAGGTCGCCGGGGTTCCGGTCGTCTTGAGGCGGCACGATGCGGGCGAGGAGAGGGCGCTGGAGGACGCACTCTAATGCCCCGACCGAGTTCGCGCGCTAGACTCCGGCCATGCGCGCCGATCGGCCGACCACCGCGAAGTCCGTGCGCTGGGGCAGGGCACTCGCCTGGGTCGCGGCCTGGGCCCTGGTCGTGGCGGCGGGGTATCTCGCCCCGTTGGGGATCGCCATCGCACTCGCGGTCGGCGTCTTCGCCGCGCAGGTCCTGCTCGCGCCGGGGTGCGCGCCGGCATGCCGCACACCCGGTGGCGTGACGGACGACTCACGCGCTCGCACGCGCTAGGCGCGCCGGACGCAATTCCGCTCGCGCGCCGGGCGCCATGACGGTATCATTCGCCGCAACAGACCCCAACATCTAGGGGCGACCCAGAGAATGGCTACAAAATCTAGGGCCTATAGCGCCGAGGACATCGAGATCCTCGAGGATCTCTCCCCGATCCTGCACCGGCCGGGGATGTACACCGACCCGGTCAATCCCAACCACGCGCTGGTCGAGGTCATCGACAACGCGTCCGACGAGGGCCTGGCGGGCT
>CAZIXQ010000107.1:0-11695 GCA_964543155.1 uncultured Enterobacteriaceae bacterium
TCCACTTGGCGAAGCAGAGGATCGCCCCGTACTCCGGGCTCGCGAGCTCCTCGGGAAGATCGAGCCTGCACGGCTCCGGGTGCGCCTCGTCGCCGAAGTACGCGAAGATCGCGCCGCGGATCTCCTGCACCGGGTAGCGCTTCACGCACTGCTGGCCCTCGAGCGGGCAGTTGTCGACCGCAGGCACCTTGCGGACGGTGCCGGTGCCGTCGATCTCGACGCCGTGGTACCAGCACGCGAGGCGCTCGCCGAGGTTCCAGCCGAGCGAGAGGCGCGCGCCCCGGTGCGGGCAGCGGTCCTCGATCGCGTGCACCTGGCCCGCGTCGTCGCGCCACAGCACGAGGTTCTCCGACAGCCGGGTGATGCCCACCGGGGTGCCGGCGAGCGCCCAGCTCGGCAGCACCGGATACCACTGGTTGCGCAGCCCGCGATTCACGAGCCGTTCGACCGCTTGCGGATCGACCATGACCGTCTCCTAGCCGAAGGCGAGCTTGCCGAGCTCGCGGAAGGTGGCAACGAAGCTCGCCTCGGTCCACGCGCGGCCGTCGCGCGAGCGCACGCCGTCGCGGTTCAGCGCCGCGACGATCTGCGGCAGCTCGTAGATCTTCTGCGCGAAGATCTGCTCGAGCGCGGCAGCGAGCTGGAGCTCGAAGTCGCTCGGCGGGGCGGGGCGCGTCTGCCAGACGATCAGCGCGCGCTCGTCGGCGCCGTAGATCTGGCCGCGGCCGGCCGCCTCGCTGCGCGTGCGTTCGATGAAGGGCTGCAGGAACGGGTTGAACTCCTGCACCAGACCCGCGGGGTTCGCCGTGGGCGTGTGCATGAGCATCGGACCGACTTCGGCCATGTTTCCTCCTGTGATCAGACGGTGGTGTGCTGTGCGCGCGGCAGGTAGTGCAGCACCTTGCGCTCGGCGAGCACCACCGCCGCATAGGCGACGATGCCGATGAGCGTCAGCACGATGATCGTGACGAAGACCATTGCGGTGTTGCCCTGACCCTCGCCGTAGGTGAGCAGGTAACCGAGGCCCATGTTGCCCCCCACCAGTTCGCCCACCACGACGCCGATCACGGCGAGCGTCGCGGCGATGCGCAGGCCGGCGAAGAGCGGCGGCAGCGACGCCGGGTACTCGATCAGCCGGAAGATCTGCAGGCGGCTCGCCGAGAAGGCGCGCGCCAGGCTCACCATGTCCGGGTCGACGGTGCGCACGGCGGTGAGCACGTTCACCATCACCGGGAAGAAGACGATGAGGATCGCCACCAGGATCTTCGGGTAGACGGTGTAGCCGAGCCACATCACGAAGAGCGGCGCAAACGCCACCTTTGGCGCGATCTGCAGCGCCAGGATGTAGGGCGATAGCACGAGCTCGGTCTTCGGCGACAGCCCCAGGACGAAGCCGATCACCACCCCGAGCAGGGCCCCGAGCGCGAAGCCCACGATCACCTCGAGGGTCGTGATGCCGGCGTGCCAGAGCAGCCGCTCGTTCGCGAGCATGCGCAGGAACTCCGACCACACCTTCGAGGCCGGCGGCAGGATGAACTCCGGGATGCCGACGAGGCGCGGGAGCCACTCCCACGCCGCGACGAACAGGACCAGCACCGCGACGCTCGCGCCGATGATGCCGGGGCTGAACTCGGAGGGGCTCGGCGCCGGCTCGTCGTGCCACTGCGCCGCCGCCGGTGCGGCCACCACCGCGGCGGAGCGCGGTTCCGGCCGCGCGTCGGGTCGGGGTGAGTGGCCGGTCTCGACCGATGTCGCCATGGGCGTCTCCTCGTCGCGGAGCGGGTCGCGGCTACTGGACGAACTGGTTGGTGTAGAGGTCGGCGATCGGCGTTTCCTTCTGCACGATGCCTTCCTTGACGTAGAACCTCTGCACCGCGGCGAGCCGCTCCGGATCCATCGCGCCGAGCACCTTCTGCCCCGGATAGACGTACTGGGTGTAGAGCTTGAAGACCGCCTCGACGCTTTCCTCCTTGCCCTTGTGCTGCGGCACCGCGTTCGCGTAGTCGCGCGCGGCCGCCGCCGGGTCGCGCATGATGTCCTGCATGCCCTTGAGGGTGGCGCGCACGAGCTTGCGCACCAGCTCCGGGCGCTTCTGGATCGTCTCGTCGGACACCAGGATCGCCTGCGCCATGCTCTTGAAGTACTCGTCCGAGGAGAAGACCTTGACCTTGGCGCCGGCCTGCGTCGCCGAGACGATCCAGTCGGGCACCGCCGCCATCGCGTCGGCCTTGCCGGCGGCGAAGAGCTGCCACACCCCCGCCGGACCGGCGGCCTGCGCGTCCACATCGGCCTTGGTGAGGCCCGCCGAGGCGAGCATGCCCTGCAGCGCGAAGAAAGTGGTGTCCTGGTAGGCCATCGTGGTGATGGTCCGGCCCTTGAGGTCCCGCGGCCCGTTGATGCCCTTGCCGTCGTGGACGACGAGCTGGGTGAGCGAGCGCCCGCCGAGCACCGCGACCGCCTTCACCGGCACGCCCTGCGCGCGCGCGATGATCGGGGTGTCGCCGATCGCCCCGCCGATCGGGGCGTTGCCCGCGCCGACCTGCTTCGCGACGTCCACGCCGCCCTTGGCGACCACGAAGTTCACCTTGAGCCCTTCCTGGGCGTAGTAGCCGCGCGCCTGCGCGAGCATCCACGGCCCGAAGGCGGGGAGGAAGGCGGCGGCCGGAAGGAGGTAGGTCACCTCTTCGGTCTGCGCGCGCACGGGCTGGGCCGCCAGCGCGCAGGTGAGCGCGAGCGCCGCAGCGGACTTGAGGAAGGCTCGTTTCGTCGGCATCGGAAAGTCTCCTGGTGGGCGTGGACGGGCGATCAGATCGCTTCGGCTTCGACTTTGTCGCGGATGTGCAAGAGCTCCATCAGCCGCGCGGCGTACTCCTGGACGCGCGGCTGGCGGCGGCGGACCATCGGGTTCGAGCGCGCCGGGAGATCGTCGAGGCGGATCTCCTCGATGATCGTGCCGGGGCGCGCGCTCATGACGAGCACGCGGTCGGCGAGCGCGATCGACTCGACCAGATCGTGGGTGATGAGGAGCGCGGTCTTCTTCTCGGCGGCGAGGGTCTGCGCGAGATCCTGCTGGAGGACCATCTTGGTCTGGGCGTCGAGCGCGGAGAACGGCTCGTCCATGAGCAGCACCACCGGATCCACGGCGAGCGTGCGGGCGAGCGCGGCGCGCTGGCGCATGCCGCCCGAGAGCTGGTGCGGGTAGTGGTTCTCGAACCCCGACAGGTGGCACTTGGCGAGGAGGGCGTGCGCGCGCGCGCGGCGTTCGGCGGCGGGAACGCCGCGGATCTCCAGGCCGAGCTCGGCGTTCTGGAGGATCGTGCGCCAGGGCAGGAGCAGGTCCTTCTGCAGCATGAAGGCGACCTGGGGATTCGGCCCCTCGACGCGCTTGCCGTCGACGAACACCTCGCCGGCGCTCGGCAGGTACAGGCCGGAGCCCATGTTGAGCAGCGTCGACTTGCCGCACCCGCTCGGCCCGATCAGCGCGACGACCTCGCCGTCGTGGATCGAGACCGACACGTTCTGGACGGCGACCACGGGCTGGCCCCGGGGGGTGCGGGCCGGAAAGCGTTTGGTGACGTTACGGAATTCGATGCGCAGGTCGGCCACGGGCGCTCCTCCAAGTAAGTCGGTCGGCCAGAGACGATCGCCGAGTCAGTCGATCCTCACGTACACGCGTCCGCCCTCGGCCTTGACCGCGTAGCACTTCAGGTCGCGGCCGCCCGGTTCCTTGGTGCACTTGCCGGTGGGGACGTGGAACTTGGCGCCGTGGAGCGGGCACTCCACTTCCTCGCCGTCGATGAAGCCCTGGGAGAGGAGGGCGTAGGCGTGCGGACAGACGTCCTCGAGGGCGTAGAGCTTGCCCGCGATCGCGTAGACGCCGATCTCGCGTTCGCCAACCTTCGCCGCGAGCGCCAGGTCGTCGCTCACCCCTTCCACTGCGCCCACGTCGTGCCATTCGCCGGACATCGGGACCCTCGCGCGCTTGGTTGGCGATGTTCCAAATAAGGAACAACGTTTTGAATATGGAACATGGTGCTCTCACTATAGAAGGCGTGTCAAGCGTTTCTTTTGGGGCCCGCCCGGCGGGGCGCGGCGGGGTCCCTGTTCGGGCTGCGGCGGCGCGCGTAAAGTGGCGCCCCTCACGGAGCGAACATGCGACACATCCTGCTCATCGGCATGGGCGCGCTCGGCCGCCACGTCGCCGCGGCGCTGCGGAGCGAAAGCGCGCTCGTGCGCCTCTCGATCCTCGTGCGATCGCAATACCTGCCGGAGGTGCGCGCGCGCGCCGACACGCTCGCCCCGCTCGCGGTCGAGGTGGTCGACCGGCTCGACCGGCTGCGCGAGACGCCCGAGCTCGCGGTCGAGTGCGCCGGGCACGCCGCGGTCGCCGAGTTCGGCGAGGCGTGCATCGCCACCGGCATGGATTTCCTCGTGACGTCGGTGGGGTCGCTCACCGACCCGGCGCTGCGCGCGCGGCTCGAGCGGGCGGGCCGCATGCACATGGGCAAGGTGATGATTCCCGCCGGGGCGATCGCCGGGGTCGACGCGCTCGCGGCTGCGCGGCACGACGGGCTCGCGCGCGTGCGCTACACCTCGCGGAAGGCGCCCCAGGCGTGGCGCGGGACCCACGCCGAGCGGCTCTGCGACCTCGACGCGATCGAGCAGCCGATCGAGTTCTATCGCGGCAACGCGGGCGACGCTGCGCGGCTCTTCCCGCAGAACGCGAACGTCGCGGCGACGATCGCGCTCGCCGGCATCGGTTTCGAGGCGACCGAGTGCTCGCTGAACGCCGACCCGGGCGCGCCCGGCAACGTGCACCTCATCGAGGCGGAAGGGAGCTTCGGCCAGCTCCGGGTCGAGGTTCAGGGCAAGCCCCTGCCCGAGAACCCGAAGACCTCCACGCTCGCGGCCCTGTCGGTGCTGCGCGCGATCCGCAACCGCTTCGCCGCGATCCAGATCTGAGCGGCGCGCTTTCCGTCCGTTTGACGCCGGTCAAGCGCGCCCGGCGTCGCCTCCAGTAGGGTGAAACGAGGTCACGCGCCGCGGCGGACCGGCATGGATCCCCTCAAGAGCCCGCTCCTCACCGACCTCTACCAGCTCACGATGCTGCAGGGGTATTTCGAGGCCGGGATGACCGGTCCCGCGGTGTTCGAGCTGTTCGTGCGCAAGCTGCCGCCCGCGCGCAACTTCCTCGTCGCGGCCGGGCTCGAGCAGGTGCTCGAGTTCGTCGCGGGCCTCGCGTTCGCGAAGGACGAGCTCGCCTGGATCGACGGGTCCGGGATCTTTGCGTCCGGCTTTGCCGACCGCCTCGCGGACCTGCGCTTCACCGGCGACATCGACGCGGTGCCGGAGGGCACGGTCTTCTTCCCGAACGAGCCGATCGTCCGGGTGACCGCGCCCATGCCCGAGGCGCAGCTCCTCGAGACGCGGCTCGTGAACCTCGTGCACTTCGAGACCCTGGTGGCGTCGAAGGCGGCGCGGGTGCGGCTCGTTGCGCCCGGCAAAAGGCTCATCGACTTCGGGCTGCGGCGCGCGCACGGGGCGGAGGCAGGGCTGCTCGCGGCGCGCGCGAGCTGGCTCGCCGGGTTCGACGGCACCGCGACCACGCTCGCCGCGCCGGCGTTCGGCATTCCGGTGTTCGGCACCATGGCCCACTCGTTCGTCCAGGCCCACGCCGACGAGTCCGAGGCGTTCCGCCACTTCGCGCGGGTCTTCCCGGCGAACGCGGTGCTGCTCATCGACACCTACGACACGGTCGCCGCCGCCCGCCGCGTGACCGCGCTCGCCGCCGAAGGACTCCCGGTGCGCGGCGTCCGGCTCGACAGCGGCGACCTCGCCGCGCTTGCGCGCGAGGTGCGGGGCGTGCTCGACGCGGGTGGGCTGGCGGGATCAATCATCTTCGCGAGCGGCAATCTCGACGAGTACCGCGTGCGCGAGCTCGTGGCCGACGGCGCGCCGATCGACGCCTTCGGTATCGGCACGGCGCTCGTCACGTCGGCCGATGCGCCGGCCCTGGACATGGTGTACAAGCTGCAGGAGTACGGCGGACGCGCACGCCGCAAGCGCTCGGCCGGAAAAGCGACCTGGCCCGGCCGCAAGCAGGTGTACCGGCGCTACGCGTCCGACGGCACCCTGGCGGGCGACGCGGTCACCGTCGAAGGCGATCCGCAGGAAGGGACCGCGCTCCTCGCGCCGGTGATGCGCGGCGGGAAGCGCCTCGCGCCAGCGCCCGCGCTCGACGCGATCCGCGTTCACGCCGCCGCGGAGCTCGCGCGCCTGCCCGGTGCGCTCCGGGGACTGGAAGAGGCGCCCCCGTACCCGGTGGAGATCGCGCCGGCTCTCCGGCTTCTGGCCGCCGAGGTTGATCGCCTGACGATGACCGGACCGACCCCATGATCGAACCGCTGCCCAGTGACCGCCTGACCCATCGCACCGACCCGGCGCGCTTCGCGTTCGCGACCACCGCGGAGCTCGAGGATCTGCGCGAGCTCGTCGGCCAGCCACGCGCGGCGCGCGCCGTGGCGTTCGGCGTGAGCATGGACCGGGATCGCTACCACCTCTTCGTGATGGGGCCGCCCGGCACCGGACGCCACACGCTCGTCGAGCGCGTGATCGCCGACCGCGCGGGCACCGCGGCGCGCCCGCCCGACTGGGCGTACGTCAACAACTTCGCCGCGCCGCACCGCCCGCTCGCGCTGGAGCTGCCGACCGGCCGCGGCCGCGAGCTGCGCGACGACATGCGCGCGCTCATCGAGGAGCTGCAGGCGACGATCCCGGCGGCCTTCGAGAGCGACGAGTACTCCGCGAAGGTCGAGGCGGTCGACGCCGAGTTCCGCGACCGGCACGAGCGCGCGTTCAGCGCGCTCGGGGCGCAGGCGACCGAGCAGGGGATCGCGCTCCTGCGCACGCCCGCGGGGTTCTCGTTCGCGCCGGTCAAGGACGGCGAAGTGATGAGCGCGGAGGACTTCGGCAAGCTGCCGGAGGCCGAGCAGAAGCGGATCGAAGCGTCGATCACCCAGCTCCAGTCGCAGCTCGAGCACATCGTGCGCGACGTCCTGCGCTGGCGCAAGGAACGCATGGAGCGCATCAAGAACCTCAACCGCGAGATGACGCTGCTCGCGGTCGGGCACCTCGTCGACGAGCTCAAGCGGCGCTACGCGGGCCTCGAGCGGGTGGTCGCGTACCTGGAGGCGGTGCAGGCCGACGTGATCGAGAACGTGGACGACTTCCGCAAGCGCGAGGGGCCGGTCCCGACGCTGCCGGGCATCGCGCGCGGCGAGGAACCCTCGCTGCGGCGCTACGAGGTGAACCTGCTGGTCGACCACGCCGACGGCGATGGCGCGCCGGTGGTCAACGCCGACCACCCGACCTACCAGAACCTGGTCGGCCGCGTCGACCACATCGCCCAGCTCGGCACGCTGGTGACCGATTTCGGGCTGATCAAGCCCGGGGCGCTGCATCGCGCGAACGGGGGCTACCTGATCGTGGACGCGGCGAAGATCCTGTGGCAGCCGTTCGCGTGGGAGGCGCTCAAGCGCGCGCTGCTGCGCGGCGAGGTGCGCATCGAGTCGCTCGCCGAGATGTACAGCCTGGTCAGCACCGTCTCGCTCGAACCCGAGCCGATCCCGCTGCGGGTCAAGATCGTCCTGGTGGGCGAGCGGATGCTCTACTACCTCCTGCAGGAGTACGACCCGGAGTTCCGTCAGCTCTTCCGGGTCGCCGCCGACTTCGCCGACGAGTTCGACCGCACGCCCGAGAACGAGGCCCAGTATGCGCGGCTGCTCGCGACGGTCGGCCGGCGCGACGGCCTCCTGCCGCTCGGGCGCGACGCGGTGGCGGCGTCGATCGACTTCGGGGCGCGCCTCGCGGGTGACAGCACCAAGGTGAGCGCGAACCTGCGCCGCGTGGTCGACATGCTCGGCGAGGCCGACTTCCTCGCGCGCCAGGCCGCCCGTGCGGCGGTCTCCGCGGACGACGTCCGGAACGCGATCGCGGCGCAGCGCCAGCGCGCCGACCGCCTGCGCGAGCGCGTGCACGAGGCCATCCTGCGCGGCACCGTCCTGATCGACACCGCCGGCGCGACGGTGGGGCAGGTGAACGCGCTCTCGGTCTTCGACCTGGGCGACTTCGCGTTCGCCGAGCCGACGCGCATCACCGCGACGACGCGCCTCGGCGAGGGCCAGGTGATCGACATCCAGCGCGAGGTCCGTCTCGGCGGCGCGATCCACTCCAAGGGCGTGCTGATCCTCGCCTCCTTCCTCGCCGCGCGGTATTCGCTCAACCGCCCGCACGCGCTCGCCGCCAGCCTCGCGTTCGAGCAGACCTACGGAACGGTGGACGGGGACAGCGCCTCGCTCGCCGAGCTGTGCGCGCTGCTCTCCTCGCTGGCGGCGGCGCCGATCCGGCAGTCCCTCGCGGTGACCGGTTCGGTCAATCAGCTGGGCGAGGTGCAGGCGATCGGGGCGGTGAACGAGAAGATCGAGGGGTTCTTCGACATCTGCGCCGCGCGCGGGCTGACCGGCGAGCAGGGCGTCGTGATCCCGGCCGCGAACGTCGAGCACCTGATGCTGCGCGAGGACGTGATCGCGGCCTGCGCGGCGGGGCGGTTCGCGGTGTACCCGGTGCGCACCGTCGACGAGGCGATCGAGCTCCTCACCGGGGTTGCGGCGGGGACGGCCGATGCGCCCGGCGCCCTTGCGCCGGAATCGATCAACGCGCGGGTCGCGCGGCGGCTGCAGGACTTCGCCGAGCGCCGGCGCGGCGAGGCCGCGCGGCGCACCGGGGCCGGGCGACCCGGCGGGCGCGGGCGGCGCGATTCCCGTGGCTGAGCGCACGCGCATCGTCATCGCGCTCGACACCGCGTCGCTGACCGCGCCGGTGATCGAGACCGGCGTGGCGCTCGCCGCCGGGCTCGACGCGATGCTCGATGCGTTGTTCGTCGAGGACGAGCAGCTGCTGCGGCTCGCGGCGCTGCCCTTTGCGCGCGAGCTGGGCTACCCCTCCGCACGCCTGCGCCGCCTCGACCCTGCAGACGTGGAGCGCGCGCTGCGCGCGCAGGTCGAGCAGGTGCGCAAGCAGCTCGCCGCCACCGCGGCGGCGCTCGACCTGGAGTGGCAGCTCAACGTCGTGCGCGGCGACGTGCTGCGGACCGCATTCGGCTACGCGAACGTCGCCGACATCCTGGTGGTCGGCCGCAGCGTGGCCGCCGCGGTGCGCGAGCCGGGGCTCGCGGCGCAGCCGCAGCCGTTTCCGAGCCTGCGCCGCCGGCCGATGCTCGCCTTGTTCGACGGCAGCGCGGCGGGAACCGATGCGCTGAAGGTGGCGCAGTCGGTGGCGCGTGTCGCGGAGGCGGAGCTCGTGGTCCTGATCGCGGCGAGCGGTCCGGAGCCGTTCCGGCGGCTGCGCGAGCAGGCCGCCGCAGGCGCCCGCGCGGGGCGACCCGCGCCCGCACAGTACGTGTTCATCCCCGATCTCGCGGCGGGAACGGTCGCGCGCGCCGCGCGGGCGCAGGGCGGGGCGGCCCTCTTCTGGCCCGGCGACGGGCGCGATCCGGCGGTGCTGGCGGCGATCGTCGCGGCTGCGCCCTGCCCGGTCGTCGTCGTCGGCTGAAGCGCGCCATGCGCTCGAACGAGCTGTTCGAGCACGACGCCGACTTCGGCGTGGTCGGGCGGGGGGCGACGATCGAGGAGGCGTTCGTCGCCGCCGCCGAGGCGACCTTCGGGATCATGATCGACCTCGCGGCGGTCAGGCCGGTCGAGACGGTGCCGATCGAGTTCGAGGAGCCGGACGTCGAGCTCGCCTTCGTCAGGTGGCTGAACGCGCTCCTCGGGCACGCGCGCGACCGCGGGCTCGCGCTCGGGCGCTTCGCCCTGCGGCGCGACGGCGCGCGCTGGCACGGAAGCGCGGCGGGCGAGCGCTGGCGCCCCGACCTCGAGCGCGGGACGGAAGTGAAGGGCGCGACGCTCACCATGCTGTCGGTGCGCGAGCAGGGCGGCGCGTGGGAAGCCCGCTGCATCGTCGACGTATGACGAGGTGAGCCATGGATCTGCAGACTCTGGAACGCATCGACGATTGCACCTGGACGATCCCGAAGGCCGCGGGAGAGACGCGCAGCGACGTGCGGCTCTACGGCGACGCCGATCTCCTCGCGACCATGGACGACAAGGTGCGCGAGCAGATCACCAACGTCGCCAGGCTCCCGGGGCTGGTCGGCTGCGCCATGACCATGCCGGACGCGCACTGGGGTTACGGCTTCCCGATCGGCGGAGTGGCCGCATTCGATCCGGAGCGCGGCGGCATCATCTCCGCGGGCGGCGTGGGCTTCGACATCTCGTGCGGCATCCGGTGCCTGCGGACCGACCTGCGCGAAACGGACCTCGACCCCATTGCGCGCAAGCTCTCCGACGGGCTCTTCCGCGACGTCCCGGCCGGGGTCGGCGAAGAGGGCAGCCTGAAGCTCTCGTCGCACGAACTCGACCGGGTGCTCCTCGGGGGCGCGAGGTGGGCAGTGCGGGAAGGCTTCGGCGTCGAGGCGGATCTCGAGTACGTCGAGGAGCGCGGCTGCATGGGCGGCGCGCGGCCGGAGAACGTCTCGGCGCTCGCCAAGTCGCGTCAGCGCGGCGAGATGGGCACGCTCGGCTCCGGCAACCATTACCTGGAGGTCCAGGTCGTCGAGCAGATCTTCGACGCCGAGGCCGCGCAGGCGTTCGGGCTCACGGTGGGGCAGGTGGTGGTGTCGATCCACTGCGGCTCCCGGGGGCTCGGGCACCAGATCGGCACCGAGTTCCTGGTGAGCCTCGCCAAGGGCGCGGGGCGGCTCGGCATCGATCTCCCGGACCGCGAGCTCGCCTGTGCGCCGATCCGCTCGCCGGAGGGCGAGGCGTACCTCGGCGCGATGAACGGCGCGATCAACGTCGCGCTCGCGAACCGGCAGATCCTCGCCCACATCACGCGCCGGGTGTTCGGGCACTTCTTTCCCGAGGCGCGGATCGAGACGCTCTTCGACGTCTCGCACAACACGTGCAAGCCGGAGTGGCACGAAGTCGAGGGTCGGCGGCGCCTGCTCTACGTCCACCGCAAGGGCGCGACGCGCGCGTTCGGACCGGGCCACCCGGACGTGCCCGAACGCTACCGCGCGGTCGGCCAGCCGGTGATCATCGGCGGGAGCATGGGCACCGGGTCGTACGTGCTCGTGGGCACGCGGGAGAGCGAGCGCAAAGCGTACAGCTCGGCGAGCCACGGCGCCGGGCGCGCGATGAGCCGCAGCGCGGCGCTGAAGCGCTGGCAGGGTCGGCAGCTCGTCGACGACCTGGCGCGCGCCGGCATCATCATCCGCACGCGCTCGATGCGCGGCGCGGCCGAGGAGGCGCCGGGCGCCTACAAGGACGTGCGGCTGGTCGCGGAGTCGACCGAGAAGGCGGGGCTCGCGCGGCGCGTGGCGGCGCTGCGGCCGCGCATCTGCATCAAGGGCTGAAGCCGCCTCAGCGGAGCATGCTGTTCGGCAGCACGAGCGCGATCTGCGGGAACGCGACCAGGATCAGGACGCACGCGACCATCGCGAGCCAGAACGGCAGGATGCCGGCGAAGATCCGGCCCATCGGCACGTCCTCGGCGACGCCCTTCACGACGAAGACGTTGATGCCGACCGGCGGGCTGATCAGGCCCATCTCGAGCACGATCACCATGAAGATGCCGA
>CAZIXQ010000108.1:0-11275 GCA_964543155.1 uncultured Enterobacteriaceae bacterium
GGCGGTGCTGGCCGCGCTCGCTGTCGGATGCTCGCTCGCGCCGGAGTACCAGCGCCCGGCGCTGCCCGTGGCGGACGAGTACCCGGCCGACGCCCCGGTGCCGGCGGGCGCCAGGCCGGAGGCGAGGCCCGACGCGCGCGCGGCCGCGGAGATCGCCTGGCGCGAGTATTTCGCCGACGCCGAGCTGCAGGCGATGATCGCGCAGGCGCTGGAGAACAACCGCGATCTGCGCGTGGCGGCCCTGCGGGTGCTCGAGGCGCGCGCCGCCTTCCAGATCCGGCGCGCCGACCAGTTCCCGACCGTCAACGTGAACGCGGGGGAGGTCCGGCTGGGGGTTCCCGAGAGCGTGAGCCCGACGGGGAGCGCGAATACCGTGCCGATCTACGCCGTCGGCGCGAGCGTCCTCGGGTGGGAGCTCGACTTCTGGGGGCGCGTGCGCAACCTCAAGGACAGCGCGCTCGAGCAGTTCCTCGCCACCGACTCGGCGCGGCGCGCGGTGACCGTGAGCCTCGTCGCGCAGGTGGCCGACGGCTATCTCACGCTGCGCGAGCTCGACGAGCGCATCCGGATCACGCGCGACACCATCCGCACGCGCGAGGAGTCCCTGCGCATCTTCCGGCGCAGGTTCCAGGTCGGCACCGCCACGCGGCTGGACGTGGCGCAGGTCGAGACGCTGCTCACCCAGGCGCAGACGCTCGGCGCGCAGCTCGAGCAGGCGCGCGCGGCCCAGGCGCACGCGCTCACGCTGCTCGTCGGCGCCCCGCCCGCGCGCATCGCGGACCGGGAGAGCCTGAACGACGCGGCGCTGGTGCGCGATCCGCCCGTCGGGCTGCCCTCGGATCTCCTCCAGCAGCGGCCCGACATCGTCGCCGCCGAGCATCGCCTGAAGGCGGCGAACGCGAACATCGGCGCCGCGCGCGCGGCCTTCTTCCCGACCATCACCCTGACCGGGTTCGCCGGCACCGCCAGCCTCCAGCTCTCCAGCCTGTTCGAGTCGGGCACGGGCGCGTGGCTCTTCGCGCCGCAGCTCGTCATGCCGATCTTCGACGCCGGCCGCAGGCAGGCCAACCTCGATCTCGCCGAGGTGCGCCGCGACGCCGCGGTGGCCGAGTACGAGCGCACGGTCCAGGCCGCGTTCCGCGACGTGGCCGACGCGCTGTCCGCGCAGTACTGGCTCGGCGAGCAGCTCGCGATCCAGCGGCGCGCGGTCGCCGAACAGACCGAGCGCGCCCGGCTCGCGACGCTGCGCTTCGACCGCGGCCTCGCGTCGTCCCTGGAAGTGCTCGATGCGCAGCGCGATCTGCTCGCGGCCCGGCAACAGCTCGTTCAGCAGCGCCGCGCGCTGCTGTCGAGCCGCGTCGCCCTCTACGCCGCGCTCGGCGGCGGCAGCCGGCACTACGGCGAGCCGCCGGCGCCGACGGCCCGGTACGAAGGCGAGGCGGCGGCCCGGTGACGCGCGCGACGGGATCGTCCTGCCACCGGCGCTGAGCGGTCGTTGCCATGGATCCCGCGATCGTCAGCGCAATGGCAGCGGTGCTCGGGTCGCTTGCCGGGGGCTCCGCCACGGTCGCGGCCGCCCTGGTCACCCAGCGGGCGCAGGGCAGGCGAGAGCTCACCCAAGCCGAGATCCACAGGCGCCAGGCGCTCTACGGCGAGTTCCTCAGCGAATGCTCCAGGCGCCTCGTCGATGCGTATTCGCACGCGCTCGACGAACCGCAGAAGCTGGTGACCGCGTACGAGCTGCTGAACCGCATCCGGCTGTCGGCGTCCGACGCCGTTCTCGCCGAAGCGGAAAGCGTCGTGCAGCGGATCACGGACCAGTACTTCCTGCCCAACCTCTCGATCGACGAGATCCACGCGCTCGTCAAGGCGGAGCGCGCCGATCCGCTGAAGTCGTTCGGCGAGGCGTGCCGCGTCGAGCTCAAGGCGATGCAGCGGGCCGTGTAGCGGACCCGCCGGTGGAGGCCTCCTCCCTGGCGCGCTTCGTGGATCGGGCAGGCGGGAGCTGACGACGGGCAAGGAGGGACGGATGGCGCTGGCGAAGTGCACGGAGTGCGGTAGCGAGATCTCGGACCAGGCCTGGACGTGCTGGAAGTGCGGCGCGCCCGTCCTCCCGGAAGCGTGGCCGGTCGTCACGGCGCGACAGGAGGGCAAGGGCGCGAAAGCGCACCTCGCCATTGCGGCCCTCCTGATGCTTCTCGGGATCGGCGGCGCGGTGGCGGGCGAGCCGTTCTGGGGCGCAGGCCTGTTCGGGCTGGGGCTCGTCTGGTGGCTCGCCACCCGGATCCACGCCCGGCGGCGCCACGGGTGACGGCCGCGCGCAGGACGGCGACCCGGCGAAGCCGGTCCAACGGCTCATCGGCTTCCCGCCGGGCGGGCGGCGCACTCGCGCCCCTGCGTGCGAATTCACTGTGCCTGACAGAATTTGACGATGTCCCGAGGCCGCCGCGCGCGCTAGGCGGTTCCGGCATCCACTACCATGGGTCGGCGATCAGCGCCGCGGTGGGCGCTGCCGTCAGCGAGCCTCGAGCGGTCCCATGTCCCCAACCCACTGCGCGAACTGCAAGTGCGAGAACCCGCCGGGCGCGAAGTTCTGCAACGCCTGCGGTGCCCGCCTGCAGCGGCTCGCCTGTCCGAGCTGCGGCGCGGGCAATGACGCCGGTGCGACGACCTGTCGTCAATGCCGGGCGGCGTTGCCCGAAGGGCAGACCCGGACTGTCTCCGTCTCGTCATTCGAAGCCGACGCGCGGCGGGCCGACGCCGAATTCGACGCCGCTTTTCAGGCGCTGCGCGAGCGTCTGCCCCTGATCGGGGCGGAATACGCCCAGGCCGCGGACCGGGGCGGCGAGGATGCCTCCGCGGACGAGCCTGGGCCGGCGATGGCGACCGCCCGCCTCGCAGACAGCTCGACGCGCTACCCCGCGACGCACGACGCCTTCCCCTCCGCACAACCCGGGCATCGGGTCGGGCGCATGCGCACGACCGCCGTGGTCTTCGGCGCTGCCGCGCTCGCCGCTGCGGGTGTCGCCGTCTTCAACGCTTTCGATCCGCGGGAACGGGCGGACGCCTCGCCGGCACTGTTCACGGCCGGCGAGCCGAGAGGCCGCGCGAATTCCCCGGCCGGCGCCCGACCGGCGAGCACGGACGCGACCGACACCGCCCCGGTCGGAGCGACGCTTCCACGCGTGACGCACGGCGTCGCGAAGAGCGCCACGCCCGTCGCCGCAGCGGCCCCCAAAGCCGGGCCCTCCGAGGGCGGGGCGCCACGACCCGATCCGTCAGTCGCCCAGCGCGAGGCGAGCGTCACTTCGGCCGCGCCGGCCGGTGATCCGCTCCCGCGGGTGACCCACGGCGTCGCGAAGGGCGCCGTGCCCGCCGCCGCAACGGCAGCTGCGCCCCGCGAGAGGGCGGCGCCGCAACCGGGCGCGACGACCGCCCAGCGCGAGGATCGCGCCGCGGCGGTCGCGCCCGCCGCCGGGGCGAGCGCACCGCCGCGCGCCGGCGAGGGCGGTACCGGGATCGAGCGGCCGCGACCGGCCCGCCTCGGACCGTGCACGGAGGCGGTGGCGACGCTCGGACTGTGCAATCCGGAATCTACTCAGCGGAGGGAATGACATGCTGTGGAAAACCACTCGCGCGCTCGCCGTGGCGCTGTGCGTCGGCGTCGGAACGGCCCACGCCGCTTCGATCCAGTACAAGATCGTGACCGCGTCGGAGCGGGGCACCTACTACGCGATCGGCAACGACCTCGCCAAGTTCGTGGCGCCGAACGCCGACATCGACCTCGAGGTGCTGCCGACGGCCGGCTCGGCCGAGAACGTCAAGCTGCTGCGCTACGAGCCGGGCGTCAAGTTCGCGATCGTCCAGGCCGACGTCTACCAGGCATACATCGACCGCGCCGCGACCGGCAACGCGGAGGCCGCCTCGATGATCCGCCCGCTGCGCGTCATCCTCCCGCTCTACAACACCGAGATCCACTACGTCGTGCGGGCGGACTCGGAGCTGAATTACCTGCACGACATCAAGAACGCGAAGATCAACGGCGGCGTGCTCGGCAGCGGCGCCGCGCTGATCACCCACACGCTGTATCGCCTGATGTTCAACGGCCCGATCCCGGAGGCGAACGCGTCGTTCCTCTCCAACGAGGAGGCGCTCGTCAAGCTGATCGGCGACAAGTCGGTGGACGTGGTCGTGGTCGCGGCGGGGCAGCCCGCGCCGCTCATCGCGAACATGAAGCCGGAGGCGCAGAAGTTCATCAAGCTGCTGAAGTTCGACCCGAACCATCCGCTCAGCAAGCCCGCGCTCCAGACCTACGCCTACTCGACCGTCCGCGCCAGGAGCTATCCGAACCTGCTGACCGAGGACTTCACGACCATCGCGGTCGGGGCGTTCCTCGTCACCTACGACTACAACATGAAGTACACGACGGACGCCTTCAGCCGCTTCGGGCGGTCGCTGTGCGAGAACTTCTCGAAGCTGCAGGCCGAGGGACACCCGAAGTGGCGCGAGGTGAGCCTCGCCCTGCCGGAGCTCAGCCCCGGCTGGACCTACTACCCGGTCACCGCGCGCGAGATCCGGAACTGCACGGCCGGCAAGCCGAAGGTGCGGCCGAAGCCGGCGCGGGTCTGCTCGCCGGAGGAGCGGATTCTCGGGCTGTGCAACTGAGGCCGCTCGCCGCTAGGCCGCCCGCGGTCTGAGCGGCTCCGGGGAGCCTCCATCCGGAGATCGCCGCGCCGGGACCTCCGGGCAGGTCATTCCCTTCGCACGCGGCCGATCCTCATTCGCCGGCCGCAAGGAGGTCGAACTCGTCGGCGAGGTTGCAGTCATCGACGCCGGCCGCTTCCCACGCGAAGTCGCGATACCCCGAGCTCCCGGCCGCAGGCTCGGCTCCGGGCGCGTCGGATTGCGGCGATGCGATCTCTGTCGAAGCGCTCGCCCGATTCGCCGCGCCTCCCGCTAGCTGTTCGGCCCACGAGACCCGGCCGGGCAGGCGCTCGCCGCGCTGGAACGATCTGCGAAATTGCAGGAATCCGTCGATGCCACCACGTCGTCTGTCCGATGCCACGGCACTAACCTCTCGATGGTGTTGGAAGCAATGGTGTGACGCGCAGGGTGCGCACGGCCCGCTCGCGGCGCGCCGGACCGGTCACGTCCCCGCTTCCTGTCGGTCGTCCGCATAGCGCCAGCGCACCCAATCGAGCTGTCCCAGCAGCGAGGCGATCGCTTCTTCGAGGCGCAGGGTCGCTTCCTGCAACGAGGCGCCGTCCCGGGTCACGACGTGCCTCGCCGCGGTTCCCGATGGCAGCGTCTTCGCGGGGTCGGGATGGTCGAACGCGCGCGCCGTGGAGCGATAACGCCCGTCGCTCGCGCGCTCGACTACGGCCGCGATCGTGTAGCTCCCGGCTGCGCCAATCATCGTTCCTACGACTTGCATTTTCTCGTCAACGTCCTGGCAGGAAGGCACCGCATGCCCCGTGTCGGGCCGAGGCGATTATCGCGAGTCGCTGCGCGAGGCCATGGTCACAAGTCCCGGCAGTTTGCAATCTGTTGCCTTCTCGCGCGTGCTCGTGCGCGTGCCCTCGGCCCGGGCGCCGCGCCGATGCCACGACCCGGAACGCCAGGGCGCAGCGATTCCGGGAGACGAGGGTCGCGGCGGCGACGACCCGCGCCCGCCTGGACGAAAGCCCGTGCGTCCACGGGCCATCCCCGAAGGTCGTTCCCGCGGCCGCCACATTGACAGTGGCATATGCTCCCAGCATACTGAGAGCGGCGCTGGCCAGGGGGTAGCGACCGGGCGCTGCCGGCGGTCGCAACCGTCCCGGCTGATGGACGGGCGACGGGACGTGGCTGCGTCGCCCGAGTGCGTATCACAAGAATCCGACCGGATCTGCGCGCGGAGCGCGGCGGGTCGAGCCGCGCTCCGGCGCTCGGAGCGGCGAGCCAAAGGGGGAGCCACACGTGTCCTTCTCGAACAGCAAGCCCGGCCGATCACCCTGCCCGACGTCCGGGTCGCCTCGATCGCAACCGGACGAGGAGGGGGCGGAATGGCGCGCGTACCTGGACCCTCGCCTGATCCTGGCCCGGGAGCTCCCGACGCTCGACCAGGGGGAGGCTCCGCCTGCCGGTGAGCGCGCACCCGCCGGCGAGGAGCCGCCTTCCGGGCGATCGCAACGCCTCGCGATGGAGCTCGAACGGCTGGACATCGAGTGCGAGCCGTTGACGCGGCGCTGGTTTCCGCCCTACGGCTTCTTCTTGAAGCGTCCGCGGTAGCCCGTTCCCCGCCGGCGGACGCGGCGACCCGGTCGCCGGATTCCGCGAGTACGGGCGAGCGAAGGCGGGCCGCGTGGCGAACGATTAAGCTACGGCTCGAGACGCATGGTGCCTGGGCCCCTCGCTCGACTCCAGGTAAGTCCGCTCGCGAATACCAGATGGAGGACGCAATGGCCAAAGCCTACTGGGTCGTCTGCTACCGCGCGGTCAGGAACCCCGACGCGCTCGCCGCGTACGCGAAGCTCGCCGGCCCCGCGGTCCAGGCGGCGGGCGGACGCTTCCTCGTGCGCGGCACGCCGTCGAAGACCTACGAGGGGGGCCTGAACCAGCGCACCGTGGTCGTCGAGTTCGACAGCCTCGACCAGGCGATCGCCGCGCACGACAGCCCCGGCTACCAGGAAGCGCTGCGCGTGCTCGGCGACGCGGCCGACCGCGACATGCGCCTGGTCGAGGGCGTCGCCTGAACCCGCCGCGCGAGGGAGCCCACCGCATGATCCACGTCCTTGCCGTCGTCACCGCCAAGCCCGGGCAGCGCGCCGCCGTCCTCGCGGCCTTCCGCGCCAACGTGCCCAACGTGCTCGCAGAGGCGGGCTGCATCGAGTACGGCGCCGCGGTCGACGCGGAGAACGCGCTCGCCTTCCAGACCCGCTACGGGCCGGACACGTTCGTCGTGGTGGAGAAGTGGGAGAGCATGGCGGCGCTCGAGGCCCACGCCGCGGCGCCGCACATGAAGGCCTACGGCGCGCAGACGAAGGACCTGATCGCGAGCCGCGTGATCCACATTCTCTCGCCGGCGTAACGGCGCCAGGAGCCCGACATGGCCGAACCCCAGATGGTCGATCCCCACGACGTCGTGATGACCGGGGAGAACTCGTTCATCCGCCTCTCGAACGACGGCGGCAAGACGATCGCCGACCGCGCGAGCCACTGGCGCGTGCTCTGGTCCCCGGCGGGGCAGGGCCACGCGCTCTTCATCGAGAGCGGCCTGACCGGCGAGGGGCCGCTCGTGTACGCCGACAACGTCGGCCTCGCGCGCTACCTGCAGCGCACGATCGAGGCGCTGCTGCACGCGCCGTTCGCCGACGAGACGCTGCCGGTGATCGACGCGGCGTTCGACCGCGGCGGCGACTCGCTGAGCACGGTGGAGGAGCGGGTCGTCTCCGGCGACGGCGAGATCATCCTGACGTGGTGGGACCTGATGAAGCCCTTCATCCTCACCATGCCGCCGGGCGCGCTGGGCCGGCCGCTCGGCGTCTACAGCACCTTCCTGCCGGCGCGCGGGGCGCAGCTCGCGGTGAACGGCGAGGCGGCGACCGCGAAAGTCGTCCTGCAGGACCGGTTCGGCAAGCCCGCCTCGAGCTGCTGCCTCGCCTGGTCGGAGTCCTGGACCCGGCCCGCGGCATAAGTCCACGGCGCGCCCGCCACGGATTTCACGCGCGGGGCGCGCGGCGGCTGCGCGCCGCGCGCTTCATCGGCACAATGCCGGGACACGGACGGAGCGGCGGCGGGATTCCGATGCGAGTCAGGGTGCGGGACGAGGACGTCGAGCGGCTGCTCGCGGCCGACGCGCGGGCGCGCCTGCCGCTGTGGCGGCAGCTCATCCTGTACCTGAACCCGTTCGCGCTCTTCAAGGACGCCGCGTGCGGCCCGGCGTGGATGCGCGAGAGCGCGCTCGCCTACAACCGTGCCATGCGCTGGATGCTCCTGCCGTATGTGCGGCGCTGGGTCCTCATCGCGCTCTTCTCGTTCGCCGGCGTGCTGCCGGCCGAGGCGCTCGCGGCCGAGTCCTCGCTCTTCGTCATCCCGGCCGCGGCCTCGGCGGTGAGCGCGTGCGTCGCGATCACCGTCGTCGTCTGCACGATCACCGCCTACCTGCTCCTCGGCACCCAGGGCCGGCGCGGCAGGTAGGCGCGCGCCGGCGCCGCGCGTCCGGCGGCCCGGGCGGTCCGGTCGCGCTCGCGTCCGGACGCCGGGAATGCGACCTCCAGCCATGTACGAGACGAGCGAGCTCCCGGCAGCGCGGCCCGCATCCCGCCGCATCGGCTTCCGGCCACGCAGACACGCCGCTTCCGGCGCTCTGCAACAAGCTGTCAAAGCGAGGCCCGGGGAGGAAGATTTTCACGGCGCCGGACCCGGGCTGCATCGAGAGTCCAGGTGCGCCAGGCGACGCCGGGACGATCCCGTGCGGCCGCCGGCCGACCGAGAACGCCTTGCAGGGGCCCCGTGTCGAACGGTTTTGTCGAGCAGATCAGGGAGTACGGCGCCTGGCGCAACGCGGTCGCCGACCGCGTCCACGCCTTTCAGGGCTGGCTGGACCGGAACGAGCTGCTCGACGGCCTGACGCGCGCGCGCTGCGAGGGCCTGCTCGCGCGGCTCGGGGAGGACCGGCTGACCATCGCGGTGGTCGGCGAGTTCTCGCGCGGGAAGTCCGAGTTCGTCAACGCGCTCTTCGCCATCCGCGGCGGCACCCGGCTGCTCCCGGCCCTGCCGGGTCGGGGGACGCTGTGCCCGACCGAGTTCGCCTGGGATGCCACGCGGCCGCCCTCGATCTCCCTGCTGCCGATCGAGACGCGCGGCACCGACGCGACGCTGCACGAGCTGAAGCAGCGCCCGGACGCGTGGCAGGTCGTTTCGGTCGATCCCCGCAGCCCGAGCGACCTGGCCGACGTGCTGAAGCTCTCGGCGCTGACCGTCCGGGCCGCTCCCGAGGACGCCCGGCGGCTGGGCCTCGCCCCGACCGAGGACGACCCGCGCCACACGGAATTCGCGGCCGGCCGCCCGATCGAGATTCCGCGCTGGCGGCACGCGGAGGTCAACCTCCCCCACCCGCTGCTCGAGCTCGGTCTCACCCTCCTCGACACGCCCGGGCTGAACGCGCTCGGCAGCGAGCCGGAGATGACGCTCGACGTCCTGCCGAACGCGGACGTGCTCCTGTTCGTGCTGGACGTCGCCACCGGCGTGACGCGGTCGGACATCCGGGCGTGGCGCCAGTACGTCGCCTCCGCGGGACGCCAGCGCGAGACCAGCCTCGTGCTCGTCAACAAGATCGACTCCCTGCGCGACGGCTTGCGCAGCCAGGACGACGTTGCCGTCGACGTCCAGCGGCAGGTCGCGAACGTGAGCCGCATCCTGGGCGTGAGCCGCGAACGCGTGCTGCCGGTCTCGGCCAAGGACGCGGTCGTCGGCAAGGTGACCGGCGACGAGCGCCGCCTCGCCGCGAGCAACATCGGCGCGATCGAGGACGCGCTCGGGCAGCGCCTGCTGCCGTCGCGGCGCACGATCGTCCGGGACCTCGTGCGCAACGAGGTCGCCTCGATGCTCGGCAGCGCGCAGCGCGCGCTGGCGCAGCGCGTCGCGTACGTCGAGGAGCAGATCACGGAGCTGCGGGCCCTGTACAGGAGCCGCAGCGCGGCGAGCGACATGATGGTGACGCGCGCGCGCCAGGAGAAGGCCGACTTCGAGCGCGAGTTCATCGAGTTCCAGCGCTTCAGGCGCGTCTTCGCCGAGCGGTCCAACGAGCTGTTCACGCTGCTCGACCCCTCGGCGCTGGACGGCCGCTCCGAGCGCGCGCTGCTGTCGATGATCGGCTCGAGCTTCACCGCCGGGCTGCGCCGCGCGATGCGCGACTACTTCGAGGACCTCCGCGCCACGATGACTGCCGCGTCCAGGACGATCGAGGAGACGCAGGGCCTGCTCGTGATCATGTACGCGAAGCACTGTCCCGCACCGGGGCTCCCGAATCACGGCATGCCCCGCCTGTCGCTGAAGGAGCGCATGCGGGACCTGGAGCGCGTCGAGGGCCTCTTCCGGCAGCAGTTCGACACGCTGTCGAACCTGCTCACGACCGAGAAGTCGCACCTGACGCTGCGGTTCTTCAAGACGCTGGTCAAGCAGGTCGGGGACATTTCCGCGAATGCGGACGTCGACGTCACGCGCTGGCTGCAGGCCGTCGTTGCGCCGCTGGAGCGCCAGCTCGCGGAGCGGCGCATCCGGCTGCGCAAGCGTCTTCTGATCACCATGCGGCTGCGCGACGCGACCATCGAGCTCGACGGCCGGGCGAAGGAGCTGGACAAGCACTACCACGAGCTATCGCGCGAGATCGACCACCTCGGCGTCCTCTCCGAGGAGCTCAGCCGGCTGCTCAATCCGAACGTCGCGCCGGTGGCCGAACCCGTGCCTGAGGACGCCTCCGGCCTCGCGCCCGGCCGGACGCACGACGCCCGACCCCATCGCGCGACGACCTGAGCGGCGCGCCGCCCGCCACGCCTCCCGCAGCTTCGCGCGGAGCCGCGCGCGGTCGCCGAGCGCCTCCTGGTTGGTGAGCCGCACCACGGTGATCCCGGCGGCCTCGAGCTCGGCCGCCTTGAAGAGATCCCGGCCGAGCTGGAAGGTCGAGCGGTGATAGCCGCCGTCGACCTCGATCGCCAGGCGCACCTCGGGGAAGTAGAAGTCGACGATCCATCGACCGCCGCACACCCACTCGCGCGCGAAGCGGCCCTCGAGCGCGTGGCCGTTCACCTCGTTCAGGAACGCTTCGAGCGCGCGCTCGGCGCGGGTGGGGCGCTCGCGGCGCGCCTGCGCGGCGAGGGCGAGCGTCTCCGGGTCGGGGCGGGCGTAGCGGCGGCGGAGGCGGGCGAGGGTGGCGAGCACGTTCGGTCGCGTTCGCTCGATTCGCGTGCGTTTCGGATGACGCGCGTCAGACGAAACCGATCTTTCGCTTCGGCTTCGTCTCGGGCGGCGCCATCAGCCCGCGGAGCGCGTCGAAGACGACCTTGAACGGCCCGTCGTACCGCGACTCGAGCTCGTCCACTCGCCTGACCAGCGCCTTGTGTGAGGCGAGAACCCCGCGCTGCCGCACAAACGCACGCACGACGTCGACGCTGGTCGCGACCGCACGCGGGCTGTTGAGCACGCTCGCGGCCATGATCGCGCCGTGCTCGGTGAAGGCGCGGGGCAGCGACGGCGAGAATCTGAGGCGGCCGAGGTGGTCGCAATTTTCGACCAC
>CAZIXQ010000108.1:11285-11587 GCA_964543155.1 uncultured Enterobacteriaceae bacterium
GGGGGGGGGGCCGGCAGGGCTATAATGGGCGGCGGCCGTGGGGGCCTCATTGTCCCCCGCCCTCGGCCTTCTCTGCCGGAGAGAGCTGAAAGCAGAAGTCGTCGGGGAACCTCCGGGAATTACGGCCGACCTGTTCGTTGAGCCGTTTCGTCGGCACGCCGTAGAGCGAACCCAGGTCGGCATCGATCATCACGCGCTGGCCGCGGACGACGAGGATCAGCGGTTCGATGGCCGGCGCGGACGCGGTGGTCGACGGCTTTCGGCGTGGGCGAGCGGTCATGACGCTGACCAGTCTGCGCGCC
>CAZIXQ010000109.1:0-11484 GCA_964543155.1 uncultured Enterobacteriaceae bacterium
TGCGCGAGTCCCTGGCGCTCTTCCGCGCCAGGGTGAGCCGATGAGCGGCCCGGAGGCGACCCTGCCGGCGGCAAGGATCGATCCCGCGCGCCCGGACCTCGCCGAGCGCGTCCGCGCCGAGCAGATCCGCATGGTCTACCTGCACTCGCCGACGACCACCGGCGGCTCGCTGGTCGCCGGCGCGTTCCTGGTCGCGGTGATGTGGAAGACCGTGCCGCACCCGATCCTGCTCGCGTGGGGCACGGCGCTGGCGATTCACCAGGGCTTCCGCATCTACAGCTATCGCCGCTACCTCGCCGCCAATCCCGATCCCGCGCAGTCGCGCTACTGGGGCCGCCTCTACATCCTCGCCACGACGATCGCCGGCTGCATCTGGGGCAGCGCGGGGCTGCTCTTCTACGTCCCGGAGTCCACGATCTCCCTGGTCTATCTGTGCCTCGTGCTCTTCGGGGTCGCCTCGCTCACGATTCCGACGCTCTCCCTGTTTGCCCCGGCGTTCTATCCGCTGGTCGTGCTGGTGCTCGCGCCGTTCATCGTGCGCGCGCTGGCGAGCGGGCACATGGAGCAGATCGCGCTCGCGGTCCCGCTGATCATCGCGCTCGTCCTGGCGATCACCTTCGGCCGCAGGATCAACAGCCTGATCGACGAGTCGATCCGGCGCGGCTTCGAGAACCAGGCGCTCATCGAGATTGCCGTGCGCGCCCGCATGGAGGCGGAGAAGAGCAACCGCGCGAAGTCCCAGTTCCTCGCCACCATGAGCCACGAGCTGCGCACCCCGCTCAACGCGATCATCGGGTACTCGGAGCTGATGACGCGGCACCCCGAGCGCTTCGGCACCGAGCGGGCGAAGGACCCGCTCGAGCGCATCCTGCGGGCGGGCCGCCACCTGCTCAACCTCATCAACGACCTCCTCGACATGGCGAAGATCGAGGCGGGCAAGACGAGCTTCCGGTACGAGGACGTGGACGTCGCGGCGCTCGTGCGCGACGCGGTCGAGACCACGCGCTCGCTCGCCGAGCAGACCGGGAACACCGTCAGCGTCCGCGCGCCGGCCGACCTCCCGCCCCTGCGCACCGACCCCAGGCGCCTCACCCAGGTCGTCCTGAACCTGCTCTCCAACGCCTGCAAGTTCACCGAGCGCGGGCGCATCGACATCTCGATCGCCCCGGTGCGCGCGGACGACCGGCAGTGGCTCGAGATCGCGGTCGCGGACACCGGCGTCGGCATGGCCCCCGAGCGGCTCGAGCGCCTGTTCGAGGACTTCGCGCAGAGCGACGAAGCGGCGCAGCGCAGGTTCGGCGGTACCGGGCTCGGGCTGGCGATCAGCCGCCGCATCTGCCGGGCGATGGGCGGCGATCTCACCGTCGTGAGCGCGCCCGGCAAGGGCTCGACGTTCACCGCGCGGCTTCCCGAGCATCCGCCCGTCGCGACCCCAGCGGCGGCACCGAGCGAGGCCGCGCCGGCCGCGCCCGCGGAGCGGCCCGCGCGACCGGCTGGCGTCGTGCTCGTCATCGACGACGATGCGGCCGCGCGCGAGCTCATCGCCGAGCGCCTCGCGCGCGACGGGTACGCCACCGCGACGGCGGCCGACGGCCTGGACGGGCTGCGGCGCGCCCGGGAGCTCAATCCGGCGGCGATCACGCTCGACGTCGTCATGCCGGGCTACAGCGGGTGGTCGGTGCTCGCCGCCCTGAAAGGCGATCCCGAGCTGTGCGCCGTCCCGGTGATCGTCGTCGCGGCGCTCGGTTCGGAGCTGAACAAGGGTTTCGCGCTCGGGGCCGCCGCGTGCCTCAGCAAGCCGGTCGACCTCGATCGCCTCGTCGATACGCTGGATCACCTCACCGGGCGCAACGCCCGCGCGGCCACCTGACGCGCGCCGCCACCGAGCGCACACCCGATGCCCCGCATCCTGTACGTCGAGGACAACGAGGACAACGCGGCGATGCTCACCGCGTGGCTCGAGATCGAGGGCGACCTCGAGGTCATCGTCGCCACCAACGGCGCGCAGGGGGTCGAGCTCGCGGCGCGGGAGGCGCCCGACCTGGTGCTGATGGACCTCTACCTGCCGGGCATGAACGGCTTCGAGGCCGTGCGCCTCATCCGGGCGAACGCGGCGTCGCGCCGGGTCCCGATCATCGCGCTGTCCGCGCACGCGATGGACGAGGATCGCGCCCGGGCGCTCGCGGCCGGGTGCGACGAGTTCGAGACCAAGCCGATCGTCTTCAGCCGGCTGATCGCGAAGATCCGGCGGCTGCTCGCGGCGTGACGAACCGGATCTGCTCGATCCCGGCCGGGCTCAACGCGACTCGAAGAGCCGGAACGCCTCGACCGGATTGCGGAACCCCTTCAGGGCGAGCGGCCCGACCGCCTCGCGGCGGAACGACTCCGGCAGCGCCGCGGCGGCGCGCGCGCTCGCGATGATCTCCCCGCCGCGCGCCTCGCCGCACAGCCGCGACGCGAGGTTCGCGACCGTCCCGACAACCGCGTAGTCGTACCGGTCGCTGAACCCGACCGCCCCGAGCGTCGCGTAGCCGTACGCGAGACCCGATCCGATGTGCAGGCCGAATCCCGCGCGGTCCCAGCGCGCGAGCGGCTCGCGGCACGCCTCGAACACCGCGAGCGCGAACCGCGCCGCCTGCACGCACGGCTCCGGCACCGGCTCCGGATCGTTGAAGAACACCATCGCCCCGTCGCCCACGAAGCGCTCGATCGTGCCGGAGAAGCGCTGCGACTCGGTGCCGATCGCGTGGTGGAACTCGCGCAGCACGCGCAGCACGTCCTCGGGCTCGTTCACCTCCGAGAACGCGGTGAACCCGCGCAGGTCGAAGAACACGACCGCGATCTCGCGACGGTGCGACGCGAGGATCGAATCGGGTCCGTCGACCGCGACGCGTGCGGCCACCTGCGGGGCGAGAAAGCGCGACAGCTTGGAAAGGCGCTCCACCTCGGCGACCTTGGCCGCGACGCGTCGCTCGAGGTCCTCGTTCAGCGCCTTCAGCTCCGCGGACTGCGCCTGCACCTGGTCGAACAGCCGCTTGACCCGCACCAGCGAGCGCACGCGGGCGACGAGCTCGCTGCCGTCGACCGGCTTGCCGAGGAAGTCATCCGCCCCGGCCTCCAGGCCTTTCACACGCTCGGTGTCGGGATCCAGGGCCGTCACGAGCACGACCGGGAGCATCGCCAGGCGCGCGTCGGCGCGCAGGCGCCGCAGGACGTCGAGCCCCGACAGGCCCGGCATCACCACGTCGAGCAGGACGAGATCAGGAACCGCCCGGGCCACCGCGTCCAGTGCCGCCTGTCCGCTGAGCGCAGTCTCGACCGTGTAGCCGTGGAGCGTCAGGAGATCGGAGAGCAGCTGGACGTTGTCCGGCTGATCGTCGACGACCAGGATGCGTGCAGCGTTCGCGGTCGCGTCTTCAGCGCGCATAGCGCAGCCACGTCCCCGGCGCCGGCATCCTGAAGGAGGCGCCCCTCAGCGCGGGCTTCAGCCGCTCGAGGAATCCCTCCGCGTCGAGCAGCGGGACGGTGCGAAGGTCGCGCGCGTCGTCCGGGAGCGGCGCGAAGAAATCCTCCCAGTGGATGAGGACCGTCAGGCGCGGCCGCAACCGCTCGACGAGCGCCTCCGGATAGCCCTTCACCTGCGTGTGCCCCGGCACGCAGAGGATGGCGACGTCGACGTCGCGCTCGTCCGGCGCGCCGGGAAACCGCGGCGGATACCCGAGCGGCGGGGTGCTCGCCGTGTCCTGGTAGTGGATGCGGTACTCGATGGTTCTGCCGTCGGCCCCGAGGAAGTCGATGAGATAGGCAAGCGTCTGGCCCTCGCGATAGTCCCGGGCGCTGACCGGCAGCGCCGGCAGCGGCTCGCGATAGTGCCCCTCGAAGAACCGGATGCCCCAGACGATCGGCGAGTGCTCGGACTTCAGCGCCATGAAGCGCACGCGCGGGCCCGCCGCGTGCCACACGGCCGGCGGCTCCGGCCGGCCCTCCTCGGGCGCCGACCACGCGTCCGCCTCGACCGCGACCAGGTCGTCGGGCCTCAGCGTCTTGTCCCCCAGAAGCGTGTTCCGCATCGTGTCGCTGCCGTAGATCCTGGCGTTGGGCAGGAAGTTCTTCTTGATGTAGGGCAGGTCCATCAGGTGATCGTAGTGGGCGTGGCCGACCAGGACGGCCTGGACGTTCGCGAGGATCGCCGTGTCCTGCGGCCCGAGGAACCGCGTGATCTGGTCGGGGTCCGGCTCGATCGTGCCGAACGCCACGCGCAGCATCGACGGGTTGGAGAAGAACGGCGCGGTGAGCACGCCGTCCTCCCCGCGCCTGAGCAGCACGCCCCCGGCGCCGAGGTAGCGGATCTGCAGCGTGGTGCGCGCGTCCGGGTCGCGGGGCGGAAGCGGCGCGGTGCCCGGGTCGATCGGCAGGCCGGTGGTCAGCCCGGCGCAGCCGGCGAGGGCGACCACGGCGGCGCAGAGGCACGCCGCCGCGAACGCGCGCCGTGCACCGCGCCTCGAATCGCCCGAGTTGTGACTTCCGAGTGCCACGCGGCCTAGCTTGCCATCATGTCGCGCATTCGAATAGCCGCCGCCGGCTCCGGGGTCAGGACACCGCGAGCGCGTCGGCCTTTAGGTCGGTGACGAACCCGTGCGCGGGCGAGTGGGCGAGCAGCAGCTCGACCCGGGCCTCGAGCGCGGCTTGCTGCGGGGTCACGCCGCACGCCCAGAACACGGCGACGAGCCCCTCGGGCACGCGCTCGACCGGCGGGCCGAAGAGCGGGTGGGCGAGATCGGCGCCGATCGCCGACGGATCGCCGATGTGAATCGGCGCACCATGATTCTGCGGAAAGCGGCTCGACACCTGGGTCGCGACGATCGCCTGGTGCGGCGTCAGCCAGCGCATCGTCACGATCAGGTCGCCGCGAAACCGCCCGGCGGGCACGGTGGGAAGCCGCGAGCGCACGACCCAGCGGTGCTTGTCGGTGGGCACGCCGGCGCGCTCGAGCGCATCGTCGAACGTGATCCCGGAGCCGATGAGGAAGGCGACCAGATCCGGCCGCCACAGGTCGCGGAGATCGGTGACGTCGGGCAGGCGCACGCCGTCGCGATAGACCGCGTAGCGCGGCAGATCGGTGCGCAGGTCGGCGCCGGGCGCGAGGCGCTTCGGCTCGGGATCGCCCGGGTCGCACACCTCGAGCACCGGGCAGGCCTTGTGGTTGCGCTGGCAGTAGAGCAGGAAGTCGAACGCGTCGGCGCGCGGGACGACGGCGAGGTTGCACTGCACGTAGCCGGGCGCGAGCCCGCGGGTGGTGCCGGTGTGGCGCTTCTCGCGGATCGCGAGCCGGGCGGCCTGGGCGGGCGTCATTCGAGCCAGCACTCGTAGAGTTGAGCGTGGCCGGTCACGTCCGACGTGTAGAGCACGCGCTTTCCGTCCGGCGAAGGCCGCGGATGGGGGTGCGTGTGCTGCGGTGCGTAGACCTCCCGCGGGCCGTCGTTGTACGGGAACGGGCCGCCCCAGTGCGCGCCGACCGAGCTCGCGCGCGAGAGGCACAGGCGCTCGGGCGGGCCCTCGCCCGCCGCCGGGAAGCGGTGCAGGCCGATGTCGGGAAAGTTGGTGTCGCAGACGAACCAGCGGCCGGTGTCGTCGGGATGCGCGTGCCACGCGGGGAAACGGGTGATCCAGCGCACCGCGCCGCTGTCGATGTCGATCGCGCGCATGCCGTTCGGCCAGTCGACGAAGGCGAGCTCGCGCCGGCCGGCGAGCCAGCTCTCGTGGGTGAGCCACTGCTCGCGATGCTCGCGCTGCCAGAGCCGCCGGTTGCCGGTCCCGTCGCGGTTGACGAGCCACAGGCGGTCGGTGAGCGGTCCGGCATAGAAGACGAGGTCGGGGTCGTCGGGGCAGAACTGCGGATGGCCGATCGTGTCGCGCTCGAGGATCACGCGGGCCGCACCGCTCGCGGTGTCGATCACGACGAAGCGCGAGACCGCTCCGACCTTCACCGGCACGGCCCACCAGCGGTCGTCGCGCGAGACGGTGGTGGTGCCCATCGCGGCCCCGACCATGCCGCGCTCGCGCATCTCCGCTTCGCCGAAGTCCGCCAGGCGCTCCTCGGCGAGCGTCTCGAGGTCGAGCCGCCAGGCGCCGCTCCCCGCGACGAAGAACACGTGCCGTCCGTCGCGCGACGGGTGGAACGACCACTCGGCGAGGTCGTCGCGATCGGTGAGCTGCACGAGCCGGCCGCTCGACTGCTCCTCCGCGAAGAGCTGCGGCCGCCCGGTCCGGTGCGAGACGAACACGAGGCGCCGCATCGCGTCGTCGTAGGGCGGGACGAAGAAGAACGGGTGGTGATGGATCGACGGGTGCGTGGTGACCTGCCGGATGCGCGCGCCGGTCGCCTCGTCGCGCAGCCAGCGCGATTCCGCCGGCCAGAGGCGGCCCTTGCCGGCGCCCGCGGGATTCACGCCGCCGCCCGCCAGGTCCGCGGCCGGAACCGCAGCACCCAGCCCGCGAGCGCCACCGCGCCGGCGCAGCCCGCCCACCACCCGAGGCTGCCGGTGGGCGCGAAGATGATCGCGAGCGCCGCCGCGCCGAACGCCAGCCGCTCGAGCCACGAGATCGCGCCCGCGAGGTAGCCCTCCAGGAACACCGCCCAGGCGAACGTGGCCCCCATCATCGAGACGAAGGCAGCCGCGATCCAGAGCGCGGGACCGGACCAGAGCAGCGCCGGATCGAAGGCGAACGCGAACGGGATCAGGAACAGCACGAGCGAGAGCTTGAACGCGATCCATCCCGTCTTCATCGCGTCGGCCTTCGCCACGCCGGCGGCCGCGTAGGAAGCGAGCGCGACCGGCGGGGTGATCATCGACAGCACGCAGTAGTACATGACGAAGAAGTGCGCGGCGAGCGGGTCGATGCCGAGCTTGGTGAGCGCCGGCACGAACAGAATCGCCCCGATGATGTAAGCGGCCACCGTCGGCAGCCCCATCCCCATCACGATGCAGCCGAGGATGATCATGAGCATCGCGCCGATCAGCGTCCCGCCCGAGAGCGCGATCAGGTGGGTCGAGAACTTGAGCGCCAGGTTCGACTGGATCGCCACCGCGATGATGATGCCGATCGCGATGATCGGCACGGCGACCTGCGCGGCCTGCTTCGCGACCTCCTCGATCATGTCGACCCAGCCGCGCGCCGAGAGCCGCGACTCGGGCCGCAGGTAGCAGATCGCGAGCGCGACCACCGCGGCGATCATCGCCGCGGTCGTGGCCGAGTAGTCGCTCGCGAGGACCGCGATCAGCACGAGCGGCGGAAGAAACAGGTGCGCGCGCCGCAGGATCGGGCCGACGCCGGCGAGGTCGCCCTCGCCGAGGGTGCCGATGCCGCGGTGCTTCGCCTTGAGGTCGACGATCATGTACAGGGCGAAGTAATACGCCGCCGCCGGGATCAGCCCGGCGATCGCGATGCGCGCGTAGGGCAGCGCCAGCAGTTCGGCCATCACGAACGCGGCGATCCCCATCACCGGCGGCACGAGCTGGCCGCCGGTCGAGGCGGTCGCCTCGTGCGCCGCCGCCTCCTCGGGCGAGTAGCCCGAGCGCTTCATCAGCGGGATGGTGAAGATCCCGGTCGCGACCACGTTGGCGACCGCGCTGCCGCTGATCGTGCCGAACATCGCGCTCGCGACGATCTCCGCCTTCGCCGCGCCGCCCGGGCGCCGGCCAACGAGGCGCAGCGCCGCGTCGATGAAGAGCTGCCCGCCGCCGGTGGCCGAGTAGACGACCCCGAACAGGATGAAGTACCAGACGAAGTTCACCGAGGTCTCGGTGGTGACGCCGAGGATGCCGTGCGTCGCCATGGTCATGATCTCGATGAAGAGCGCGTAGTCGAAGCCCTGGAACGCGAGCCAGCCGGGGAACCAGCGGCCGAGGAAGGCGTACGCGAGGAAGCCCGCGATCACCCACAGGAGGCTCCAGCCGACCACGCGCCGCACGCACTCGAGCAGGAGGACGAGGGCGAGCGTCCCGAACGCCACGTCGCGCGGGAACACCTCGTCGACGTTCTCCATGCGCGTGTAGAGCCGCTGGAAGTCGGCGAGGTAGTAGCCGAGCACCGCGGCGGTGCCGGCAAGGAGAAGCCAGTCGAGCGCGGCGCGCCAGTCGGCCCCCTCGCCCCTGCGCAGCGGCCACCACAGGAGCACGGTGGCGAGGGCGAGGCAGACGTGCGTCGGGCGCGCGATCTGCAGCGGCACCGGCTCCCAGAGGAGATACAGCTGGAAGGCGAGCCAGACCGCGGCGACGAGCCAGCGCGGGCTCGCCAGCCGCCGCACGAGCGCAACCTCCGGGGCCGCCGACGGCGCCGCCGAGGCGACGCCGTCGGTGGGGAGTCGGGTGTCGGGGGTCACGCGGCCGCGCCGCCCGTTCCGGCGCGCGCTACTTCAGCCAGCCGCGCTCTCGGTAGTACCGCGCCGCGCCCGGATGGAGCGGGATGCCGGTGTTCTCCGGCCGCCACGCGTCCCGGGCCACGAAGCCCGCCATCGCCTTGTTCTCCGCCACGATCGCGTCGCGGTTCTCGATGATCGCCTTGGTGATCGCGTAGGCGACGTTCTCGGGCATGTCGCGGTGGACGATCAGGTTGGTGCCGAAGTCCGCCGCCTTGGTCGGGCCGCTCTGGCCCTTGAAGGAAGCCGGCATCGGGTGGACCTTCATCCCGTTCTTCGCCAGCACGGCGAGCGACTTCTCGGGCAGGTCGAGGAAGCGCACCGGGACGGTCAGCGACACCTCCTGCGTGGCGGGGTGGCCGGGCGACGCGCTTTCGAAGTACAGGTCGGCACGGCCGTCGCGCATCAGCTGCGGGATCTGGCCGACGTCGACCTGGATGATCTGCCCGCCCCTCGCCTTGTACTTGTCGAAGTCGAGGCCCACGCCCTCCAGCACCATCCGCACCGCCGGCGGCACGGTGCTGCCGGCCGGCTTCATGATGATGCGGGGCGGCTGCTTCGACGTGAGCGCCTTCTCGAGGGTGTCGTTGCCGGTGCGCCTGATGTAGTCCTCGGTCAGCATGCCGACGATCCACACCTCGTTCAGCCCGCCGAGCAGCGCGCGCACGTCGGTGTACTTCTTGCCCTTGTAGATCTCCTGCTCGCCCTCCATCGCCCACACCGAGGTGCAGGTGTTGGCGAAGCCGAGGTCGGCCTTCTTCTCGTTTACCAGGATCACGTTGCCGATCCCCCCGCCGCGCGCGACGACGTCGAGCTTCGTGCCCGCCGGCAGCGCCGGCTGGATGTGCTTCGCGAAGCTCGCGGCGAACACGTACCAGATCGAGCCGAGCGGCATCGCCTGGAACTTGAGGTCCTGCTGCGCCTGCGCGGTGCCCGCCGCGAAGGCGAGCGCCGCGGCGCCAATGATGCGCTTCCAGCTCATGATGACCCTCCTCCTCTCGTCGTCCGTCACGCCGCCGCTTTGCCGAGCATGCCGCTCTTGCGCACCGCGTCCTCGATCCGCTTCGCGGCCTCGCCCTCGGGCACCCGTGTCGGGGCGCGGCACACGGGCGACTTCATGCGCCCGGCGAGCACCATCGCGTACTTCATGCGCGCGTGCGCCTCGCCGGTCGGCTCGCCGAAGCCGTAGACCACGTCCTTCAGCGGGTTGATCTCGAACTGGAGCTGCATCGCGCGCTTGAGGTCGCCCGCCTGCACCGCGCGCCAGAGCGCCACCAGCTTGTCCGGGATGAACGAGGCGAACCCGAGCAGCGCCCCGTCGACGCCTTGCACCATCGTCGCGAGGACGTACTCGTCGTGGCAGGTGAGGATGGTCTTCTCCGGCGCGGCCTCGCGGATCGAGCGCACGTCGACCGCGTACTTGTTCATGTCGCGGGTGCCGACCTTGAAGCACTTGACCCACGGCAGGCGCGCGAGCTCCGCGAGCAGCTCGTGCGAGTAGGCGGCGCGCGTCCACGACGGGTACACGTGCACCACCAGGTCGAGCCCGCTCGCCTTGCCGACGGCGGTGAAGTGGTCGATGACGTGCTCGGGCTTCATCCCGAAACGCAGCCACATGTGCGGCGGCATCACGAGGAGCCCGGTGGCGCCCGCCTCGCGCGCCATCACGCCGTGCTCGGCCGCCTCGGTGATGCTCTCGGTGCAGATGCCCGAGATCACCGGCAGCCGCCCCCTCGCCTCGTCGGCGACGATGCGCGTCACCTCCGCGCGCTCCTTCGCCGAAAGGGCGAACACCTCGCCGGTGTGGCCGTTCGTGGTGAGCCCGGCGAGCCCGTCGAACCCGCACAGCCAGTTCGTGAAGCGGCGCAGCTCCGGCTCGTCGATCGACTGGTCCGGCTTGAACGGCACCTGCATTGCCGGAACGATGCCCTTGTAATCCCACTTCTTGCTCATGCTCGGTCTCCTTGGTCGAGTTCCCGTCCAGCCCGCTGCGTCCTTCAGGCGGCCTGCTGCGCGATCGCGCCGCCCGCCTGCATCGCCTTCGAAATCGTCCGCGCCGCCGCCTGCACCGGCTCGAGCGCCACTTTCAGGAAGCGCTCGAGCGGCATCCGCATCACCGGCGCGACCACGCTCACCGCCGCGATCGGGTAGCCGTCCGGATCGACCACCGGCGCCGCGAGCGCGCGCAGGCCGGAGGTGATCTCCTGGTCGACCACGATGTGGCCGGCGCGCCGCACCTTCGCGAGCCGCGCCTGGATGTCCTTCAGGTCGGTGACCGTGCGTGGCGTGAGCTTCACGCGCGGCTTCAGCGCGAGCACGCGATTCTGCTCCTCGCGCGGCAGGAACGCGAGGATCGCCAGCCCGATCGCCGAGCAGTAGGCCGGAATGCGCGAGCCGACGCGCACGTCCACGCCGAGGCGCACGAGGCCGGCCTGGACGCGTTCGACGTACACCACGTCGGCGCCGTCGAGCACGCCGACGCTCGCCGCCTCGTTCACCTCGCCGACGAGCGAGCGCAGCACCGGACGCACGCGCTCGCGCAGCTCGGCGCGCGCGATCGCGTTGAAGCCGAGGTCGAGGCACTTGAGCGTGAGGCGGAAGTTGCGGGTGCCGCCGATGCGCTCGACGTAGCCGAGCAGCACGAGCGTGTTGAGCAGGCGGAAGGCGGTGGCGTTGTCCAGCGCGGCGCGCCGCGCGACCTGGGCGAGCGTGAGCTCGGGGTCGCTGGCGCCGAAGGCCTCGAGCACGCGGAAGCCCTTCGCGAGCGACTGCACGAGGTTCTTCGGGTTGTCCTGCGCGGGCGTCGCGGCGGCCACGGCCTGGGTTCGGAATGCGAACTTTTGTTTGTACGGTTCGAGTATAGGGTTCCTGCGGGCGGATGCCAAGCCGCGGCCGCGGTCCGCGCCGCGCCGACCATGGTGCGACTCAGCCCCGACGCGGCGCCGCTGGCGCGAGCAGCGCGCCGACCTGCCCCAGCGCCGCATCGGCGACCGCGCGCACGCGCTGGATGCGATCGTGCCCGAACCGATGCACGAGGAACACCTCGGTCTCCGGCGCCGCCCACT
>CAZIXQ010000110.1:0-11420 GCA_964543155.1 uncultured Enterobacteriaceae bacterium
GCGAGCAGCAGGAACGCGGCACCCCACGCCAGCGGCCGCCGGTTTGCACCGTCGCGCGCTTGCGCGACGTGCGGCGGGGCGCGGCCCAGGTCGAACTCCGGCTCCGCAGGCGCGTGCGTGTCCACGAATTCCCCGCGGCCTTGCGGGGGCCGGGAGGGCGAGCCAGCGTGCGATTCCTCTCGCATCCTTTCCCTCCGACCGGTGCCCCGGGCGCGGAGTTCACGCCCAGGCGATCTAGAATCAACGTCGCCGCACCCCGACAGCGACCGGGATGACCCGCGCGCGGAAAACGCAACGCCCCTCGTCCGCCGAGGCCTGAAGCGAACGGACATCTTACATGGCGCGTAAACCCCGTGTGCTCGTCGCCGGCGGCGGGATCGGCGGTCTCGCCGCCGCGCTCGCCTTGCTCAGGCGCGGCTTCGACGTCGACGTGTACGAGCAGGCGACCGAGCTGCGCGAGGTGGGCGCCGGACTGCAGATCAGCGCGAACGGCAACCGCGTGCTGCACGAGCTCGGCGTGCTCGAGGCGCTGCGCTCGCGCGCGTGCGAGGCAGCCGGCAAGGAAGTGCGCCTGTGGAACACCGGCCGGACGTGGAAGCTCTTCGACCTCGGCGCGGTCTCGGTCGAGCGCTACGGCTTCCCCTACTACACGGTTTATCGGCCCGACCTCCTCGCGGTGCTCGCCGACGGCGTGCGGCGCGAGAAGCCCGACGCGATCCACCTGGGCGTACCGTGCACGGGCCTGGAGCAGGACGCGGACGGGGTCACGCTCGGTTTCGCGGGCGGCGCGGCGCGCGGCGACGTATTGATCGGCGCCGACGGCGTGCACTCCCGGATGCGGCAGGCGCTTTTCGGGGCGGACGCCCCGCAGTTCACCGGGCTGATGGCCTGGCGCGGCACGATCCCGATGGAACGGCTGCCGGTGCGCCTGCGCCGGCTCGTCGGCACGAACTGGATCGGACCCGGCGCGCACGTCGTGCACTACCCGGTGCAACGCGGCGAGCGCATGAATTTCGTGGGCGTCGTCGAGCGCGACGACTGGCGGGTGGAGTCCTGGACGGCACGTGGCACCCGCGCAGAGTGCCACGCGGATTTCCCCGGCTGGCACGACGACGTCCACCTGATGATCGAGAGCATCGAGACGCCGTTCAAGTGGGCGCTGATGGGCCGCGCGCCGCTAGCCGAATGGACCGTGGAACGCGCGGCGCTCCTCGGCGATGCGTGCCACCCCACGCTGCCCTTCCTCGCGCAGGGCGCGGTGATGGCGCTCGAGGACGGTTTCATCCTCGCGCGCGCGCTCGCTGCGCACGCCGGCGCGCCCGAGGAGGCCCTGCGCCGCTACGAGAGCGCGCGCAAGGCGCGCACCACCCGGATCGTGCGCGGCTCGGCCGACAACGCGCGCCGCTTCCACGACCGTGCCCTGGCCGAGCCCGCCGCCGCGCAGGCCTACGTCGACCGCGAGTGGGCGGAGGAACGCGTCCGGGAGCGCTACGAGTGGCTGTTCACCTACGACGTGACGACGGTCGAGGTGTAGCGCCGCAGAGTCGGCGCCGGCCTCAGTCGTCGACCCGCCGCCGCGACGCCTTCAGCTGCCCGCGCCGCACCTTGCTCTCGACGCGCCGCCGCTGCGCGGCCTTCGTCGGCTTGGTGGGCCTGCGCGGACGCGGCACGACGGCGGCGCGCGCGACGAGCGCCTGCAGGCGCGCGAGCGCCTCCGCGCGGTTCTTCTCCAGGCTGCGGTGCTGCTGCGCCTTGATGACCACGACGCCCTCCGCGCTGATGCGCTGGTCGGCGAGCCGGAGCAGCCGATCCTTGACCGCCTCGGGCAGCGAGGACGCGCGCACGTCGAACCGCAGGTGGATCGCGTTCGAGACCTTGTTGACGTTCTGCCCGCCCGCGCCCTGCGCACGGATGGGGACGAGCTCGACTTCCTCCGGCCGGATCGTGATCACATCAGCGGTCGAGCTCGGGGTAGCAGCGCCAGACGTCCATCGCGTTGAACGGCAGGCGCCGGTGGGAGGCGAGGTAGGCCGCGATGCGCGGCCGCGCGGCGACTCGGTCGTGGAGCCGCGCGAGCCCCGGGTACCGGGCCGCGCGCCGGGCCATGGCGCGCGGGAAGGCGTAGCGCAGGCCCGCGACGACCTGGAACAGCGAGAGATCGACATAGGTCAGCCGCGCGCCGAGCATCCAGCGCGCGCCGCCCGCCGCGAGCACGCGCTCGAAGTATCCGAGGTACTTCGGCAGGCGCTCGCGCACGAAGAGGGCCGCGCGCCGCTTCGCCTCCGGCCTCTGGTCCTCGTAGTAGAGGCTGTTTGCGATCGGATGGTGCGTGTCGTGGGTCTCGGCGACGAAGTCCGCGACCGTGAGCTGGAGCTGGTGCGCCCACAGCCGCCCCGCCTCGGTGCGCGGCGCGAGCCCGAGCCGTGGACCGAGAAACTGGAGGATGTTCGCAGTCTGGGCCACGACGCGCTTGCCTGCCTGGAGGAACGGCGGCGCAAACGGCGGCTCGGTGCGGCGTTCCATCAGCCGCATCATCGCGGCCACGCCACCCTTGCGTGAGCGCGCCACGTCCACGTAATCGGCCCCCGCCTCCTCCAGCGCGAGGCGGACGAACTCGCCGCGGCCCTGGATCTCGGGCCAGTAATAGAGCGCGTAGCGCATGCGGCTCGCCCCCCTCATTGGGCGCGCGGGCGTCCCGCGACGCCGGCAGCGACGATGACCTCGGCAAGCGCCGAGTGGAACTGCGGCGCCATCACGTGCACGCCGGCGATGCCCGGGATCGCGGCGAGCGCGCGGACGACCTCGATGCAGATCGCCTTGCCCTCGGCCTTCGGGTCGGCGGCGCGCTCCAGGCGCTCGACGATCGCCTCCGGAATCACCGTCCCGGGGAGCCGCTCGCGCATCCAGCGCGCGGAGCGGGCGGACGGGATCGGCGCGACGCCGACGAGGATCGGTACCCGCCCGCCGACGCCGAGCTCGGCGAGGCGCCCCGCGTAGCGCCGGGCGACTGAAGGGTCCATGCAGAACTGCGTCTGGATGAAGTCCGCGCCCGCCTCGATCTTCGCAACGAGCCCCGCGGGCTGCCAGCCGGGCGCCGGGTCCACGACCGTCTCCGCCGCGCCCAGCACCAGGTCCACGGCACCCTTGATCTCGGTGCCGGAGGGCAGGCGGTGGCGCTCGCGCATGTCGCGCGCCATGGCGAGCACCTGCGCGGTACCGAGGTCGAACACCGGCTTGGCGTCCGGCTGGTCGCCCACCCGCGGCTCGTCGCCGCGCAGCACCAGCACGTTGCGCAGCCCGAGCGCGACGGCGCCGAGGAGATCGGCCTGGAGCGCGAGCCGGTTGCGGTCGCGGCAGGTGACCTGCAGGATCGGTTCGATGCCGCGTTGCGCGAGCGCGTGCGCCGCCACCAGGCTCGCGACGTGCGTCTTCGCGCCGGCGCCGTCGGTCACGTTCACCGCCGTCGCGATCCCGGCGAGCGGGACTGCGCGCGCCACGAAGTCCGTCAGATCGGTCGCGACCGGCGGCGTGACCTCGGCAGTCACCACGAACTCGCCGCGACGCAGCGCGCGCGCGAGCGCGCTCGCGCCCTCGCCCGTCTGCGCCACGCCTCCGGAAATCGCGCTCACCCAGCCCTCCGCCCCATGCGCGGGGAGTTTAGCAAGCGGCTCCGGCCGCCGCCCGCGCTGCGCGTTTCTTGACCTCGCGCAAGCAGCCGCGCGCAAGCTCGACTAGGCTGGGTGTCTCGAATGCCGATGGGGAGTGCAGCCATGAACAGGCCGACCGACGCCTGGCGCGCCGAGCACGAGAACTTCGCGCGCCTGCTTGATCTGTTCAGCCGCGAGGTGGACCGGTTCCACGCCGGCGAGCACCCGGACTACGAGCTGATGCTCGACGTGCTGACCTACCTGCGCCACTTCCCGGAGCGCACCCACCACCCGCGCGAGGACGTCGCCTTCGCGCGCCTGCTGCAGCACGACCGCTCGATCGAGCCGGTCGTGAGCCGCTTCCTGCAGGAGCACCGAGTGATAGCCGAGGCCGCACGCGAGGCGCAGGCGCTGCTCGAGGCGGTCGAGGGTGACGAGTTCGTGGCGCGCGAGCGGGTCGAGGCGGCGTGCGCGACGCTGCTCGTCTACTACCGCCATCACATCGCCGGGGAGAACAGCCTCATCCTGCCGCTCGCGGCGAAGCACCTGACGCGCGAGGACTGGGACGCCGTGGGCCGGGCGGTCGCGGCCGAGACCGACCCGCTCTTCGGCGAGCAGGTCGACAGCCGCTACCGCGAGCTGCGCGAGCGGATCGAGGCCGAAGCGCGGGGCTAGCGGGCGCGCGCCCCGGGGGAGGGGCGCGGCCGGCGCGACGGGGGCTCGTAGCGCACGTCCACGAGCTTCCGCGGGCGGAAGCCGTCGAGCGTCAGCTCGACGCCGTAGCGCGGGTTCGCGAGCACGAAGGTGCCGTTGACCGCCTTGCGCACCTGGCGATAGCCCTCCACCAGGCAGATCCAGACGAGCGTCAGCAGCGCCGCGCGCGCCTCCGGGCTGTCGCAGAGCGGGAAGTAGCCGAGCAGCTCCTGCGCCTCGACGTTGTTCTCGAAGTCGTCGTAGCTCTCGCGCAGGTTCGGCAGCCGCGGGTGCGCGGCGCGTGGATCGAAGAACGCGAACGGCCCCTCGGAGGGCGACGCCGCGCGGGGCAGCCCGAGACGCACGTTGCGGTACTCGAGGTCGTCGGCGTCGGCGAACTCCGAAGGGGTGACGCTTACTCTTTCCGGGCAGACGAGCAGCGCGAGCGCGAGCGTCACGCACGCGCACCGCTCGTTGGGATCGACCCACGGCGCCGACGCGAGGGCGACGAGGCGATCGACGAGGGCCGCGTCGTGCGAGCTATCGCGGACTTGCTTCGCTTGCATTGCTCACCCTTCCCGAGTTCGGTTCTTGGGCCCGGAGGTTAGCGACGCGCTGCGCACGCCGCCTCGTCTTTGTTCACGAAAGCGCGCGCGGCGCGCCGTTGGTGCCACGCGACGAGACATAGGGCACGGCACTGACCGGGGATCGACAGTCGGGCACGGAGCTTGCGCGCCGAGCCTCTCCGCGCCCTCGCGTTACCATCCGCCCTGAGAGCGGCGATCCGGCCGCGACCACGGCGATCCCCATGCGTCTCCTGCAAGCGACATTCGTGCTACTCGTCGCGCTCACCGCGAGCGCGCACGCAAACTACGAGAAGGCCCTGGCCGCAGTCGAGCGCAACGACTCGGCCGCGGCATTCAGGGAGTTCCGGGCGGCCGCCGAGGCGGGTGACGAGCGCGCTTTCATTCAGGTCGCCCGCGCATACGCGGTCGGCGTGGGAACGCCGACCGATCTGGGGGCAGCGCGGCGCTGGGCGGAGAAGGCGGCCACCAAGGGCGCCCCGGACGCGCAGTTCCTCGTCTACGCGGTGATCGTGTCGACGCCGGAACTCAACTACTTCGATTCCAAGGGTCAGTTCGATGCGAAGCGCTACGCGGCGCTCGCCGCGCGACCGATCAGCCAGCGCGAGGACGAGATGGTCGCCTACGACATGCTCGGAAAGGCGGCGGCCCAGGGATACCCCGACGCGCTGCTGCGACTCGCGGGTTTCTACGCCGACAACGTCGGCGAGGGCAATCGCAGGCGCGCCGCGGAGCTACTCGACAAGGTGCCCAAGCGCCCTCCGATCTTCGACGGCCTGCGCAAGGCGCTCGCCGAGCTGGATGCCATCGGCCCCACATTGATGACCGTCCGCATCGCCGACCAGGCCATCCCGGCGGCGATTCGCACCGCGCAGGCGGCGGCCGCCGAGAAGGACAAGTCGAAGGCCGAGTGCAAGGCGGTGAAGCCGATGCGCGCGCAGCGGATGGGCCCGATCAACAAGCCGATCTGGCTGCCGCTCGCGGTCGACGGGCTCAAGACCGCCTACCTCATGAGCGGCGACTGGCGCGAGCGCTGGACCTTCGACGTCTGCGGCGCCGAGACCGCCGTGCAATTCATGTTCGTCGCCGACGGCCTGGGCGGCGCGCGCCATACGGTCGAGAAGGAGCGGTAGCGCGAGCCCCAGCCCCGGCTGGTTGCGCCCGGTGCGCCGGTCCGCGGGATCGACCGGGCGCTCGATTTCGCAACGAGCGTCCGAGCCCTACGCCTTCTTCCCCTGCTCGTAGAGCGACGGGGTCGCCTTCGCGCGCGCGAGGTACTCGCGCAGGCCGCGCACGCCCTGGCGGTCGAGGGTGCTGCTGTGGTGCGGGCGGTGGAGCGTGCCCTCGTAGCCGTTGAGGACGACGCGCACGCTCGTGCCGGAGGTCTGCTCCATCTTTGCGCCGAGATGGTTGAGCAGCGACTCGACTTCGCGCCAGTGGATGTTGCCGCTGATCGGGTCGTGGAAGATGGTGCGCAGCAGCTGCTCGTGCTTGTGGCTCATGGTCGACGCGACCTCGCGCGGGTGCCCGCGCGTGAGCATACTCCCCCGCGCGGATTGGAGGCGCTCCTCGACCGCCGGCCTTGCGCAGAACGCCCCGCGACCCCATACTTGCGTCATCAAAGTCTACTCGGCTGGACACTTGCGCCCGTTCCGGGCGTTCTCGTTGGTCTTCCCCGATCGGATCTCTGATGCCGCCACCCAATGTCGGGTGCGGCGACGCCAGATTGGAGGAAAACCATGTCTACTGGCACCGTCAAGTTTTTCAACGTCACCAAGGGTTTCGGCTTCATCCGGCCCGACGACAGCGACAAGGATGTGTTCGTGCACATCTCGGCGGTCGAGCGCGCCGGCCTCACCGGCCTGAGCGAGAACCAGAAGGTCTCGTTCGACACGGAGCGCAGCCGCGACGGCCGCGTCGCCGCGACGAACCTGAAGACGCTCTAGCCGCAGGCGGGCCGCCGCGTGCGGCCCATTGCGTCACTGCGCCCCGCCTGGCGGCCACGAGCGGCCGGGCGGGCCGCCCATTCGCCATCGAGGTGCGCCCAATGTCGAAGGAAGAAATGATCGAAATGGAGGGCACCGTGAACGAGGTGCTCCCCAACACCGTCTTTCGCGTAACGCTCGCGAACGGCGCCGAAGTCACCGCGTATGCCTCGGGAAAGATGCGCAAGCATCGGATCCGCATCCTCGCCGGAGACAAGGTCACGCTCGAGATGTCGCCCTACGACCTCTCCAAGGGCCGGATCAGCTTCCGCCACAAGGACGAGCGCCCCGCGGGCGCACCGATCGCGCGGCGCCCCGGTCAGCACTGGAAGCGATGAGGCATCACCCGTACACGCCAGGGATCGAGCGAGGCGCTTGCGCCCACCGCTCAACGGGGGAGCAGAGCTGCACCGTGGCCGGGGCAGCGTCATCAAGTCACGCCATCGCCACGCGGCGCGGGCGCAAATCCGCGATCCCATGTATAGTGCCGGTCCAAGGCTCGACGCATCTTCATCCGGTTCGCGTCGGGCCATCGTGGTTGGTTCCTGCGCAGTGCTTCCGCGCTCGTTCCCGAACTCCCGATTCGATCCGCAGGTAATCGCATTCGCCTGAACCGGTTCTGACGGCTCCCGCCGCAGCAGGCCGTGCTCAGGAGATTTTCGTTGTCACAGTCGTTTGAAAGCCTCGGGCTCATGCCCGAGCTCGTCCGCGCCGTCGCGGACGAAGGCTACACCGCGCCCACGCCCGTACAGGCGCAGGCGATTCCCGTCATTCTTGCAGGCCGCGACGTCCTCGCCGGCGCCCAGACCGGCACCGGCAAGACCGCCGGCTTCACGCTGCCGCTGCTGCAGCTGCTCTCGTCGCACGCGAATGCTTCGCCTTCGCCCGCGCGCCATCCGATCCGCGCCCTGGTGCTCACGCCGACGCGCGAGCTCGCGGCTCAGGTCGAGGAGAGCATCCGCATCTACGGCCGGCACCTGCGCCTGAAGACGACGCTCGTCTACGGCGGCGTCGGCATCAACCCGCAGATCGACGCGCTCCGGCGCGGGGTCGACATCCTCGTCGCGACGCCCGGGCGCCTGCTCGATCACGTCGGACAGAAGACCGTCGATCTGCGCCACGTCGAGATCCTCGTGCTCGACGAGGCCGACCGCATGCTCGACATGGGCTTCATCCGCGACATCCGGCGCATCCTCGCGCTGCTGCCGGCGCGGCGCCAGAACCTGCTCTTCTCGGCCACCTTCTCCGACGAGATCCGCGCGCTCGCCAACGGGCTGCTCCACGATCCGGCGATGGTTCAGGTCGCGCGGCGCAACGCCGAATCGGAGCTGGTGGCGCAGCGCGTGTACGCGGTGCCGCAGAACGACAAGCGCGCGCTGCTCGCCCATCTCGTCGCCTCGGGCGACTGGCGCCAGGTGCTCGTCTTCACGCGCACCAAGCACGGCGCGAACCGGCTCGCGGAGCAGCTCTGCCGGGACGGCATCGAGGCCACCGCGATCCACGGCAACAAGAGCCAGGGCGCGCGCACGAAGGCGCTCGCGGGATTCAAGGCCGGAGAGGTCCGGGTGCTGGTCGCCACCGACCTCGCCTCGCGTGGCCTCGACATCGAGGAGCTGCCGCACGTCGTGAACTACGAGCTGCCACACGTTCCGGAGGACTACGTGCACCGCATCGGTCGCACCGGCCGCGCGGGCAGCGCGGGCGAGGCGATTTCGCTCGTGTCGCCGGACGAGGCGCCGCTGCTCGCCGACATCGAGAGGCTGCTCAAGCGCAAGCTGGAACGCACCCCTGCGCCGGAGTTCGAGCGGCGCGCCGCCGCACCCGCCGAGCCGAGGCCGCAGGCGCCGGCGCGACCGCACGCAAACACGCAGCCTCGCCGGCAGCAATCGCGCGCTGCCGACGCGCAGCCGCACCGCCATGCCGCGCGCGACCCGAACGCCCAGTCGCGCGGCCGGGCGACGCGCGATCCGGATGCGCAGCCGCGCTACGAGGGCGCGCACGTGGCGCGCACGCAGCCGCGTCGCCAGTCCCCGCGCGACGGGAACGCGCAACCTCGCCACCGGACCGCGCATGATCCGGACGCGCAGCCTCGCCACCGCCCCGCGCACGACCCGGACGCGCAGCCTCGGTACGAGGCCGCGCACGAGGCGAATGCCTGGTCGCACCGCCAGCCGCAGGGCGAATCGCACGCGCACAAGCACCACCGCCCGGCGGACCCGAACGGCGGGCACGATCACCGGGAACCGCCACAGCCGGCCAGCCACGAATCGGCCCTCGGCAAGCTGCACGATCACGCCCGCCGTGCGCCGCGCTCCGGCGGGCGGCGCGACGGGCCGGTTCCCGCGCTGCTTCGCGGCACGCCGCGGCGGACGAGCTGACAGCGGATTCACGAAGGAGGACGCAATGGAGATTTTCGTAGGCAATCTCGCCCCACAGGCCACCGAGGCCGAGCTGATCGCCCTTTTCAAGGCGTTCGGCGACGTCAAGTCGGCAGAGGTGAAGCGCGAGATGTTCACCGGCACGTCGAAGGGCTTCGCGTTCGTCGAGATGCCGGGCAAGCAGCATTCGCTGGCCGCGATCGCGGGCCTCAATGGCAAGGACCTGCACGGCCAGCCGCTGCGGGTGAACGAGGCGCGCAGCTTCGGTGGCGGAGGCGGCGGCCGGTCGCGGCGGCGCTGACCGACTCGGCGTATAGTGGATCGTCCGATCTCCGCGGGCCCCGAACGACCCCGCACCCAGCGGCGTGGTGCGTAGCTTCGGTCCGACGGAGACAGGAGGAGCGATGTTGTTGACGAAGAAGCTGCGGCCGGTGGGCGTCTGCTCCCTGTGCCACGCGGTGACGTACAAGATGGAAACCATCAACCAGCGCTGCGGGCGCAGTCCCAACGGCCGGCGCTGCCGCGGCGAGTTCAAGGCCGCGACTCGCGAGGTCGGCTGGAAGGCCTGCACCTCGTGCGAGCAGACCGGCGTCTTCGAGTCCCGCCCCTGCCCGTTCTGCAATGGTGTCGGCTGGCACCTGATGCGGGCAGGCAGGCTCTGAGCGCGGAGACCGGCCCTCCCGCGGCCGCGAGCGACGCGGGGAGCCACCCCTACTCGGCCCTGACGCCCGACGTCGTGCTCGACGCGCTCGAGGCGGTCGGGCTGCGCGGCGACGGGCGCATGATCGCGCTCAACAGCTACGAGAACCGCGTCTACCAGGTCTTCCTGGAGGACGGCGCGCCGGTCGTCGCCAAGTTCTACCGGCCGGGGCGCTGGAGCGATGCGCAGATCGGCGAGGAGCACGCCTTCGTGGCCGAGCTCGCGGAGCGCGAGATTCCGGTCGTGGCGGCTCTGGACCTGTGCGGCCGCACCCTCAACGAGCATGCAGGGTTCCGCTTCGCTGTCTATCCGCGTCGTGGCGGGCGCACACCCGAGCTCGAGAATCCCGAAACGCTCGAATGGATGGGGCGCTTCATCGGCCGCATCCATGCGGTCGGCGCGACGAAGCCCTTCGTGCACCGCCCTGCGCTCGACATCGAGACGTTCGGCGTCGAGCCGCGCGAGTGGCTGCTGGAGCACGACTTCATCCCGCCGGATCTGCTGCCGGCGTGGACGAGCGCCGTGGAGCACGCCCTGGCGGGCGTGCGCCGCTGCCACGACCGCGCCGGCGCCGTGCGCACGCTCCGCCTGCACGGCGACTGCCACGCGGGGAACGTGTTATGGACCGACGACGGCCCTCACTTCGTCGACTTCGACGACAGCCGCACCGGCCCGGCGATGCAGGACCTCTGGATGCTGCTCTCGGGCGATCGCGCCTCGATGACGAAGCAGCTCTCCGACGTGATCGCCGGCTACGAGGATTTCGCCGAGTTCGACCGGCGCGAGCTCGCGCTCGTCGAGGCGCTGCGCACCCTGCGGCTCATCCACTACTCCGCCTGGATTGCCCGGCGCTGGGACGATCCGGCGTTCCCCGCCGCGTTCACGTGGTTCAACACGCAGCGCTACTGGCAGGACCGCGTGCTGGAGCTCAAGGAGCAGATCGCGCTCATGGACGAGGCGCCGCTCGGACCGGTTTGAATCCGGTCCGGGCGAAGAACGAATCGACGGGGTGGTACGCTCAGGCACTCGAGATCGTCCGATGAACGCCAAGCCGACCATCGCGCTTTTCGCCGGCGACCCCGCGGGAATCGGCCCGGAGATCGTCGCGAAGCTCCTCGCCGAGCCCGAGACGACGCGCAGCGCCGAGGTGCTCCTGATCGCGAGCCGCGCGAACATCGACGTGCGCGCGAAGGCGACCTGGGTCGAGTGGACGGGCTTCGACGCGCCCGCGTTCCCACGCGGCGTCGCCGGACCGGACAACGGCCGCTTCATGCTCGAGGGCCTGAAGGTCGGCGTCGACCTCGTGCGCGCGGGCAAGGCCGACGCGCTGTGCTTCGCACCGCTCAACAAAGGGGCGCTCCGCGCCGGCGGCATGGACCACCCCGACGAGATGCACTGGTTCGCGCAGGTGCTGGAGTGGACCGGACCGTGCG
>CAZIXQ010000111.1:0-11411 GCA_964543155.1 uncultured Enterobacteriaceae bacterium
TCGAGGAGCACGCGAAGGGCATGGTCGTGCCCTCGACGCTCTTCGAGGAGTTCGGGTTCAACTACATCGGTCCGATCGACGGTCACGACCTCGACTCGCTGCTGCCGACGCTGCGCAACCTGAAGGACCTGAAGGGGCCGCAGTTCCTGCACATCGTCACGCGCAAGGGGCAGGGCTACAAGCTCGCGGAAGCCGACCCGATCCTCTATCACGGCGTCTCGAAGTTCGACGCGGCCGCCGGCATCGTCGGGGGCAAGGGCGGCGGCAAGCCGAGCTTCACGCAGGTGTTCGGCGACTGGCTGTGCGACATGGCGGCGCGGGATTCGCGCCTGGTCGGCATCACCCCGGCGATGCGCGAGGGATCGGGGCTGGTCAAGTTCGCCGAGCAGTTCCCCGACCGCTATTTCGACGTCGGCATCGCCGAGCAGCACGCGGTCACGTTCGCCGCGGGGCTCGCGTGCGAGGGACTGAGGCCGGTGGTCGCGATCTACTCCACCTTCCTGCAGCGGGCGTACGACCAGCTCATCCACGACGTCGAGATCCAGAACCTGCCGGTCCTGTTCGCGCTCGACCGGGCGGGGCTGGTCGGCGCGGACGGCGCCACGCACCACGGCGCGTTCGACCTCGCCTACCTGCGCTGCGTGCCGAACATGACCGTGATGACCCCCGCCGACGAGAACGAGTGCCGGCAGATGCTCTACACCGGGTTCCTCCTCGACTCGCCGGCCGCGGTGCGCTATCCGCGCGGCGCGGGGATGGGCGTCCCGATCGAGGCCGAGATGCGGGCGCTGCCGATCGGCAAGGCGGAGGTGCGCCGCGAGGGGCGGCGCGTCGCGATCCTCGCCTTCGGCACGCTGCTGAAGGTGGCGCTGGACGCCGCCGCCGAGCTGGACGCGACCGTCGTCAACATGCGGTTCGTGAAGCCCCTCGACGAGACGCTCGTGGCACAGCTCGCGCGCACGCACGCGCTGCTGGTGACGCTGGAGGAGAACGTGGTCATGGGCGGCGCGGGCAGCGCCGTCGCGGAGAGCCTCGCCGCCCAGGGCATCGCCACGCAGATCCTCCACCTCGGGCTGCCGGACCGCTTCGTCGATCACGGTGACCAGAGCCAGCTGCTCGCCTCGATCGGCCTCGACCGCGACGGCGTGCTCGCGGCCATCCGCGCGCGCCTCGCCGGCCTCGCGCCGGCGGCAAGCATTCGCGCGGCCTAGCCGCGCGACCTCCCCGCTAGCTGCCCGCGCGGCCCCAGAGCCGCTCGCTCGCCAGTGCCGCGCCCTGCGCGAGCGCCTCGAATTTCGCCCAGACGATCCGCTCCTGGATCTCCTCTGACCCGGCGAACGTGCCGAAGCCGCAGTCGGCGCCGGCGATGACGTTCTCGCGGCCGACGACCTCGGCGAAGCGCACGATCCGGTCGGCGACCGTCTCCGGGTGCTCGACCATCACGTTCGAGTGGGTGATGACGCCGGGGATGAGCAGCGCGCCGTCGGGCAGCTTCACGTCGCGCCAGACGCGCCACTCGTGCTCGTGGCGCGGGTTGGCGGCCTCGAACGAGTAGGCGCCGGCGTTCACCTTGAGCATCAGGTCGACGATGTCCTTCAGCTGCATGTCGTGCACGCGCGGGCCGATGTTGATGCCGTAGCAGGTGTGGAAGCGGATGCGCTCGCGCGGCAGCCCGCGCAGCGCGTGGTTCAGCACCTCGACGCGGCGCGCGGCCCAGCGCCGGCAGTCGGCCACCGTCGCCTCCGGCGTGACGTTGTAGTAGGTGACGAGGCGCGGGTCGTCGATCTGCAGCAGGAGGCCGGCGTCCACGATCGCCTTGTACTCCTCGCGCATCGCGTCGGCGATCGCTGCGACGAACTCGTCGCTCGAGGCATAGTAGGCGTTGCGCTGCCATTCCTCGACGTTCGAGGGCGAGACCGCCGGCATGAACGCCTCCTGCACGTCGAGCCCGGCGAGCGCGCGCTTCAGGTTGGCGATGTCGCGCGCGAGCTCGGCGTGCCCCTTGTAGGTGATCGGCCCGGTGCAGGTGAGGCGGGGGGCTTTCGCCGCCGGACCGGCCGTGCCGAGCCCGACCGACGCGTAGTACTCGGGGAAGGCGCGGAACTCGCGCGACGCAGCGAACGGATTGCCCGCGCGCGGTGAGCCGCCCGGCGCGAATCCGGCGAGGCGCTGGTTCACGTAGTGCATGAAGCCGGCCTTCCCGAACTCGCCGTCGTCCACGACGTCCAGGCCGACGCGCGCCTGTGCGGCGACGACCTCCGTGACCGCCTCGCCGAGGCGCCCCTCGTACGCACGCTCGTCGTAGGGCTCGCCGCGGTCGCGCGCGAAGGTCATCTGCAGCAGGTCGCGCGGGCGCGGCAGGCTGCCCACGTGGGTCGTCAGGATGCGCTCGGTGCTGCGTTGCATGCAGGGATCCTCGATATGGGGAATGCGCGCCGGGACGCCATTAAAGCATCGTTGGCGGTAAGGAAAGCGGGTCGCACCCGGATGCTAGAATGGCCGCGATATCCCTCCCGTGCGTGCCGCCCGGCGAAAGGCCCCAATGAACATCCGCGACTCCGGCGTCAACCAGTCGATCCCGGACGTGCAGGCGTCGGCCGACACGCGGCGCCTCGCGATCGACAAGGTCGGCATCAAGGCGATCCGCCACCCGATCAAGGTGGCCGAGAAGGGCGGCGGCGTCCAGCACACGATCGCGACCTTCAACATGTACGTGGGCCTGCCGCATCAGTTCAAGGGCACGCACATGTCGCGCTTCGTCGAGATCCTCAACGCCCACGAGCGCGAGATCTCGGTCGAGAGCTTCAAGGTGATGCTGGGCGAGATGGTCGAGCGGCTCGAGGCCGAGGTCGGCCACGTCGAGATGGCCTTCCCGTACTTCGTCAACAAGGCGGCGCCGGTCTCCGGCGTGCAGAGCCTGATCGACTACGAGGTCACGTTCGTGGGCGAGATCGCGCGCGGCCGGCAGACCTTCACCATGAAGGTGGTCGTGCCGGTCACGAGCCTGTGCCCGTGCTCGAAGGAGATCTCGGAGTACGGCGCCCACAACCAGCGCTCGCACGTGACGATCGATGCGCGCACCAAGGGCTTCGTGTGGATCGAGGACCTCATCGGCTACGCCGAGGAGGAAGCCTCGTGCCAGCTCTACGGCCTGCTCAAGCGCCCGGACGAGAAGTTCGTGACCGAGCGCGCCTACGACAACCCCAAGTTCGTCGAGGACATGGTGCGCGACGTCGCCGCGCGGCTCAACGCCGACGAGCGCATCGAGTGGTACCGGGTGGAGTCGGAGAACTTCGAGTCCATCCACAACCACTCCGCCTACGCGCTCATCGAGCGCGACAAGACCCGCGCCTAGCGGCGTGCGGCGCGTCCTCGCCGCGGTCGTCGCCCTCACCGCCGCGCTCGCCGCGGAGGCGACGACCGTGATGGTCATGTCGCTCGAGCACGACCGCGCGCAGCTCCTCGTGAACGGCTCGGCCGTGCGCACCCTGCGGGCCGGCCAGGCCTCGCCGGAGGGCGTGCGCCTCGTCGCGGCCGACCGCGGCCAGGCGGTGATCGAGATCGACGGCAGGCAGATGACCCTGCGGCTCGGCCAGTCCACGGTCGCTACGGTGGCGCTGAAGGCCGACGCGCGCGGCCACTTCGTCACGCCGGCCTTCATCAACGGCGCCGAGACGCGCGCCCTCGTCGACACCGGGGCCACGGCGGTCGCGCTGTCGGGCGACGAGGCGCGGCGGCTCGGCATCGGCTACTCGCCCCACGCCCGCATCCAGATCGCCACCGCGGGCGGGGTGCGGACCGGCTATCGCGTGACGCTCGCCTCGGTGCGGGTCGGCGAGGTGACGCTGCACGACGTCGAGGCGGTGGTGATGGAAGGCGGGCGCGACGAGCTGCCGGTCACGCTCCTCGGGATGAGCTTCCTGCGGGGCGTGGAGATGCGGCGGGCCGGCGACACCCTGACCCTGACGCGGCGGAACTTCTGAGCGGCGTGCGGACGGACCTAGAAGCGCTTCACGAGGACCATCGTCTCGCCCTCGCGCTTCATCTCGGTGCGGTTGAGGAAGCTCATGCCGAGGAGCGGGATCGAGAGCCCGCCTTCCATCACCACGGCGTCGACGTTGTTGATGGTGATCTCGCCGACCCGGACGGTGTCGAGCTTGACCTTGTACGCGACCGCGGTGCCGTTCGCGGTGTTGACCATGCCGCGCGGGGCGTTGACGTAGCTCACCCCCATCCGCTTCGCGTCCGCGGCGGGCAGGGCGATCAGGGATGCGCCGGTGTCGACGAGGAAGCGGACGGCGGCCCCGTTGACCTGGCCCTCGGCGATGAAATGGCCCTGGCCGTCGGCCTTCAGGACGGTGCGCGAGTTGCCGTTGCCGGTGGCCCGGCCCGAATAGGCCTGGCCCATCTTCAGGGTGCGGCGCTTGCCGTCGATCTCGAAGGTCGCGCCGTCCGGGCCGACCGCGACGAGCACGACGCCCTCGGCCGTCTTCTGTCCGACGCCGAGCGTGCGGGGCTGCCCGCCGTCGATCGAAACGACCGCTTTCTGCCCGAAGAGGCCGACGACGTTCACGTCCGTGGCCGCGGCCGGGCCGGCCAGCGCGCAGGCGAGGATCAGGATCGCACTAGAATTCGTCTGGCGCATCGTCGCTCTTCGCCATGAAACCGGTCGCCATCTTCCGCCATAGCCCCACCGAGGGTCCAGGGTATTTTTCCGCCTATCTCGACGCTCGGGGCATTCCCTGGCGCCTGTTCGCCACGAGCGAGGGCGAGCCGGTGCCCGCGGACCCGCGCGCGTTCTCCGGGATCGCCATGATGGGCGGCCCGATGAGCGTGAACGATCCGCTCCCCTGGATCGAGCCGACGCTCGCGCTCATTCGAGCGGCGGTCGCCGGCGAGGTTCCCGTCCTCGGGCACTGCCTCGGAGGTCAGCTCATGTCCAAGGCGCTCGGCGGCGTCGTCACCCGCAACCCGGTCAAGGAGATCGGGTGGGGCCTCGTCCGGGTCAGCGACGATCCGGCCGCGCGGGGATGGTTCGGCGAGACGACCGAGTTCCTCTCGTTCCACTGGCACGGCGAGACGTTCACGATCCCGGCGGGCGCGAGGCGGATCGCCGAAAGCCCCTACTGCCCGAACCAGGCGTTCGTTCTCGGGCCGCACCTGGCGATGCAGTGTCACGTCGAGATGACGAGCGCGATGATCCGCACGTGGGCCGCCGATTCCGCGGACGAGCTCGACCGGCACCGCGGCCCGTCGGTGCAGACGCCCGCGGAGATGGAGGTCGAGATCGAGGCGCGCGTGCGGGACCTGAATGCGATCGCGCGGCGCCTCTACGACCGCTGGGCCGAAGGCCTCGCCCGCTGACCCGCTGCGGTCTCGATTGCTCGGGCAGTGCGTGGGCCGTAAGGCGTGGCCGACGATCGGCGACGAATCCGGAACGAACCCACCCACGGATTCACCGCCATGGAAAAACTCAAGCGAGAGATCGCGCGATGGATCCAGGACGAACTGCCCGCGTCGCCCGCGGCACGCGCGGCCGGCTTGATCGCGATCGCGGTCGTCCCCGGCGCCTGGGCGGTCTGGCTCGTGTGGCGGCTCCTGCGCTGGCGCGCGGCCGCGCTCTGAGCCGGGGCTACTTTTCCGCGCTCTCCCTGCGCGCCGCGTCGAGCGCCGCCTCGAGGGCCTGCTCCGCCGCGCGCAACTCCTGCTGACTCGCCCGGAGCGCCTCGATCTGCGCCGGGCCCTCGTCGCGGATCACTTGCGCCATCAGCCCGGTCACGTCGCGCTGCAAGGCCGCGTAGCGGACGAGCGCGGACTGGAGGCTGGGAAGCGGGCCGGCCGGGGCGAGCCGCGGGGCCGCGAGACGCGCACGCTCGGCGTCCCACCGCCGGGCGTGGTCATCGAGCGCGGCGGCCGCCTGGGCAGGTAGCCGCGACCCGGCGCGCAGCTCGCGCCCGAGACGTTCGCGCTCCTCGAGCAGGGCGCGCGAGGCCGGTGCGAACCCGTCGAGCGCGCCCCGGAACGCCTGCTCGGCCTGGTAGGCCGGCCCCGCGCTCCGGATTCCCGCGCTCACCGCGACGGCAAGTGCGATCGACGCGGCGACCGCGCCGGCCCAGCGCGCCGCGGTCCGCGGCGCCGGCGCAGGTCTCACCGGGCGGCCGAGCAGCGCGCCGAGCACGAGGCCGGTCGCGAGGCCGCCGAGATGCGCGGCATTATCGACGCCGCGCGCGAGCAGCCCGAACAGGATCGAGTAGGCGGCGAACACGAGCAGGCTGTTGCGGTGCGCGCGCATCACGGCGAACGGCACGCCATGCGAGCGGTCGGCCATGTACACCACGAGCGCGCCGATGACGCCGAACAGGGCCCCCGAGGCGCCCGCACTGTTCACCCACGGGTTCCACGCCACGCTCGCAAGGCCGGCGACGATCGCCGCCGCAAGATAGATCAGGAGGAACGCGACCGGGCCGAAGAGGCGCTCGGCGAGGCGCCCGGCGTCCCACAGCACCCACATGTTGAGCGCGAGGTGCACCAGGCCGAAGTGCATGAACGCGCCGGTGACGAGGCGCCACCATGCACCGTCGGCGGTGAGCGGCCCGAAATTGGCGCCCCAGCGCACGTGGACCGCGGGCTGCGGCGAGAGCAGACCGCCGCCCGCGAGCGCCAGCGCGACGAAGGCCGCCACGTTGAGGGCGATCAGCGTGGGGACGACGCGCGGCGTCGGCGTGGCGCGCGTCAGCGCCGCGCCGAAGGTCTCCTGCGCCGGGGCGTCCGGCGCACCGTTCATGGCCGCGCGGGCGAGCGCTCAGTCACGAAAGTTGCCGAACTGCAACGGGACGTCGGCGACGGATTTCCGCACCAGCTGGATCGCAGCCTGGAGGTCGTCCTTCTTCGCCCCGGAGACACGCACCGCGGGACCCTGGATCGACGCCTGGACCTTGAGCTTGGCGTCCTTGAGCAGTTTCACGATCGCCTTCGCCTTCTCCGTCTCGATGCCGTTCCTGACCTCGACGGTCTGCTTCACCTTGTTTCCGGAGATCTCCTCGATCGCTCGCGGGTCGAGCGCGCGCACGTCCACGCCGCGCTTGGCGCACTTGCCGGTGAGGACATCCATCACCTGCCTGAGCTTGAACTCGTCGTCGGCGTAGACGGTGAGCGCGAGCTCGGCCTGCTCGATGCGCGCGTCCGAGCCCTTGAAGTCGAACCGGTTCTGGATCTCCTTGTTCGCCTGTTCGACGGCGTTCTTGAGCTCGACCTTGTTGACCTCGGAGGTGATGTCGAACGACGGCATGGCGGCGGATCCGGCGGGAGGGAGCGCGATTATACGGGCCGGGGCGGTGCGGGCCGCGCGCGCGCGAGTGCGGTCGAGCCGACGGCCGTCGCGACGGCGAGCGCGAGGAAACCCGAACCGAGGGTCAGCGCGGCGGCCGCGGTGGCGAACGCGACCGGACCGAGGATCAGGCCCGCATACGCGGTGACCATCACGCCGCCGGTGACCCGTGCGATCTCGCCGGGCGGCGCCTCGCGCACGATCTCGGCCAGGAATACGCCGTTCCAGCCCGCCGCCGTCAGCCCGAAGAGGAAGCACAGCGCGCCGAGCACCACCCCGTGCAGCACGCCCGCCGCGACGCCGAGCACGACGGCACACGCGGTCATGCCGAAGCCGATCGCCACCAGGAGCGACAGCACCGGCAGGCGTGGCCCGACAACGAGGCCGAAGCCGAGACGCCCGACAAACCCGCCGAGTTGCGCGATGCTGAGCAGCAGGCCGGCGAGCGCGAGGGACAGGCCGTGCTGGGTGACGAGAAACGTCACCAGGAAGGTGTTGAGGCACACCTGCATCGCGTGGAACGCAAAGGACGCGATCGAAAGCGTCCGCAGCGTCGGGGAGCGCAGCACGTAGACGATCGCCGGCCCGGCGTGGCGCGCGGGACGCTCGGGCGCATGGCGCCGGGCGAGCCGCCGCCGCATCGGCTCGAGCGCGACCGCGTAGGCGACGAGGACGACCGCGAGCACGCCGAGCCCGGCGCGCCAACCGACCGTCGCGACCGTCGCCGGAAAGGCGATGCCCGCCGCGATCCCGCCGAGCTGCACGCCGGTCTGCTTGAGCGAGAAGATGAACGCGCGGCGCTCGGGCCGCGTGACGCGCGCGAGGATCTCCGAGCTCGCCGGGGTCTCCACGCCGCATCCGAGCCCGATGAAGAGCGGCGCGAGCGCGAGCGCGATGAGCGAACCGCTCGCGCCCGCGCCCAGGCCCGCGGCCCCGAGCGCGAGCGAGAGCTGGACCACGCGCACCGGGCCGACGATTCCGATCAGGGTGCCCGCGACGCTCGAGGCGAGCATCGCCGCGCTCCAGGTGAAGAACGAGTACGCGCCCACGAGCGACGGGGCGAGCCCGGTTTCGGCGGCGATCGCCGGGGCGAGCACCGGAATCGCGAGGGTCGCCGCCATGCTGAGCACCATCACGCCGTGCAGCGCGGCGGCGGCGGCGAGGTCCGGACGCCTCATGTACCCGGGGGTGTCCGTGCGCTGCCGCGCACGGGGTGTCGGGAAGGGCGGCGCCGCGGAATCACGCCCCGCCGCGGAAGCACGAGTAGCCCCACGGCGTGACCTTCATCGGCAGGTGGTAGTGCTGCGCGGGGTCGGAGATCCCGAAGCGGTAGGTGACGACATCCAGGAAGGGCACTTTCGGCAGCTCGATGCCGACCGCGCGGTAGAACGCGCCGACGTGGAAGACCGCCTCGTAGTAGCCGGGCGCGAAGCGCTTCGCGAGCGCCGGCTCCTCGACCAGCCCCTTCGCGCTGACGATGCCGCTCGTGAGGAGCTTGCGCGCCGGGTCGAGCTGGTAGAGCTCGACGCGCATCCACGCGGCGACCACGCCGCGGGAAACGTCCACGACGTGAATGGAGACGCCTCCGGCTGCCATAGGCTTCCTTTCGCGCCGGCGGCTCAGGCCGGCATGAACTCGGGGCCCGAGTAGGTCTCGGGAATCGCGATGGCGCCCGCCGCAACCTCCCGTCCCAGGTCGGCGACGCGGGTGGCCACCGCCTGGGGCACGCCCGGGGCGAGCGCGAGCCGCACCGCGTCCGGATAGCGCATCCCGAAGCGCTTCGCGAGCTCGCCCTTGAACAGGTTGTCGCGCAGGTCGCGCCCGGACTGGAAGACCGCGAAGCCCGCGTCGGCGACCGCGCTCGCCACGAACACCTCGGGCATCACCGCAACCCAGTCGCGGACATTGCCGATCTGCCGCACGCCGCGCTCGCGGCACGCCTCGATCGCCCCGGCGCGGCCGGCGTTCAGCATCGTGAAGATGAGGTCGGCGCCGGCGTCGATCTGCGCAAGGGCGATGCGCTTCGCGACCGCCGCATCGTCCTGGGTGCCGGAGAAATTCGTGAGCAGCCGCGCGGCGGCGTTCGTGTGCGCGAGGCCCGCCGCGAACGCGGCGCGCCCCTTGAGGCCCGGCCGGACGCGCAGCCCCGACATGTGTCCGACGACGTTCGACTTCGTGAGCAGGCCCGCGGCGGCGCCGGCGAGCCAGGCGGACTGCTCCTGCAGGACCTCGTAGACCGCGAGGTTGGGGCGGGTGAGGTGGCCCTGGATCGAGACGAAGCGCTGCGCGGGAAACTCCCAGGCGACGCGCTGGACCGCCTCGGCGGCCTGCCCGCCGTGCGCGATCACGAGCTTTGCGTCGGAGTCCGCGAGCTTGCGCAGCGCCGCCTTCATCGCCTCGTCGTCGGGCGCGACCTCGGCAATGTAGTCGACCGGAAGCTTGAGCTCGTCGCGGATGCGCAGGAGGCCGCGATACCCCGACTCCATGAAGCCGCCGTCGTCGATGCGCCCGGGGAACATCGCGGCGACCGGGCCGCGCTCGGGCGCCTGGGACTTCCAGCGCCCGCAGGCCCCGAGCGCGAGCCCGGAGGCGGCGAGGAGGAAACGGCGGCGGGGGAAGGGAGCGCTCACGCCGCGATTCTAACCGGCGCGCACTGGCGCGCCGCTCAGCTGCCGCGATACGTCGCGTAGCTCCAGGGCGTGCAGAGCAGCGGGACGTGATAGTGGCCCGAGACGTCTGCGATGCCGAACCGGATCGGAACGCGATCGAGGAACGGCGGGTCCGGAAGCGCGATGCCCTTGCCGCGGAAGTAGGCCGCGACGTGGAAGACGAGCTCGAACTCGCCCGTGCGCATCGCCTCCCCGGTCAGCACCGGTTCGTCGGTGCGGCCGTCGGCGTTGGTGTGCACGGTCTTCAGCGGCGTCCACTTGCCGTCCTCGAGAACGGAGAACTCGATCTTCATGCCGGCCGCGGGCGTGCCGCTGACGGTGTCCAGGACGTGCGTCGAGAGTCGGCCCATGGGCGGCTCCGTTCAGGGGGTCACGATCTTGTCCAGGCGGCCGCGCGTGATGTGCCCGATCTGCTCGAGCGCCGCGGCGAGCTCGGCGGCGCGATCGTTGGCGGCGCGGCGCTCCATCTCCGCGATCACCGACTCGCGCGTGGCGTGCAGCCGCAGCGCCACGATGCAGGGGAAGCCGAACTTCTCGCGGTACGCCGCGTTCGCGCGCGCCACGCGCTCGAGCTCGGCGCGGGTGAGGGCCGTGAACCCCAGCCGGCCCTGCTCGGAGGTCGAGTCGGCCGTGAGCGTCCCGTCCGCCGCCTCGCGCCCGGCGAGCTCGGGATGGGCGCGAACGAGGGCGAGCTGCGCTTCCGGCCCAGCCGCGCGGACGGCGGCGACCATCGCCGCGTGCAGGGCGTCCACCGACGCGAAGGGCCGGCCCGGCCAGGCGCGCTCGGCGACCCAGGGCGAGTGCTCGAACACCTCGCCGAGCGCGCGCACGAAATCGGCGCGATCCAGACGGTTCAACGCGGCGAGGGAGGTCGGCATGGCCTGCATACGATACGTTCAGGAGTGTATGCAGTCAAGACTCACCATGACCCCGAGGCGTGTCGACTCGCTATGGACGGGCCAAGAATTATCGTATACAGTCGCTCGCACCGATTGTCCGCCCGCAATGGCCCGCCGCGCTGCCTCCGCTCTCGAACCCGCCCGCCGTGCGCGGCGGGCGACCACCGACGACATCGTGCGCCGGGTGACCGCCGCGATCACCGAGCACCGCCTGCCGCCCGGGACCAAGCTCGGCGAGGAGAGCCTCGGCGAGGCGTTCGGGGTCAGCCGGACGAAGGTGCGCGAGGCGCTGTTCCAGCTCGCGAAGCTGAAGCTCGTCGCCCTCCAGCCGGCGCGCGGCGCGTTCGTCGCCCAGCCCACGGTGCGCGAGGCGCGCGAGGTCTTCGCGGCGCGGCGGATCCTCGAACGCGCGGTCGTCGAGCAGTTCGCGCGCGCGCCCTCGCCGGCGCAGCTCGCTTCGATCCGCGCGCACGTGACGGCCGAGCGCGAGGCGGTGTCGGCGAACGACCCGTGGGC
>CAZIXQ010000112.1:0-11357 GCA_964543155.1 uncultured Enterobacteriaceae bacterium
TGTGTAAGGCATGCCGCCAGCGTTCAATCTGAGCCAGGATCAAACTCTTCAGTTGAATCCTGTTTCAATCGCTTTCGCGATTACCCGACGCGCGTGGCCCGAAGGCACCGCGTGCCGGATGCGCTCACTCAAAGTCATTCCGGAGCCGTCTCGGGTTGAGCCGAGACGTCCTTCTTGACTAATGGTGTGAGCGCGGGTCGATCAATCGAGCGACTCCGGTTCGACCGCGGCGGACCGCGAGCGTACCGGACACCCTACCGGCGCCCACACCTATCGGCTGTTCAGTTTGTTAAAGAGCGATGACGGAAGGCTTGGTTGCGGGGAGAGGATTTGAACCTCTGACCTTCGGGTTATGAGCCCGACGAGCTGCCAGACTGCTCCACCCCGCGTCCGTCGAGACAAAGATTATGTCAGGCAGAGCAGCGCACGTCAACCCTTCGTTCGCCTTGGGGCTCTGGACGAGGAGGCGCCGACGCGGCGCGCCGCAGCCCCACTCTGACCCCGATCAGCGCCTGCGCCCTGCCGGGAGGTAACATGCGCGCCATCCCACGGGATTTCAACGGAGGCGAGCGGTGTCCCGCACGAGAGAATCGGAGTTGCTTCGCAAGACGGTCCTCGCAAAGGAACTCGCCGACGCGGATTGCGACGTGCTTTCCGGCCTGGTCCGGCTGCGAAGCCTCCAGGACGGCGAGATCGTCTGCGACGAAGGTCAGTCCGACAGCAAGCTGCACGTCGTGATGAGCGGCGCGCTGAACGTGTCGAAGCGCGAGCCGGGCGGCAAGGGCTGGACCACGCTCTATGCCCTGACCGCAGGCGACCTGGTCGGCGAGCTCTCGTTCATCGACGAGACACCGCACTACGCCGCCTTGCGCGCCGCCGGTCCCACCGAGATCCTGAGCCTCGACCGCAAGGACCTGGAGACGCTGCTGGAGAGCCACCCGTGGGTGGTGTACCGGGTCATGCGCGCCATCATGCGCACGGTGCACGCATTGATGCGCCGCATGAGCGTCCAGGCGATCGAGCTGCAGAACTACATCTACAAGCAGCACGGACGCTACTGAGCCCGGCGCCGCCGGGCGCTACACCCGTTCGGTCTCGCCCGCTCTGGGCTGCCAGACCATCAGCCGGCGCTCGACCAGCCCGACCACCCAGTCGAGGATCAGCGCAAACGCGGTCAGGAGGAGGATCCCCGCGAAGACCGTGTTGATGTCGAACACGCCTTCGGCTTGCAGGATCAGGTATCCCACCCCCGACGCCGAGCCGAGGTACTCGCCGACGACCGCCCCGACGAACGCGAGCCCGACCGAGTTGTGGAGACTCGCGAACACCCAGCTCATCGCGCTGGGCAGGTAGACGTGGCGCAGGAGCTGGCGCGGGCTCGCGCCCAGCATGCGCGCGTTCGCGAGGACGTTCGGGCTCACCTCGCGGACACCCTGGTAGACGTTGAAGAACACGATGAAGAACACGAGGGTGACGCCCAACGCGACCTTCGAGGCGATGCCGAGGCCGAACCACACAGCGAAGATCGGCGCCAGAATGATCCGCGGCATCGCATTGAAGCCCTTGATATACGGGTCGAGGATGGCCGAGGTGATCGGCGAGAGGGCGAGCCAGAGACCGATGACGACGCCGAATACGGTCCCGATGAGAAACGCGAGCATCGTCTCGACCAGCGTCACCCACAAATGTGCCCAGATCTCGCCGCTCGCGAACCAGTTCCATAGCCGCGACAGGACCTTGAGCGGCTCACCGAAAAAGAACGCCGCCTTGTTGGCGTCGTCGAAGTACACGGGCGGCAACAGCGTCGGGCTGGTCAGCACGTGCCACACCACGAACACCAGCACGAGCAGTAGCGCCTGATACACGCGCAGCGTTCTCGGCCCGGGTGCGACCGACACCCAGAATGTCCTATTGCCGCTGCTGCCGGGCATAGCCCTTGAGCACCTCTTCCTTCATCGCGTGCCAGATCTGCGTGTGCAGCGCCAGGAACTGGGGCGTGAGACGGATCTCCGCGACGTCACGCGGCCGCGGCAGGTCGATGACGAATTCCCCGATCGGGCGGGTCTCCGGGCCGGCCGAAAGCACCACCACCCGGTCGGCCAGCGCGATCGCCTCCTCGAGATCGTGCGTGATGAACACAACTGACTTGCGGTCGGCGGACCACAGGTCGAGCAGCTCGTTCTCCATGAGCTGGCGGGTCTGAATGTCGAGCGCCGCGAACGGCTCGTCCATGAGCAGGATCTGTGGATTCAGGATGAGCGTCTGCGCGAGCGAAACTCGCTTCCGCATCCCGCCCGAGAGCTGATGCGGGTAGCGGTTCCCGAATCCGCCCAGCCCGACGCGCCGCAGCCAGTCCTCGCCCTGCGCCACCGCCTCCGCACGCGAGGTGCCGCGAAACTCCAGTCCCGCGACCACATTTGCGAGCGCGTTGCGCCATGGCATCAACGCATCGGCCTGGAAGAGATACCCTGCGTGCCGGTTCACTCCGGACAGCGGTGCGCCGAAGACCCGGACGCCGCCCGCCGAGGGCGCCAGCAGCCCGGCTGCAACGTTGAGCAGCGTGGACTTGCCGCACCCGGTCGGCCCCACCACCGACACGAATTCGCCCGCCGCGACCTCGATCGTCGCATCGCGCACCGCGGTGTAGCGCTGTGCGGGGTCCTCGCGCGAGGCGAACGTGCAGGTGACGCGCTCGAGGGCGAGTGCCGGCGCGGTGGTCATTCGGATCTGGTCATGTCGGCGCAAGCCGCAATTCGGCGCCGGATTGGATCCCGGCGTTCGCCGGGATGACCGCCGTCGCGCGGACGCTTGCCGCGCTCACGGCGTTCACTTGTACTTGGCGTTCGCCTTCCTGACAAACTCGTTTGTGTAGGTCTCGTCGAGCTTGATCTCGGCCGGATTGATCTTGGGGTTGTACCCGGCGAGGACCTGGAGCGTCGCCTTTGCCCCGGCCTCCGAGATCATGCCGTCCGGCGAGAACGCCTCCTTGACCTTGTCATACGCAAAGAGATACAGGGCGCGGTCGCCCAGAACGTAGGCCTCGGGAACGACCTTGACCACGTCGGTCGCGCTCGCGCGCGCGACCCACCTGTTCGCCCGCACGATCGCGTTCGTCAGCGCCTGCGCGGTGCGCGGGTTCTCCTTCACGAACTTCGTCGGCGCGTAGAGCGAGGCCGCCGGCAGCTGCCCGCCAAAGGTCTGCTCGGTCCCCTTGACCGTTCGCCAGTCGGCGATCACCTTGATCGTGCCGTCCTGCTCGAGCTTGGTCATCATCGGGTCGACGTTCGAGAGCACGTCGATCTGTCCGCTCTTCATCGCCGCGATCGCCTGGGCCCCGAGCCCGACACCGATGATCGACACGTCGGCCGGCTTGAGCCCGTCCCGGGAGATGAGGTAGTTGAAGAGGATGTGGGTGCTCGAACCCGGCGCCGACACACCCACCTTGAGGCCCTTCAGGTCCTTCGGCGACTTGTAGCTCGCGGCGCGCGCGCTGGCAATGCCGACCGCCATCTGCGGGAGCCGCCCCATCTGCACGAAGGCGATCATCGACTGCTTGTTCGCCTGCATGTTTATGGTGTGCTCGTACGCACCGGAGACGACGTCTGCGCTCCCGCCGACCACGGCGCGCAGCGCCTGGGATCCGCCGGCAAAGTCGCTGATCTTCGGTTCGAGTCCCTCGTCCTTGAAGTACCCGAGCTGCTCCGCAATCGTGAGCGGCAGGTAATAGAGCGCTGCCTTGCCGCCGACCGCGATGTGGACATCCTTCTTCTCCGGCGCCTGCGCCCGGGCAGTCCACGGCACAACAGCAAGCGCGGCGGCGAGCGCGAGCCCGATCGAACGCATGACGAATCTCCTCTGGGACGCGAGCCGCCTCGAAGCGGCCCGAAGCGCGGGGATGCTCACACAGCGGTCCGGGGCTGTCAACGAACCCGGTGCGCTGCGCTCAAACGATGCGGCGCGCCCGTAGTCCGGCGATATCGGACGGGGAATACCCGAGCCGCGCGAGGACCTCCTCGGTGTGCTGCCCCAGCGCGGGCCCCACCCAGCCGACGTCCCCTGGCGTATCGCTCAGCTTCGGGACCGGGCCCGGGACCTTGAGGGCGGCGCCGTCCGGAAGCGTGACCTGCCGGATCATTTCGCGTGCGAGGTACTGCGGGTCGCGCACGATGTCGGCGATGCTGTAGATCTTTCCGTTCGGCACCTGCGCCTCGTTGAGCGCGCGGACACACTCGTCGGCGTCGTGGCGCGCGGTCCACTCGCCGATGACCCGGTCGAGCTCTTCGGCGCGCTGCGCGCGCCCGGCGTTGTCGGCGAGCGTCGGGTCTCCAGCGAGGTCGTCGCGACCGATCAGGACCATCAATCGCTTGAAGATGCTGTCCCCGTTCGCCCCGATGACCACGTGCTGCCCGTCCCGGCTGAGGTAGGTGTTGGACGGCACGATCCCGGTGAGGTTGCTGCCCGTGCGCTCGCGCACGATCCCGAACATGTCGTACTCCGGCAGCGTGCCCTCGAGCATGTTGAACACCGCCTCGTAGAGCGCGACGTCGACGACTTGTCCCCTGCCTCCGTTCGCGTTGCGGTGGTGCAGCGCCATGAGCGCACCGATGACCCCGTGCAGCGACGCGATCGCATCGCCGATCGAGAGGTTGGAACGCACGGGCGGCCGGTCGGGGAACCCGGTGAGGTAGCGCAACCCGCCCATCGATTCGCCGATCGAGCCGAACCCGGCCTGGTCGCGCATCGGCCCGGTCTGGCCGAACCCGGAGAGGCGCAGCATCACGAGTCCCGGGTTCTCCACGGCAAGCGCCTCGTAGCCGAGGCCCCACTTCTCCATCGTCCCGGGGCGGAAGTTCTCGATCAGGATGTCGGCCTCCAGGGCGAGCTTGCGCACGATCTCCTGGCCCTCGGCGGTGCGCAGGTTCGCCGTCACCGATTTCTTGGCGCGTCCCTGCACGTACCACCACAGCGATGTGCCGCCGTGGAGCTTCCGCCACTGCCGCAGCGGGTCCCCGCCCTCCGGCGGCTCGATCTTGATCACCTCCGCCCCGAACTCCGTGAAGAACTTGCCCGCGAACGGCCCGGCGATCAGCTGGCCGAGCTCGAGCACTTTCACGCCCTCGAGCGGCTTGGGCCGCGTCATGCCGGCCTCCGCTCGTAGAACGCCTGCGCAAGGGTGCCGGCATCGACGTACTCGAGCTCCCCGCCCACCGGGATGCCGCGCGCAATGCGGGTGACCTTGAGCCCCCGGTCGCGCAGCATTTCCCCGATGTAATGCGCGGTCGCCTCGCCTTCGTTCGTAAAGTTCGTGGCGAGCACGACCTCCTTCACCACGCCGTCGGTCGCCCGCGCGAGCAGCCGGTCCAGGCCGATCTCCTGCGGCCCGACCCCGTCGAGCGGCGAGAGCCGCCCCATCAGTACGAAGTACAGGCCGCGGTAGGCCATCGTCTGCTCCATCGTGGCGAGGTCCGCCGGCGTCTCGACGACGCACAGCGCCCCCGGGTCGCGCCTGGGGGAGGCGCAGAGCGCACACACCTCGTCCTCGGTGAGCGTGTTGCAGCGCACGCAGCGGCGCACGCTCGCGAGCGAGCGAGCGAGCGCGGCGCTCAGGCGCTGCGCGCCGGAGGGATCGTGCTGGAGAAGGTGAAACGCCATGCGTTGCGCCGATCTCGGGCCAACGCCCGGCAGGCAGCGGAGCGCGTCGATCAGCTCGTCGACCGCGTTGACCGGCTTCACCACCGTCGCTAGAAGAGCTTCATCCCGGGCGGCAGCGGCAGTCCCGCGGTGACGCCCGCCATCTTCTCCTGGACGGTCGTCTCGACCCGGCGCACCGCGTCGTTCACCGCGGCGGCCACGAGGTCCTCGAGCATCTCCTTGTCGTCGGCGAGGAGCGACGGGTCGATGCTCACGCGCTTCACGTCGTGGCGGCACGTCATCACCACCTTGACCATACCGGCACCCGACTGCCCTTCCACCTCGATCGTCGCAAGCTGCTCCTGCATCTTGCGCACGTTGTCCTGCATCTGCTGCGCCTGTTTCATCAGGCCCGCGAGCTGTCCCTTGTTCATCATGACCGCAGCGCCTTTCCGACGGGTTGAATCGATTCTATGGTCGCGTCGAAGCTCGCAACCAGCTCCTGCACGAACGGGTCGGCGCCCATCTGCTGGCTCGCCTGCGCCTCGCGCGTGCGTCGCTCATCCTCGGCGAGGGCCGCCGCGCTCCGGCCGGCGACGGCGCCGACGGTGACCGCGACCTCGACCGGACGCCCGAGGTGCTCGCGCAGGGCGCTCTTCAGCCGGTCGACGTACGACTTGTCGGCCAGCGCGCGCGACTCGTTCGCAACGGCGAGCTCGAACCGGGTGCCGTTCCAGCCAACCAGCTCGCTGCGCTCGGCGAGTTGCTTCGCCGCGCCCACGAGCCTCAGTGCGCGCGCGAGCGCCGGCCAGTCACCGCCGAACCGCGCGGGCGCGCGCCCCGGTTGCGGGGCCGGCTCCCGGCCTGCGGCCACGCTCGCCTTCGGGACCGGACCGACCGGCTCGCCGCCTTCTGCCGCAGGCACGAACGCGAGCATTCGCATGAGCGTCATCGAGAACCCGGCGTACTCGTCGGGGGCGAGCGGGAGGTCCCGCCGGCCGTGCACGGCGATCTGGTAGTAGAGCTGCGCGTCCTCGGGGTCGATCGCCCGCGCGAGCGCGAGCACCCGCGCGCGGTCCGGCCAATCCTCGGGAATCGCGTCGGGCGCCGCCTGCGCGAGCGCGATGCGATGCAGGATGCGACCCAACTCGCCCAGCGCGCCGTCGAACGAGAGGCTGCGCGCCTCCATGTCGTCAGCGACTGCGAGTGCGCGGGCGGCGTCGCCCGCGGCGACCGCCTCCAGCGCCTCGAGCAGGTGCCCGGAGTCGATCGTGCCGAGCATCCCGCGCACCGCGGCCGCGGTGACGTCCGCCCCGGAGTAGGCGATTGCCTGGTCGAGCAGGCTGAGCGCGTCGCGCATGCTGCCGCGCGCCGCTTGCGCGATCAGGGCGAGCGCCTCGCCCTCGGCGGCGATCCCCTCCTCCGCGAGCACCCGCGCGAGGTGCGTCGAAATCGCGGCTGCGGGCATGTTCTTGAGGTTGAACTGCAGGCAGCGCGACAGCACGGTGACCGGGATCTTCTGCGGATCCGTGGTCGCGAGGATGAACTTGATGTGCTCGGGAGGCTCCTCGAGCGTCTTCAGCATCGCATTGAACGACGAGGCCGAGAGCATGTGCACCTCGTCGATCACGTAGACCTTGAAGCGCCCGCGGGTCGGCGCGTACGCCGCGTTGTCGAGCAGCTGGCGCATCTCGTCGACCTTGGTGTTGGTCGCGGCGTCCACCTCGATCAGGTCGACGAAGCGCCCGGTGTCGATCTCCAGGCAGCTCGAGCACTGCCCGCACGGAGCCGCAGTGATCCCGGTCTCGCAGTTGAGCGCCTTGGCGAGGATGCGTGCAAGCGTCGTCTTGCCCACGCCGCGCGTGCCGGTGAAGAGGTAGGCGTGATGCAGGCGCTGCTGCTCGAGCGCGTTCGTGAGGGCGCGCACGACGTGCTCCTGGCCGACGAGCGTCGCGAAGGAGCGGGGACGCCACTTGCGGGCGAGAACCTGGTACGTCATGGCTCGATTTTATCCCCGGGCAGCGCCGTCGGTCCGGCGCCCACCCCTCTCCCGCATCGGGAGAGGGGTGATCCACGCGCAGCGCAAGAGGTGGCGAGCCTTGCCCCCGGCACTTGCAGTGAGCGGCTGTGGCTGCTTCCTTCCGGACCTGACCAGGTTCACCACGCTGCAATGCGGGGAGGCCCGCCATTGGCGGGTGCGGCCGCGCACGCCATAGGCGCCCGGCCGCGAAATCACGCGTCGGAGGATAGCACGCGCAAGCCGAGCGGCTTCTTCACCTTGTCCGGAAGGACGCGACCCTTGAGCCCGCGCTTCGAGACATAGTGCGCGAAATCCTTGCCGGCGATCTCGACGTCGTTTTCGCGTCCGCGTCCGAAGCCGGTCACCGCGACCGAGCGTTCACGCGTCACGGCGACGGCCACCAGCTTCTCGCCCTTGTCGAGCCCCATGAGCGTGACGCCCCGGCCTTTCGCGAGGTAGCCCACTTCGTCGAGGTCGAAGGCGAGCATCTTGCCCCCGGAGGAGGCGGCGACGAGCAGGTTCCCCGGCGCGACCTCGAACAGGAACGGCGCCACCGGCACGTCGCCCTCCTTCACGCTCATGAACTCGCGCCCGGCCTTGCGGTTGGACAGCATGTCCCCGAGCTTCGACACGAAGCCGTATCCGCTGGAGGCCGCGACGAGCACCGGGGCATCCGCCTTGCCCGCGACGCAGTACATGATCTTGCCGCCCTCCTGGACGTCGACGAGCGAGGAGGCCGGCGCGCCGTCGCCCCGCGCGGAGGGGAGCTGCGCCGCCTCCACGGTGTACGCGCGCCCATTCGAATCGAGAAACACCACCGGGTCCACCGTCCGGCACTGGACGAGCGCGCCGAGGCCGTCGCCCTCCTTGAACGAGAGCGCGGCCGGGTCCACGCCCCACCCCTGGCGCGCGCGCACCCAGCCGTTCCTCGAGAAGATCACGGTGACCGGCTCGTCGATGACCGGCGTCTCGACCTCGGCCTTCTCCGCCTCCTCGATGCGCGTGCGCCGCTTGTCGCCGAAGGTCTTCGCGTCCTGCTCGATCTCGCCGACGACGAGGTCCTCGAGCGCCTTGCGGTCCTTCAGGATCTTCTCGAGGCCCTTCTGCTCCTTCTGGAGGTCCTTCAGCTCCTGCTCGATCCTGATGTGCTCGAGCTTGGCGAGCATGCGCAACCGCATCTCGAGGATGTCGTCGGCCTGCCGCTCGGTGAGCTTGAACGCCTTGACCAGATCCGCCTTCGGGTCGTCGGCGTTGCGGATGATCTTGATCACCTTGTCCACGTTCAACAGGACGATCATCCGTCCATCGAGGACGTGAATGCGATCGAGCACCTTGTCGAGGCGGTGCTTCGTCCGGCGCGTCACGGTGGCGAAGCGGAACTCCACCCATTCGGCGAGCACGTCGCGCAGGTTCTTTCCGGTCGGACGGCCGTCCAGGCCGACCATCACCAGGTTGATCGGGACGTTCGTTTCCAGGCTCGTCTTCGCGAGCAGCAGGTTGGCGAACTCGGTTTCGTCGACCTTCGAGGTACGCGGCTCGAACACGAGCCGCACCGGATGCGCGCGGTCGGACTCGTCGCGCATCCGGTCGAGCATCGAGAGCACGAGCTGCTTCTCGCGCGTCTGCTCGGGGGTGAGCGACTTCTTCCCCGCCTTCGGCTGCGGGTTGGTGATCGCCTCGACCTCCTCCTGCACCTTGCGCGCCGAGGTGCCCGGCGGCAGCTCGGTCACGACGAGCTGCCACTGCCCGCGCGCGAGCCGCTCGATCGTCCAGCGCGCGCGCACGCGGATCGACCCGCGCCCGGACTGGTACGCGTCCTTGAGCTCGCTGCGCGGAGTGATGATCTGGCCGCCGCCGGGGAAGTCCGGGCCCTTGATGTGCTTCATCAGCCCGGCGACGGACAGATCCCGGTCGCGGACCATCGCGATCGCCGCCTGCGCGACCTCGTTCAGGTTGTGCGGCGGGATCTCGGTCGCCATGCCGACCGCGATGCCGGATGCGCCGTTCAGCAGCAGCACCGGCAGGCGGGCGGGCAACACCGCGGGTTCGACGAGGCTGCCGTCGTAGTTCGCGATGAAGTCGACCGTGCCCTGGTCGAGCTCGGCGAGCAGCACCTCGGAAAACTTCGTGAGCCGCGCCTCGGTGTACCGCATGGCCGCCGGGTCGTCGCCGTCGCGCGAGCCGAAGTTGCCCTCCCCGTCGATGAGCGGGTAGCGCATGGTGAAGTCCTGCGCCAGCCGCACCAGGGCGTCGTAGACCGACGCATCGCCGTGAGGGTGAAACTTGCCGAGCACGTCGCCGACCACGCGCGCGGATTTCTTGCGCGGGGTGCCCGACCGCCCGCCCATGTCCCACATCGCATAGAGGATGCGGGCCTGCACCGGCTTCTGGCCGTCGCCGACGCGCGGCAGCGCGCGGTCCTTCACCGTCGCGATCGCGTATTGCAGGTACTGGGTCGAGGCGTAGCGGCCGAGCGGGAGGCTGTCGCCGAACTCGCCCTCGAGCGGCGCGAAATGGGGAGGAAGCCGCCCGCCGCTGCCGGCGCCGGCTTGTCGCGGCGGCATGCCCCCGCCACCGCCCGCCGCGGCCGTGTCCGCAGCCCCCTTCGCCTGCTTCACCGCCTTGCCGGCCTCGGCGGAGGTCGTGCCGAGCCCCTCGAACAGATCGTTCTGATTGCCCATGTCGCCTCGATTACGCGCCATACGGGAACGGGGGGGCTATGCGCCCGCGCAGGTCCCCCGGATCGGCCGGTTCACGAAATGTCGGCATCGACGAGGTTGCCGAAGGTCTCCATCCACTCGCGCCGCTGGGTCGCGTTCTCGCGCGCCATCATCATGTTGAAGACCTCGCGATCGGCGTCCAGCATGCCGTCCTCGACCCGGACCGGCAGCATGCGGCGCGTGTCGGGATTGAGCGTCGTCTCCCAGAGCTGCTCCGGGCTCATCTCGCCCAGCCCCTTGAAGCGGCTCACTGCCCAGCTGTCCTCCTTGACGCCCTCGTCGGCGAGCTTCTCCTCGATCGCGGCAAGCTCCTGCTTGTCGAGCGCGTAGAGCTTGCGTGCCGGCTTGCCCTTGCCCTGCCCCGGGACGTCGATGCGGAAGAGCGGCGGCTGCGCCACGAACACGTGGCCGCGCGCGATCAGGTGCGGGAAATGGCGGAAGAAGAGCGTCAGCAGGAGCACCTGGATGTGCGAACCGTCCACGTCCGCGTCGGCGAGGATGATGAGCTTCTTGTAGCGCAGGTTGGACAGATCGACCGCGTCCTCGAGCTTGTGGTGATCGACCCCGATCGCGAGCGCGATCGCCTCGATCTCCTTGTTCGAGTAGAGCGTGTCGCCGCTGTCCTGCCAGGTGTTCTTCGGCTTGCCCTTGAGCGGCAGCACCGCCTGGAACTCCTTGTCGCGCGCCTGCTTCGCCGACCCGCCCGCCGAGTCGCCCTCGACGATGAAGAGCTCGTTGCGATCCGGATCGTCGGAGGCGCAGTCGGTGAGCTTGCCCGGCAGCACCGCCACGCCGGAGGTCTTGCGGCGCTCCACCTTCTGCGCCGCGCGCGTGCGCGCCGCCGCCTGCGCGATCACCAGCTCGGCGATCCGCTTGCCCTCGTCCACGTGCGTGTTCAGCCAGAGCTCGAACGGGTCGCGCACCATCTGACCGACGAGCTTCACCGCGTCGCGCGAGATCAGCTCGTTCTTCACCTGGCCCTTGAA
>CAZIXQ010000113.1:0-8343 GCA_964543155.1 uncultured Enterobacteriaceae bacterium
GCGGCCCGGCGCTCTTCTACTTCGCGCTCGCCCTCACGATCGGGATCCTGTTCGGGATCTATTCGTCGGTCCTGGTCATGGCGCCGCTCGTACGCTGGCTGGGGGTGAGGCGCGAGGACCTGGTGAAGCCAGTCAAGGAGCGCAAGCAGGAAGCCGTGGTGTAGGTCCCGCGGGAGGGAATAGACCGGCGGCCGCAGGTGTTTCTGCACCAATGCCTCGGCTCGTCCCGAGCAGCAGACCGTCCCCGCAAACCCAAGGAGGAACCCCCGCATGAACAGAAAGCTCGCCGCTGTCGCCCTCGCCGCAGCGCTCGGCACCGCTGCCGCCTCCGCCTACGCACAGGTCAAGCCCGAGGTGCTGGTGAAGCAGCGCCAGTCGGCCATGACGCTGCAGGGCAAGTACATCGGCCCCCTGGTGGGCATGGTGAAGGGCAGCGTGCCCTATGACGCGGCGGTCGCCGCGCGCAACGCCGCGTTCCTGGACGCCCTGTCGCAGATGCCCTGGGACGGGTTCGCCGAGAGCACCAAGGGCGAGAAGAGCCGGGCGCTCCCGGTCATCTGGTCCGACGCGGCGAAGTTCAAGCAGACCCAGGACCAGTTCCGCACCGCGGTGGGCGCGCTGGTCACCGCGACCAAGGGCGGCAACGAGGCGGCCGTGAAGGGCGCCGTCGGCGACGTCCTCAAGGTGTGCAACGGCTGCCACGACACCTTCCGGCAGAACTGATTACCCTGTTGCGACGGCACGAACCCCGCCGCGGCGGGGTTCGGTTTTTTTCGGAGGCGAGTTCGATGAGGCGTGCAGCGGCGCGCACGACGGGACGTGCGCTCGTCGGCCTCGTGCTGGCGGCGGCGGCAGGAGCCGCGGCGGCCCAGGGTGACGCGAAGCGCGGCGAGTACCTCGCGGCCGCCGGCGGCTGCGTCGGCTGCCACACCGAGGACCGGAAGGACGCGGTGCGATTTGCCGGAGGGCGCGCGCTCGCGACGCCGTTCGGCACGTTCCACGGGCCCAACATCACCCCGCATCCCGAGGCCGGCATCGGGCGCTGGACCGAAGCGGACTTCGTGCGTGCGATGCGTCAGGGCGTCCGACCGGACGGGGCGAACTACTTCCCGGCCTTCCCCTACCCGTCGTACACGAAGGTCTCGGACGCGGACCTGCGCGATCTCTGGGCCTATCTGCGGACCCTGCCGCCCAGCGCCCAGGCGAGCAAGCCGCACGAGCTCGGTCTGCTCTACCGCTGGCGCCTCCCGGTGTCCGCCTGGAAGTGGCTCTACTTCACGCCCGGGCCGTTCGCGCCCGATCCGAAGGCGACGGCAACGATCAACCGCGGCGCCTACCTCGTGGAGGCGCTCGGCCATTGCGGCGAGTGCCACACGCCGCGCAATGCCCTGGGGGGCCCGAAGCGCGACCGGTACCTCGCGGGCGGCAAGGGGCCGGAAGGCAAGGGCGTCCCGAACCTCACGCCGACGCGGCTGAAGAAGTCGAGCGACAAGGACCTGAAGGACCTGCTCACCACCGGGCTCACGCCGGACGGCGACGTGCCGGCCAAGGCGATGGCCGAGGTGATCGAGAACACGACGAGCAAGCTCACGCCCGCCGACCTCGATGCACTGATCGCCTACCTGCGCGCGCTCCCGCCCCTGCCCGAGGCGCCGAAGTAGCCGCCCGGGAGCATCCGCGCCAGCAGCCCGTCGCGGTCGACGAAGTGGTGCTTGACCGCGGCCGCGACGTGCGCGACGACGAGCGCGAGCAGTGCGAAATTGAGCGACTGGTGCGCGAGCTTGAGGGCCGCCGCAAGCGCTTCGTTCTCGCCGACCAGGTCGGGCAACCGCCAGAGATCGAAGTAGACCGTCGGCACGCCGGCCGCCGAGCTGTAGAGCCAGCCCGACAGCGGGATCGCCAGGAGCAGTGCGTACAGCCCGCCGTGCGCGAGCGCCGCCGCCCGCCGCTGCCACGCCGGCAGCGCGGCGGGCAGGGGCGGCGGGCGATGCCCGAGACGCCAGAGGAGGCGCGCGCCCATCAGCGCGAACACGGTCACGCCAATCCATCTGTGGACGGCCGCGAGCTCCGCCCTGCGCACCGATTGCGGCAGGTCCGCCATGTAGACCCCGAGCGGAAACGTCACGACGACGGCGACCGCGACCAGCCAGTGCAGCGCAATCGCGACGGGGTGGTAGCGCGCGGGCGCACCGCTCACCGGAAGCCCTTCCGCAGGCGCGCGAGGAGCGCGTCGAGCCGGTCCATCTCGTCCGATCCGAGCACCGCGAACGCGCGCCGCAGGTACGCGACGTGCGCGCGGAACACGCGCTCGAACTCCCGCTCGCCCTTGCGCGTGAGCCGGACCACCGTGCTGCGGGCGTCGGCGGGCGAGGCGGCGCGCCGCACGACCCCGCGCGCCTCGAGGCGGTCGACGACGCCGGTCAGCGTCCCCTTGGTGATCAGCGTCTTCTCGCCGAGCGCTTTGAACGTCATCCCGTCGGTGTTGCCGAGCGTCGCGACGATGTCGAACTGCGCCGGGGTGTACCCCAACCGGCGCACGTCGGCGGCCGAGTGCCGCGAGAACGCGTGGTAGCACTCGGCCAGCTCGCGCAGGGTCCTGAGGTAGCGCTCTTTGGGCACTCCGCAACCGAAGGGCAAAAAGTACTAACGCGGACTATACTCCGCGCGCCGCCCGCCCTCCGGCACCGGGAATAACCGGTGCCGAGCGCCTGTTCGCGCATGCGTCGCGCGGTCTCTACCAACCCAGCCGCACCAGCGAGACGCCGCGTCCATGGATGAATGGCTGAATCACCCCGCTTTCCAAGGGGGCATTGCGCCGTTTGCCGTCGCGCTCGTCGCCACGCTCCTGCTGCGTCCGTTCAATCTGGCCGGGCTCGCGATCGCAATCGGCTTCGGCACGACCGCCTACCTGCTCAACGGCCTCGCGTTCGAGCCGCTCACGGCGACCCGCAAGATCATCGTCGCCGCCGGCGCCGCCACGCTGATCGGCATCGTCGTCGACGTGGCTGCCCGTTCCGTCCGGGGCACCGGAGTCGCTCTCGCCATCGCCTTCGGCGCGGTGGCCGTCTGGGTCTTCTGGACCGTGCTCGCGCAGAAGGCGCCGCTCGAGGCCGTCCGGCTCGCGCTCGTCCCGGTCCTCGCGGTGACGGTGACGGTCGCGCTGACGCATGCATTGCGCGAGGACCCGGTGCGGGCGGGCGCAGCCGGTCTCGGGCTGGGCCTCGGCGCCGGCGTGGCCGCGATTCTGGGGGCCTCCGCCGTCTACGGTCTCTATGGGATTGCGCTCGGCGCCGGTTCGGGCGCGTTCCTGCTGGTGCAGATGCTGACGAACCGCCGCGCAACCGCCGGCGCCACGCTCACTCTGCCGCTCGCGGCGGCCGCGGCGCTCCTCGCCGCGGGCGCTGCGGTGCTCGCCAAGCTCGCGTGGTACGCGATCGTCCCGCTCGTTCTCGTCCCGCTCTTGGTGCGGCTGCCGGTCCCGGCGAAGGGCCCGGTCTGGCTGCAGGCGATCGTGGCATCCGTCTACGCGCTCGCCCCGGCGGCCCTCGCCTGGACGCTCGCATGGAAGTTCGGCCTCGAATAGAAGGCCGGCGCCCCCACCACCCTCGACCGCAACCACACAGGAGGAAGCCGAAGATGCTCCGCATCGCAACCGGATTCGCAGCAGCCACCTTCGCGCTCGGCGCCGCCGCCGCGCCGGAAACGTTCACGATCGACCCGTTCCACAGCCACCCGGGTTTCGTCGTCAATCACCTCGGCTTCATGGACATGACGGGGCGGTTCGACAGGATGTCGGGGAAGATCACCATGGACGCAGCCGCGAAGTCGGGCTCGGTGGACCTCGCGATCGAGGCCGCCTCGATCAGCACCGGCGACAGCGACAAGGGCAGCCGGCCGCGCTCGCGCGACGAGCACCTGCGCTCGCCGGACTTCTTCAACGTGGCCGAGTTCCCGCGCATCACGTTCAAGGGCGCCGCGGCCAAGTGGACCGGCGACGCGCCGGGTGCGGTAGACGGCCAGCTGACGATGCTCGGCGTGACCAGGCCGGTCACCCTGACCGTCGAGAAGTGGCGCTGCGGTCCGGACCCGCGCACCCAGGGCAAGCGTTACATGTGCGGCGGCAACGCGAGCGGAATGATCAAGCGCTCCGACTTCGGCATGAAGTTCGGCATCCCCGGCGTCAGCGACGAGGTCAAGCTCATGATCGGGCTCGAGGCGATCCGCGACTGACGCGCGCCCTCCCGTCCGGGAGAGAAAGGCCCCTCGCCGGGGCCTTTTTCGTTGCGCCTGCGGATCCTCAGACCTTGCGCGCGAGCTCGGCGGCCTTGCCGGTGTACGTGGCCGGCGTGAGCGCGACGAGCCGCGCCTTCGCCTCCTCCGGAATCGCGAGCCCCCCGACGAAGGCGCGCAATGCCTCGGGGGTGATGCGCGCCCCGCGCGTGAGGTCCTTCAGCTGCTCGTAGGCGTCCCCGATCCCGTAGCGGCGCATCACCGTCTGCACCGCCTCGGCGAGCACTTCCCAGTTCGCGTCGAGGTCGGCGGCGAGGCGCGCCGCGTCCACCTCCAGCCGGTCCAGGCCGCGCGCGCAGGCGACGTAGCCGAGCAGGCTGTGCCCGAACGCCGCGCCGACGTTGCGCAGGACGGTCGAGTCGGTGAGGTCGCGCTGCCAGCGCGACACCGGCAGCTTCTCGGCGAGGTGGCGCAGCAGCGCGTTCGCCACCCCGAGGTTGCCCTCCGAGTTCTCGAAATCGATCGGGTTCACCTTGTGCGGCATCGTCGACGACCCGACCTCGTCGGCGACGAGCTTCTGGCGGAAGTAGCCGAGCGAGATGTAGCCCCAGAGGTCGCGGTCGAGGTCGACGAGGATCGTGTTCAGCCGGGCGAGCGCGTCGAAGAGCTCGCCGAGCGAGTCGTGCGGCTCGATCTGCGTGGTGTACGGATTGAACTCGAGCCCGAGCGACTCGACGACGCGGCGGGAGAACGCCTCCCAGTCGATCTGCGGATAGGCCGCGAGGTGCGCGTTGTAGTTGCCCACGGCGCCGTTCGCCTTCCCGGTGAGCCGCACTTCGGCGAGCCGCGCACGCGCGCGCCGCAGGCGCGCGACGACGTTCGCGAGCTCCTTGCCGAGCGTCGTCGGCGTGGCGGGCTGCCCGTGCGTGCGCGCGAGCATCGCGGCGTCGGCATGCTCGTGCGCGAGCCCTGCGAGGCGCTCGACGAGCCGGTCGACCGCCGGCAGGAGCACCTCGTCGCGCGCGCCGCGCACCATCAGCGCGTAGGCGAGGTTGTTGATGTCCTCCGAGGTGCAGGCGAAGTGGATGAACGCGCTCGCGTGCGCGAGCGCAGCGTCGCCGGCGACGCGCTCGCGGATCCAGTACTCGATCGCCTTGACGTCGTGGTTCGTCTGGCGCTCGATCGCCTTGACGCGCTCCCCGTCGGCCTCGGCGAACGTCGCGGCGAGGCCGCGCAGCTTCGCCGCTGCCGCGGGCGCAAAGGGCGCGACCTCGGCCACGCCCGGCTCGGCGCCGAGCGCGATCAGCCACTCGACCTCCACGCGGACCCGGGCCCGGATGAGCGCGAGCTCGCTCGCCCACTGCCGCAGGGGCTCGAGGCTGCGCGCGTACCGGCCGTCGAGCGGCGAGATCGCGGTGAGCGCGGAGAGCGGCATCGGACTGTCGGACACGGCGGTGCGATCGAGTCTACCATCGGCACGCGCGCATATATAATCCGCCGCTCCCAGGCGCTCCCACCCCAGGCTCTCCCCGCACAGATGAAGCTCATCGGCTCGCTCCCCAGCCCGTTCACCCGCAAGGCGCGCATCGTCGCCGCCGAGAAGAAAGTGGAGTACGTGTGGGAGCCGCAGAACGTCTGGGCGCCGGAGAACCCGGTGCCCGACTACAACCCGCTCGGCAAGGTGCCGGTGCTCGTCCTCGACGACGGGACGGCGCTGTACGACTCGCGCGTGATCTGCGAGTTCCTCGACTCGGTCTCGCCGATCGGCAAGCTCATCCCGGCCGACAACCGCGAGCGCATCGAAGTGCGCCGCTGGGAGGCGCTCGCCGACGGCGCGCTGGATGGCGGCGCGCTCGCGCGCCTCGAGGGCCAGCGCCCCGCCGCCGAGCGGAGCACGGCGTGGATCGACCGCCAGATGGACAAGGTGGCGCGCAGCCTCGACGCGATGGACATCCAGATCGGCACCCGCCCGTGGTGCCACGGCAACGCCTTCACGCTCGCCGACATCGCGGTGGGCGCCTGCGTCGGCTGGTTCGACTTCCGCTTTCCGCAGCTCGAGTGGCGGAAAGACCGCCCCAACCTCGCGCGGCTCGCGGTGAAGCTTGCCGAGCGCCCGAGCTTCGTCGAGACCGCGCCGCGGGAATAGGCGCCGCCGGCCGCCGCCGCGGCCCGCGCTACTGGATCACCCCGCCCCCGAGGCACACCTCCCCGCTGTACAGCACCACCGACTGGCCCGGGGTGACGGCCCACTGCGGCTCGTCGAACTCGATCGCACAGCTCGCCGCATCCTGCGCCGCGATCCGGCAGGCGGCGTCGGTCTGGCGATAGCGGGTCTTTCCGCCGTAGGTCGCGTCCGTCGCCGGCGCGGTCCCGCCGACCCACGCGAGGTCCGCCGCGACGAGGGCGCGGCGCGTGAGCAGCGGGTGGTCGTGACCCTGCACGACGATCAGCGCGTTCCCCTCCAGGTCCTTCCCCGCGACGTACCACGCCGCGCCGTCGCCGCCCTTCGTCCCGCCGATGCCGAGCCCCGAGCGCTGCCCGATGGTGTGGAACGCGAGCCCGACGTGCTCGCCGACCACGTGCCCGTCGGGCGTCCTCATCGGGCCGGGCCGATGCGGGAGGTAGCGCTCGAGAAACGCGCGGAACGGCCGCTCCCCGATGAAGCAGATCCCGGTCGAGTCCTTCTTCTCGGCGACCGGGAGCCCTGCCTCGCGCGCGATGCGGCGCACTTCGGTCTTGTGCAGCCGCGCGAGCGGGAACACCACGCGCGCGAGCTGCGCCTGCGTCAGGCGGTGCAGGAAGTAGCTCTGGTCCTTGGCCGGGTCGGCGCCCTTCAGCAGCTCGAAGCGCCCCGCCCGCTCGCGCACGCCCGCGTAGTGGCCGGTGGCGATCCGGCTCGCGCCGAGCGCGAGCGCGTGGTCGAGGAACGCCTTGAACTTGATCTCGGCGTTGCAGAGGACGTCGGGGTTGGGCGTGCGGCCGGCCGCGTACTCGCGCAGGAACTCGGCGAACACCCGCTCGCGGTACTCGGCGGCGAAGTTGACGACGTCGAGCTCGATCCCGAGCACGTCGGCGACCGCAGCGACGTCGACCAGGTCCTGGCGCGTCGAGCAGTACTCGTCGTCGTCGTCCTCCTCCCAGTTCTTCATGAACAGGCCCACGACGTCGTGCCCCGCGCGCTTGAGGAGCAGCGCGGCCACCGACGAGTCGACGCCGCCGGACATGCCGACCACGATGCGTTCTGCGGTCATGGAGATCAGAAGCGGAAGAGCTCGGTGCCCGGCGGCCGGGCGCCGTCGAGCCAGTCTTCCCGCCGGTAGATGGTGGCGGGACTGCCCGGATCAAGGAACCAGGTGTCCACGACCCAGTGCGGGCCGGCCTTCTCGCGCAGCTGGGCGCCCCAGTGCACGGCAAGGAGCCTGCCGCGCTGCACCCGGTCCGCCACGGTGTGGAAACGCAGCCAGCCGTTGCGCTCGAGGAGCGCGAGGTACGCGCTCGTGTTCGTCGAGTGGTCGATGCAGTCCATCCGCCCCTCGACCCCGTCGTCGTCGATGTTGCCGCCGCGGTCGCGCCAGGTGGGGGTCTGCAGGGCGGCGTGGAAGTAGAGCGCGCCCATCGCCCGCGCGACCGCCTCGCGCTCGGCCTGCGGGGTGGGAACGTCGGCGAAGAGCCGCTTCACGTCGGCGAGGTCGAGCGGGTCGAACCGGACGGTCGCCACGTCCTTGCAGCCGTAGTTGAAGCAGATCTCCACCTCTGCGGCGAGCGCGGCGCCGCCCGCGACCACCGCGGCGGTGAGGGCCGCAGCGCGCACGATGCGGCTCATTCGAAGTGGCGGAGGAGGTCGAGCGGGTAGCGCCGCCCGGCGAGCGCATCCTCGACGCACGCCATGACGAGCGGGCTGCGGTGGCGCGGCGCCGCGGCGCGGATCTCCTCGGGCGTCAGCCACAGCACCCGGCGGATCTCCTTGTCGAGCGCGCGCCCGGCCTCGGCGTCGGCCACCTCGCCGAGGAACGTGAACCGCAGGAACGTCACGTCCTTCGCCGCGAGGTGCCAGCGATACACGCCGAGGAGGTGCGTGGGCCGGAACGGGTGCGCCGTCTCCTCGAGCGCTTC
>CAZIXQ010000113.1:8443-11324 GCA_964543155.1 uncultured Enterobacteriaceae bacterium
GCCTCGTTGAGCAGGCGCTTGCGGAACTCCTCGGAGTCCGCGGCGCCGATCAGGCGGCAGGCCTCGGTCACGTTGGGCCAGGCGTAGAACGCCCCGCCCGGGGTCTTGCAGCTCACGCCCGGCGCCTCGTTCAGCAGCCGCACGATGAGGTCGCGGCGCTCGATGAACGACGCGCGCATCGCCTCGGCCTCGTCCTGCGGGCCGTTGATCGCCTGGACCGCGGCCCACTGGGTGATCTGGGAGGCGCACGAGTCGGTGTTGGTCACCCAGCGCACGAACTGCGGCGCGAGCACCGGGTTCGACGCGAAGCCGAGCCGCCAGCCGGTCATCGCCCAGGTCTTGGACGCGCCGTCGGAGATGATCGTGCGCTCGTACATGCCGGGGAGCGACGCGATCGAGGCGAATTCCCCCTCGTAGCACAGGCGCGAGTAGATCTCGTCCGCGTACACCCAGACCTCGGGGTGGCGGCGCAGGATCGCGGCGATCGCCTCGAGGTCGCGCCGCGCGAGGATCCCGCCGGTCGGGTTGTGCGGCGAGTTCAGGATGAGCAGGCGCGTGCGCGGCGTGAGCTTCGCCTCCAGGTCGGCGGGGTCGAACGCGAAGCCGCGCGCCTCGCGCAGATGCAGGGGCACGGGGACGGCGCCGTGCGCCCTGATCTGCGACTCGTAGATCGGGAAGCCGGGATTGGGGTAGATCACCTCGTCGCCGACGCCGTAGTCGGTGGTCGCGAGGATCGAGTACGCGATGAACGGCTTCGCGCCCGCGCCGACCACGACCTCGTCGGGCCTGATCGCGAGACCCCGCATGCGGCCCATGTAGGCCGCGGCCGCCGCGCGCAGCTCGTCGATGCCGGCCGAAGGGGTGTACCCGTGCCTGCCCGCGCGGATCGCCGCGACCGCCGCGTCCTGGATGTGCGCCGGCGTGGCGAAGTCCGGCTGCCCGATGCAGAAGGAAATGATGTCGCGGCCCTGGCGCATCAGCGCGGTCACTTCGGCGAGCACCACGAAGGCGTTCTCGGTGCCGAGGTCGGCGGTGCGGCGGCTGATCGCAGGCATGGGCGCGAAATCGTCGAATGCGGGAGCCGTATTCTAGCCACAGCAGCGCTCGCGCCGCGCGCCCTGAACCGGGCGCTACATCCGGCTGGCGAGGTTGAAGCCGCCGAGGAATGCGACGAGGTTCTGGCCGAGGAGGTCGAGCCCGTAGCCGCCCTCCTGCACGATCGCGGTCGGCAGCTTGAGGCTCGCGATCGCATCGCCGATGCGCCGGTAACCGTCGTTCGTCACCTTCAGGACCGAGAGCGGGTCGCGCTCGTGCGCGTCGAATCCCGCCGACACCACCAGCGCCTCCGAGCGGTGCGCACGAATCGCCTCCAGGGCGTCGTCGAGGGCGTCGAGGTACTCGGCGTCCCCGCTCCCGCGCGCGAGCGGGATGTTGAGGTTGCACCCCTCCCCTTCGCCCGCGCCGTACTCGTCGGCGTACCCGGAGAAGAACGGGTAGTAGCCGGTCGGATCGGTGTGGATCGAGACGAACTGCACGTCGGCGCGCCGGTAGAAGATCGACTGGGTGCCGTCGCCGTGATGGGTGTCGACGTCGAGGATCGCGACGCGCGCGAACTGCGTGCGCAGGAGCTCCGCTGCGATCGCCGCATTGTTGAGGTAGCAGAACCCCGCGGCCCGGTCGGCCGCGGCGTGATGGCCCGGCGGACGGCAGAGCGCGTACGCCGCGTGCTCGCCCGCGAGCAGCGCCTCGGCCGCCGCAAGCGCGGTGTGGGCGGCCGCGACCGCCGACTCCCAGGTGCCCGCGCCGACCGCTGCAGCGAGGTCGCCGATGTAGTACCCGGCCTGCGCGACCGGGGACGAGGCGCGCGGCGGCCGCCGCGGCGCGAGGTCGTCGTGCGCGCCGCGGTAGGGGTGCACGTTCGGCAGGATCTCCGGGCCCGCGTTCTTCACCGCCGACCAGCGCGACCACGCCGTGCGCAGAAACTCGAGGTACCCGGGCTCGTGGACGCGCGCGATCCACTCCATGCCGAAGTCCTCGCGCGGCTCCTCGACCACGTAGCTCGCACGCTGGACCGACGCGAGCAGCCGTTCGCAGCGCTCCGGCACCTCGAGGTGCGGGACGAGCCGCCCCGCCATCATGAACTGCTGGGGGCGATGCGCGAGCTGCTTGGGCGAGTAGAAGATCTTCATTGCGCGGTCACGCCTGGGGCACCTGTCGGCGCACGCGCGGGCTGCATGCCGCGCAGCGCGCGCCGGGCGCAGTGTAGCTCACGGCACCGCGCGCAGGGCTTCGGCGACGACGCCGAAGAGCGTGTCGAGGTGCTTCTTCTCCACGATCAGCGGCGGGCAGAAGGCGACCGTGTCGCCGATCGCCCGGACGAACACGCCGCGCTCCCAGGCGCGGTCGTGCACTTCCAGGCCGCGCGCGCCCGGTGCGCCGGGCCGCGGCGCGAGCTCCACGGCGCCGATGAGCTGCAGGTTGCGGCAGTCGACGACGTTCGGCAGCCCGCGCAGGCTGTGCACGCCGTCCTCGAAGTAGGCGCCGAGCTCGTTCGCGCGGTCGAACAGGCGCTCCTCGGCGTAGGTGTCGAGCGTGCCGAGGGCCGCGGCCGAGGCGAGCGGATGCCCCGAGTACGTGTAGCCGTGGAAGAACTCGACGCCGCCGCCGGGCGACTCGATGAACGTGCGGTAGATCGCCTCGCGCACCAGCACCCCGCCCATCGGCACGGTGCCGCTCGTGATGCCCTTCGCGAACGTGATCATGTCCGGCACGACGCCGAAGTACTGGCTCGCGAACGGCGTTCCGAGGCGCCCGAACCCGGTGATCACCTCGTCGAAGATGAGGAGGATCCCGTGCCGGTCGCAGATCTCGCGCAGCCGCT
>CAZIXQ010000114.1:0-11259 GCA_964543155.1 uncultured Enterobacteriaceae bacterium
TGCCTTCGAAGGGCTCGGCCTACGGCAGCGTGCGCGTCCCCGAGCTGAAGGCGCATGCCACCGCACTGCCGTTCCTGGGGTTTCTGCTCGCCGAGCAGCTCGACACGGCGGTCCTGTCGCGCGACCGGGTGATCCCGTTGAAGGTGCCCCGCCCGGAGCGCTACTGCGTGCACAAGCTGGTGGTGTCGCAGCTCCGCGCGAAGACCGGTGCCGCCAAGGACGAGCGGGACCTCGATCAGGCGACGCTCCTCGCCGAAGTCCTCGAGGAGCGGTTTCCCGGCCTGGTGGAGGAGACGACGCAAGCGCTCGGACGATCCGCGCTGCGGCTCGCCGTCAAAGGCGCGCGCGTCGCGGCCGGGCGTACGGCACGAGCGCTCGCGAAGGCGGTGTTATCGCGACTCGCCGAGCGTGCGCGCGGATAGCGCGGGGACTGCACCGCGAGCGCCGCGCCGCCCACGTGCGCCCCGCGCTGCCGCACCTGCCCCTCGAACCCGCCCAGCTCGAGCCGCAGCAGCACCGCGGGCGCGCCCACGCGCGGGCACGTGCACTGCCCTGCGGCGGCGAACCCGAACATCCGCTGGTAGAAGCGCACGTGGCGCGGGTTGACCTCGACGAACCCGTCGGTGACCCGGTGCCCGGTGCGACCGGCGAGGTATGCGAGTCCAGTCAGCGCCGCGAGCGTGGGCGGATCCATGCTGATCGCGTCGTCGTTGTCGTGGAGGCGCGGCGCAGCCGCCGGCGCACGACATCGCTCCCGGCAAACGGTGCCCGAGGACCGTGCATCGCATAACCTGTCTCCCCGCAGCGACACGGCGCGCGCGTACGAGCGCAGTCGCGTGCGTCAAACTCTGTCACACCGCGACATTTTTCCTCCGGTGGACGGGCGCAGAGGGCCGCGAGACCCCGTTTGAGGGGGGAGTGTCGGCTAAAATTACACTCTTAACCCCTTGTTCAATCTACGGTTTAAGTCTACGATCTTAGTCCTTGATTAAAATGCAAAACCGAAGGGGATCCCGTATGCCCTCGACCGCGCCCGCCGCCGCCGTCCACCGCACCCCTTTCGCACTCGCCGCACTGCTCGCCGCCGCGCTGATCGCCGGCTGCGCCGCGCCGCATCCGCCCGCGCCGGCCGCGGCCGCGACGCCGGACTATCGCTACGTGATCGGACCGGGCGACAACGTGAACATCGTCGTGTGGCGCAACCCCGAGCTCTCGCAGAGCGTGCCGGTGCGGCCGGACGGCCTGATCACGACGCCGCTCGTCGAGGATCTGCCCGCGATGGGCAAGGACCCGACCACGCTCGCGCGCGACATCGAAAAGGCGCTCGGCAAGTACATCCGCGACCCGGTCGTCACCGTCATCGTCACCGGCTTCGTCGGCCCGCAGAGCGAGCAGATCCGCGTGATCGGCGAGGCGCAGAAGCCGGCCGCGCTGCCCTACCGGCAGAAGATGACGATGCTCGACGTGATGATCGCGGTCGGCGGCCTGACCGACTTCGCCGACGGCAACGCCGCGGTGCTCCTGCGGCCCGCCGACGGCAACAAGCAGTACAACGTGCGCCTGCGCGACCTGGTGAAGCGCGGCGACGTGTCCGCGAACATCGACGTGAAGCCCGGCGACGTCCTGATCATTCCGCAGAGCTGGTTCTGACGCCGCCGGCCGCGCAGCCGGGCGCTCGACCGAGAGGCCGCCTCGACCGATGGACGAACTGATCCGACAGGCCGTCATCCACGCGCGCGGGATCTGGCGCCGCCGCTGGGTGGGGCTGGCCGTCGCCTGGGTCGTCGCGATCGCGGGGGCCGGCGTGCTCTTCAAGATGCCCGACAAGTACGAGGCGAGCGCCCGGGTCTACGTCGACACGCAGTCGATCCTGAAGCCGCTCATGTCCGGCCTCGCGGTGCAGCCCGACGTCGACCAGCAGGTGGGGATCCTGAGCCGCACGCTGATCAGCCGGCCGAACATCGAGAAGCTGATCCGCATGGCCGACCTCGACCTGCAGGTGAAGTCGCCGAAGCAGCGCGAGCAGCTGATCGCGGAGCTCACGAAGACCGTGCAGATCCGCGGCAGCGGGCGCGAGAACCTCTACACGATCGCCTACCGCGACTCCGACCAGGGCGAGGCGAAGCGGGTCGTGCAGTCGCTGCTCTCGATCTTCGTCGAGTCGAGCCTCGGCGACCAGCGCAAGGGCGCGGACGCCGCGCGGCGCTTCATCGAGGAGCAGATCAAGGCCTACGAGAAGCGCCTCGAGGAGGCCGAGAACCGCCTCAAGGAGTTCAAGCTGAAGAACATGGGCCTGATGGGCCCGGACGGCAAGGACTACTTCGCCAAGATGACCGCGCTCGGCGAGGAGCTCAACACCGCGCGCATGGCGCTGCGCGCCGCCGAGCAGTCGCGCGACGCGCTGAAGCGCGAGGTGACCGGCGAGGACCCGGTGTTCCTGCCGGACACGCAGCAGGCCGGCCCGGGCGGCGCGCCCGCGGTCTCGGAGCTCGACGCCCGCATCGACGCGCTGAAGCGCAACCTCGACGAGCTGCTGCGCCGCTACACCGACCAGCATCCCGACGTGGTCGGCACGCGCCGGGTGATCGCGCAGCTCGAGGAGCAGAAGCGCGAGGAGACGGCCGCGCGCGCCCAGGCCGCGAAGGCCGCGGGGAAGGACGGCAGGCCGCCGATCGTCGCGAGCGCCAACCCGGTCTTCCAGCAGCTGCGCGTCGCGCTCGCGGAGTCCGAGGCGAACGTCGCCGCGCTGCGCGCCCGCGTGGGCGACCTCGACGCGCGCTACCGCCAGCTCCAGGGCGCGGCGACCAAGCTGCCCCAGGTCGAGGCCGAGCTCGCCCAGCTCAACCGCGACTACGACGTGCAGAAGCGCAACTACGAGAGCCTGCTCGCGCGGCGCGAGTCCGCGTCGCTCTCCAACCAGATGGACGCCGCGACCGGCCTGGCCGAGTTCCGCATCATCGACCCGCCCACGGTCGCGCCGAACCCGGTCGCCCCGAACCGCATGCTGCTGCTCCCGCTCGTCCTGCTCGCGTCGCTCGGCGCGGGGCTCGTCGCGAGCTTCGTGGTGAGCCAGGTGCTGCCGACGTTCCCCGACGCGCGCGCGCTGGGCGACTTCACCCAGCGCCCGGTGCTCGGCGCGGTGAGCCTGCTCGATACCGGCAAGGTGACCGCGCGGCGTCGGCGCGGCCTCTTCGCGTTCGCGAGCGGGGTCGTGGCCCTGGTCGGCCTGTTCGCGACCGCGATGCTCTACCTGTCCGTGCGCAGCGGCGTGATCTGAGGAACGATTCATGGGCCTGATCGAACAAGCCGCCAAGCGGCTCGAGCAGCTGAAGCGCACCGGCGTGGACCTGCAGGACGGCCTGCGCGCGCCCGGCAGCGACGCGCAGCTCGACGCGCCCGCGCGCGACCGGCCCCTCGATCCGCGCGTGTTCGCGCCCGCGCCGCGCAGCCTGCCGGTGCGGAGCGAGCGCGCCCCGGCGCGCCCGGCGCCGAAGCCCGTCGCGGTCGACCTCGCGCGCCTCGCGCACGCCGGGTTCATCACCCCCGACGCGCCGCAGACGCCGATCGCGCGCGAGTTCCGGGTGATCAAGCGCCCGATCCTGGAGAACGCGCAGGGCAAGGGCGGCGAGCGCCCGCCCGAGGCGAGCCTCGTGATGGTGACGAGCGCGATGGCGGGCGAGGGCAAGAGCTTCTGCGCGGTCAACCTCGCCCTGAGCATGGCGATGGAGCTCGACAACACGGTGCTGCTCGTCGACGCCGACGTCGCGAACCCGTCGGTGCTCGAGATCCTCGGCCTGCCGCAGGCCCCCGGGCTGCTCGACGTGCTGACCGACCCGACCCGGGACCTCGGGAGCGTGATCCTGCGGACCAACGTCGAGAAGCTCTCGGTGCTGCCGGCGGGCACGCGCCACGAGCGCGCCACCGAGCTCCTCGCGAGCGACGCCATGACCCGGCTGGTGCGCGAGGTGGCCTCGCGCTACCCGGACCGGATCGTCGTGTTCGACTCCCCGCCGCTGCTGCTCACCACCGAGTCGCCGGTGCTCGCGACGCACATGGGCCAGATCGTCGTCGTCGTGGAAGCCGACCGGACGACCAGCAGCACCGCGAAGCAGGCGCTCGCCTCGGTGGAGCGCTGCCCGGTGGTGATGACGCTGCTCAACAAGGCGCGGTCGTCCGGGATGAGCGCGTACTACGGGCACGGCTACCGGCCGGCGCGCTAGCGCGGCCGCGAACAAGGATATGGAGCCACAAGGGACGGGGGAGTGACGGCGCGGGGCTCGAAAGGCAGGACGCTCAAGGTGATAGCGGTCGAATCAGCGCTCGTGCTGGGTTCCGCGACCGGGCTCCTTTGGGCGCCGGCCGCGGCGCAGACCTGGCGGCTCACGCCGTCGGTGAACGTGCGCGAGACCTACACCACGAACGCGAACCTCGCGCCCTCCGGCCAGGCCGAGGGGAGCTTCGTCACCACGGTCGGCGCGGGCGTCGCCGTCAGCGGCAACGGCGCCCGCGCGAACCTCAACGGCTCGGTCAGCGTGCAGGGCAACTACTACACCGCCGACATCCCGGGCAACACCGCCAGCGACAACGTCTACCTGCGGGCGAACCTGCTCGGCAGCGTCGAGGCGATCGAGAAGTTCTTCTTCATCGAGGGCGCGGTCAACGTCAGCCAGCAGTACCTCTCGCCGTTCGCGCCCACGCCGGCGAGCACCATCGGCGTCACGAACAACCGCTACACGTCGGCGGGATTCCGCGTGAGCCCCTACATCCGCGGCGTGTTCCCGGGCGGGACGACCTACGTGCTGCGCAGCGACAGCATCTGGAGCAACCTGGGGCAGGTGCAGAACGTGCCGGGCGCGACCTCCTCCTTCACCCAGCGCTGGAGCGGCCGCCTCGACTCGCCCGTCCGGACCCTCGGCTGGAGCCTCGACGGGCTGGCGACGACGACCTCGTTCTCGAACCAGGAGCAGGACGTCAGCAACCAGATCGTGCGCGGCTACCTCAACTGGCGCCCCGACCCGCAGGTGCTCCTGTACGGGATCGGCGGCTACGAGTGGAACGACTACTACCTGACCCAGTCGAACAACGTGGTCTACGGTGCCGGGGGCGAGTGGCGCCCGACCGAGCGCACCGAGGTGCGCGGCAACTGGCAGGAGCGGTTCTTCGGCTCCGAGTACCTCGCGGCCGTCACGCACCGCAACCCGTTCAGCGCGTTCAACGTCAACGCGTCGCAGAACATCAGCACCTACCCGCAGCAGATCTTCGCCGCGCCCGCCGGCGGGGACGTCGCGGCGCTGCTCGACGCGGCGTTCACGACCCGCATTCCCGACCCGGCGCAGCGGGCCCAGGCGGTGCAGCAGTTCCTGGCGGCGAACGGCCTGCCCGCGACCCTGCAGAGCCCGCTCAACTACTACGTCCAGCAGGTGTTCCTGTACACGCAGCAGTCGGCGACCTTCACGCTTCTCGGCGTGCGGAACTCGACCGCCCTCACGCTCTACAACCGCGAGCAGGAGGTGATCTCCGGCGGGACCGGCGCCGCGCTGCCGGCGCCGTTCGGGCAGCTCAACAACAACACCCAGCGCGGCGGGGCGATCACCTACAGCCATCTCCTCACGCCGCTCACGAGCCTCAACGCGACCGCGAGCCGCTACCAGACGGTCGCCTCCGCGCCGTTCAGCGGCAAGTCGGTCACCAACTACTTCGTCGTCTCGAGCGCGACCCGGCTCAGCGCGAAGACCGACGGGTTCGGCGGCCTCACCTACACCGACTTCGACTCCGACGTCGCGAACGACTACAACGCGTTCACGGCGTACGTCGGGCTCAACCACCGGTTCTGAGCGGCGCGCGATGTACGAAGCCTTCTACGGGCTGAGCGGGAAGCCCTTTCAGCTGAACCCGGATCCGGAGTTCTTCTTCGCGAGCCGGGGGCACGCGCGCGCGTACGCGTACCTGCAGTACGGCCTGTACCAGGGCGAGGGCTTCATCGTCGTGACGGGCGAGGTCGGCGCGGGCAAGACGACGCTGGTGCGGAGCCTCTTGAAGCGCCTCGACCCGGCGAAGGTCGTCGCCGCGCAGATCGTCACCACGCAGCTCGACGCGGAGGACCTGCTCAAGGCGGTCGCCGGCGCCTTCGGCGTGCCGGCGCGCACGCCCGACAAGGCGCAGCTCCTCGCGAACCTCGAGGCGTTCTTCGTCTCGCTCGTGCCCGAGCGCAAGCGCGCGCTGCTGGTGGTGGACGAGGCGCAGAACCTCACCGCGCGCGCGGTCGAGGAGCTGCGGATGCTGTCGAATTTCCAGCTCGACAACCGCGCGCTCCTGCAGAGCTTCCTCGTCGGGCAGCCGGAGCTGCGGCAGGTGCTGCACAGCGGGCAGCTCCAGCAGCTCCGCCAGCGCGTGATCGCGTCCTACCACCTCGGGCCGATGGACGGCGCCGAGACCCGCGCCTACATCGAGCACCGTCTCAAGCACGTCGGCTGGAAGGGCGACCCCGCGATCGCCGCCGACGCGTTCGACGCGATCTACGCCGTCTCCGGAGGCATCCCGCGGCGCGTGAACCTGATCTGCAACCGGGTGATGCTCGCCGGGTACCTCGGCGAGAAGCACCAGCTCGGCGCCGCCGACGTGCGCGCCGTGGCGAGCGAGATCCAGCGGGAGCTCGGGCCGGAGACGGTGACCAACCCGAACGCCCCCGCGGCGCAGGGCGCGCGGCCGGCCGCGGCGAACCTGCCCGTCCCGATCGGCCAGGTCCAGGCCGCGCAGTCCGATCTCGCGAAGCTCGCGGATCGCGTGTCGCGCCTCGAGCGCCTGGTGCACTCCACGGTGAGCCTGCTGCACACGCTCATCGAGCGCGAGAACCAGGCCAGGGCCGCGCGGAAGGGCTAGCGCGGCGGCGATGGGCGCGAATCCCGCGAGTCCCGCGCCGGTGCTGTGCGTCGTCGGCGCGCGGCCGAACTTCATGAAGATGGCGCCGCTGCTCGCGGCGTTCGCGCGCGAGGCGGCGATGCCGCGCGCGGTGCTGGTGCACACCGGCCAGCACTACGACGCGTCGATGAGCGACCGGCTCTTCGCCGACCTGCGGCTCCCCGCGCCGGACCTCAACCTCGAGGTGGGCTCCGGCACGCACGCGGTCCAGACCGCGGAGATCATGCGGCGCTTCGAGCCGATCGTGGACGAGTTCCGGCCCGCCGCGGTGCTGGTCGTCGGGGACGTGAACTCCACGCTCGCCTGCGGCCTGGTCGCGGTCAAGCGGCACGTGCCGGTCGTGCACGTGGAGGCGGGCCTGCGCAGCTTCGACCGCGCCATGCCCGAGGAGATCAACCGCCTCCTCACCGACCAGGTCTCGGAGGTGCTCTACACGACCGAGCGGTCGGCCGCGGCCAACCTCGCGCGCGAGGGCATTCCGGCCGAACGCATCGTCTTCGTCGGCAACGTGATGATCGACTCGCTGCGCGCGAACCTCGGGCGCGCGGTGCCGCCGGAGCAGGCGCTGGCGCGCGCCGGGCTCGACCCGCGGCTCGTGCGCGACGCGCGGGGGTTCGGCGTCGTCACGCTGCACCGCCCGGCGAACGTCGACCGCCCGGAGACGCTGCGCGAGTGCCTGGAGATCCTGCGCGCGGCCGCCGACAGGCTGCCGCTCGTGTGCGCGCTGCACCCGCGCACGCGCGGCAACGTGGACCGGTTCGGGCTCGCCGGACTGCTCGGGACGCCGGCGATCGCGGTGCTGCCGCCGCAGGGCTACCTCGAGATGCTCGGCCTGATGGCGAAGGCGACGGTCGTCCTGACCGATTCCGGGGGCATGCAGGAGGAGACCACCGCGCTCGGCGTGCCGTGCCTGACGATGCGCGAGAGCACCGAGCGGCCGATCACGGTGGACGAGGGCACGAACACGATCGTCAACCGCGACCGCGCGCTGACGCTGCGCCTCCTCGACGAGATCCGCGCCGGCGGCGGCAAGCGCGGCCGCGCGCCCGAGCTCTGGGACGGCCGGGCCGCGGAGCGCATCGCCGCGCACCTCGGCGCGTGGATCGCGGCGCGCGGCATGAAGCAGGGGGCGTGAGGCCGTGCACCGGTCGAGGCCCGCCGCGCCGTCGTGAACGCCCTGACGGTCGACGTCGAGGACTACTTCCAGGTGTGGGCGCTCTCGCCCTGGTTCCCGCGCGAGAAGTGGGACGAGACGCCCTGCCGGGTCGAGCGCAACGTCGACCGCATCCTCGCGCTGCTCGGGGAGGCGGACGCGCACGCCACCTTCTTCACCCTCGGGTGGATCGCCGAGCGCTTCCCGGAGACGATCCGGCGCGTCGCGGCCGCCGGGCACGAGATCGCCAGCCACGGGTACGCGCACGGCCGGGTGAACGAGCTGGGGCGCGAGGCCTTCCACGCCGACATCCGGCGCGCGAAGGCCCTCCTCGAGGAGGTCGCCGGCGTCGAGGTCAAGGGCTACCGCGCGCCGAGCTTCTCGATCGGCGCCGACACCGGGTGGGCGCACGACTGCATCCGCGCGGCGGGCTACCGCTACAGCTCGAGCGTGTACCCGATCCGGCACGACCACTACGGCGTTCCCGACGCGCCGCGCTTCGCCTACCGCTCGCACCCGGACCTGCTGGAGGTGCCGATCACCACCACGCGCCTCCTCGACCGCAACTGGCCCGCGGGCGGGGGCGGCTACTTCCGGCTGCTGCCCTACGGCGTGTCGAAGTGGTCGATCCGGCGCGTGAACGAGGTGGACGCGCAGCCGGCGATCTTCTACTTCCATCCCTGGGAGCTCGATCCCGACCAGCCGCGGGTGAAGGGCGCGGGGGTGAAGACGCGCGTGCGCCACTACCTCAACCTCCGCCGGACCGAGCACCGGCTGCGCCGGCTGCTGCGCGACTTCCGCTGGGACCGGGTGGACCGCGTGTTCCTGGGCGAAGCGCAGTGAGACTCGGCGCAACGGAGCTGCCGGACGCCGGCGCAGCCGGGGCCCTCCGGGTCCGCCCGGCCGGCGCGCAGGACGCCGCCCGCTGGGACGCCTTCGTCGAGCGCTGCCCCGAGGCCACGTTCTTCCATCGCTGGGGCTGGCGCGAGATCCTCGAGTCGGTCTTCGGCCATCGCACGCACTTCCTGGTCGCCGAGCGCGACGCGGACCTGGCGGGCGTCCTTCCGCTCGGCGAGGTGAAGAGCTGGCTCTTCGGCCACTCGCTCGTCTCGCTGCCGTTCTGCGTGTACGGCGGGGTCGCGGCGACCGACCCGGCGGCGGTGCCCGCGCTGCACGCGGCGGCGCGCGCGCTCGCCGACGCGCTCGGCGTCGATCGCCTGGAGCTGCGCAATCGCGCCGCGCGCGAGCCCGGCTGGCCGCGCCAGGACCTCTACGTCACGTTCCGCAAGGCGATCCTGCCGGAGGTCGAGGCGAACCTGCTCGCGATCCCGCGCAAGCAGCGCGCGATGGTGCGGAAGGGCCTCGCGCGCGGCCTGAGGAGCGAGATCGACCCGACGGTCGACCGGTTCTTCGCGCTGTACGCGGACAACGTCCACCGGCACGGGACCCCGGCCCTGCCGCGGCGCTACTTCCAGGCCCTGCAGCGCGTCTTCGGGCGCGACGTCGAGGTGCAGACCGTGCTCGATGCGTCGGGCGCGCCGGTGTCGAGCGTGCTCAGCTTCTACTTCCGCGACGAGGTGCTGCCGTACTACGCCGGCGACGCGCTCGCCGCGCGCGAGCTGGCGGCGAACGACTTCAAGTACTGGGACCTCATGCGCCGCGGCTGCGAGCGCGGGCTGCGCGTCTTCGACTACGGGCGCAGCAAGCGCGCGACCGGGTCGTTCGACTTCAAGAAGAACTGGGGGTTCGCGCCCGCGCCGCTGCACTACGAGTTCGTGCTGCGCAAGGGCGGCGCCGTGCCGCAGCACAACCCCTCGAACCCGAAGTACCGCGCGCTGATCGCGCTGTGGCGCCGGCTGCCGCGCGGGGTGGCGAACGCGCTCGGGCCGCGCATCGTGCGGAATCTGGGGTGAATCGATGGAGCCGCTGCTCTTCCTCGCGCACCGGATCCCGTTCCCGCCCGACAAGGGGGACAAGGTGCGCTCGCACCACCTGCTGCGCTTCCTGTGCGGCCGCTACCGGGTGTTCCTGGGCACGTTCTTCGACGACCCGGCGGACGCGGCGCACGTCGCGCAGCTCGAGCGCCTGTGCGCGGGAGTGTGCGCGTTGCCGCTCCATCCCGGGCGCGCGAAGGTGCGCAGCCTGGCGGGCTTCGCGACCGGCGAGGCGCTGACGCTGCCCTACTACCGGGACCGGCGGCTCGCGCGGTGGGTCGATCGCACGCTCGCGCAGCACGCCATCCGCAGGGCGGTGGTGTTCTCCTCCGCGATGGCCCAGTACGTCGAGGCGCGCGACGACCTGCGCGTGGTGGTGGATTTCGTCGACGTCGACTCGGACAAGTGGACGCAGTACGCGCTCGCGCGGCGCTGGCCGCTCGCGGCGGTCTACCGGCGCGAAGGCCGCCGGCTCGCCGCGTTCGAGCGGCGCGTCGCGGCCGCCGCCGAGGCGTGCTTCTTCGTCTCGGCGCGGGAGGCCGAGTTCTTCGTCGCGCGCGCGCCGGAGGCGAGCGGGCGCGTGTCGGTCCTGCGCAACGGCGTGGACGCGGACTACTTCTCGCCGGCGCACGCGCTCGCCTCGCCGTTCGCCGCGGGCGAGGAGCCGCTCGTGTTCACCGGCGCGATGGACTACTGGCCCAACGTGGACGCCGTCACGTGGTTCGCGCGCGCGATCCTGCCGGAGATCCGCGCCGCGCGGCCGGCGGCGCGCTTCTACGTCGTCGGGATGAACCCCACGGCCGCCGTGCAGGCGCTCGCGCGGCGCGACGGCGTGGTCGTGACCGGACGGGTCGACGACGTGCGCCCGTACCTGCGCCATGCGGCGGTCGTGGTCGCGCCGCTGCGGATCCAGCGCGGCGTCCAGAACAAGGTGCTCGAGGCGATGGCCATGGCGCGCGCGGTCGTGGCCTCGGTCGTCTGCGCCGGGGCGATCGCGGCGCGCCCGGGCGCCGAGTTCGAGGTCGCCGGCTCGGCGGAGGACTTCGCCGGGAAGGTGCTCGCGCTGCTCGAGTCCGACCGCCGCGACGCGCTCGGCCGCGCGGCGCGCGCGCGGGTGCTCACGCAGTACGACTGGAACGCGAACCTCGAGCGCCTGGGCCCGCTGCTCGCCGGCCCGATGCCCGGCGGCGACGGGCGCCCGCAGCCCGCGCGCGCGGCCGTAGCCGACGCGGCGTAGGGGCCCGCGCGCGATGC
>CAZIXQ010000115.1:0-11238 GCA_964543155.1 uncultured Enterobacteriaceae bacterium
GGAAAGCCGCGGAGCTCCCGTCCGCGGAGGGAATCGAGCGCAGGATCCTCGTGCTCCGCGGCGAGAAAGTGCTGCTCGACGCCGACCTTGCCGCGCTCTACGGCGTGTCGACAGGGCGCTTCAACGAGCAGGTGAAGCGCAACCGCGTCCGTTTCCCCGCGGACTTCGTTTTTCAGCTTGCTGATCAGGAGCTTAGGGCTTTGAGATCGCAATTTGCGATCTCAAACGAACGCAGGGGTCGCGGTGGCCGACGGTACCTGCCCCTCGCCTTCACGGAGCACGGTGCCATCATGGCAGCCACGATCCTCAATACGCCACGGGCCGTGGAGATTTCCGTCTATGTGGTGCGCGCTTTCGTGCGCTTGCGCGAGGTGCTGGCGACCCACAAGGACCTCGCGAAGAAGCTCGCACAGCTGGAAAAGAAGACCGAGGCCCTCGCGATCGAGCACGATCAGTTCGCCGCAAGTACCCGCGCCCAGTTCCGCGAAGTGCTCCAGGCGCTGCGCGCACTCATGCGACCGCCGGAACCCAGGAAGCGCCCCATCGGGTTCGTCACCCCGAAGGAGACCTGACCCCCCGCGCCATCGGTCGCGGACGCCGTTCGACTAAGATCGCAGCGCGATGCCCCCGACCGCGAAGCTCTTCCTCGTCCTCGGCGCCCTCGCCGGGGCGGCCGGCGTCGCGCTCGGCGCGTTCGGCGCGCACGCGCTGAAGGCGCGCCTCACGCCCGACCAGCTCGCGGTCTGGCAGACCGCGGTGCAGTACCACTTCTGGCACGCGCTCGCGCTCGTCGCGATTGGGATCCTGGGCGCGCTCGCGCTTCCCGGCTCGACCGCGCTGAAGTGGGCCGGCTGGCTGATGGTCGCGGGGCTGGTGCTCTTCTCCGGAAGCCTCTACGTCCTGGTATTGAGCGGCGCGCGCTGGCTCGGCGCGGTCACCCCGTTCGGCGGCACGGCGTGGATCGCCGCGTGGCTCCTGCTGGCGTGGGCGGTGCTCAGGAGCTGAGCGCTTACTCCACGTAGATCATCTTCTTCGTCATCCCGCCATCGACGACGAAGTTCTGGCCGGTGACGAAGCCGGCCGCCTCCGACAGCAGGAACGCCACCATCGCCGCGATGTCCGCCGGCGTGCCGACGCGCCCGGCTGGGTGCTGCGCGTGATCGGCCGCGCCGAGCGCGACCTGCTTCCGGTTCGCCCGCTTCTGCCACCCGCTCACGTCGATCCACCCCGGGCTCACGCAGTTCACGCGCACCTCCGGCCCGAGGCTCACCGCGAGCGCGTGCGTCAGCGCCACGAGCCCGCCTTTCGAGGCCGAGTAGGCCTCGGTGTTCGCCTCCGACTGCAGCGCCCGCGTCGAGGCGACGTTGACGATCGCGCCGCGCGTCGGGCGCAGGTGCGCCGCGGCGTGCTTTGCCATCAGGAACGCGCCGGTGAGATTCACGCCGAGCTGGCGGTTCCAGGATTCGAGCGTCAACTGCTCGACCGGCACCCGCGGGGCGCGCGCGATCGCGGCGTTGTTCACCACCGCGTCGAGCCGGCCGAGTTTGGCGAGCGCGGCCGCGACGCACGCCGCGACCGCGGCTTCGTCAGCCACGTCCGTCTCGACGAACCACGCTGCGCCGCCGAGCTCGCCGAGCGCCTCGTGGCCCGCCTCCGCGTCGCTGTCGGCGATCACCACGCCGTAGCCCTCGGCGAGGAGGCGTGCCGCGACGCCCTTTCCGATCCCCTGCGCCCCGCCGGTGACGATCACGACCTTCCTCGCGGCGCTCATCGCTTCTCCAGGAGCTTGACGATCTCCTCGTAGCCGCGCTTGCGCGCGAGGTCGGCCGCGGTCTCGCCGGCGCGGTTGCGGATCGCGGGATCGGCCTTTGCGCTCAGCAGGAACGCCACGACCTCGAGGTGCCCGCCGTCCGCCGCCCCGTGCAGCGCGGTGTGGCCCTGCGCATCCTGGGCGTTGACCGCCGCGCCGCGCGCGACGAGCAGCCGCGCGGCCCCGACGGTGCCGGTCGCGGCGGACCAGAAGAGCGGCGCCTCGCCGCCCTCGTTCGCGGCGTTCACGCTCGCGTTCGCGTCGAGGAGGAGCGCCACCACGATCTCGCCGCCGCTCATCGCGGCGATGTGCAGCGGCGTCTCGCCGTGCCGGGTGCGCGCATTGGCGCTCGCCCTGCGCGCGAGCAGCACCCGCACCGCGTCGGGCTGCCGGTTCTCGGCGGCCTGGAAGAGCGGCGTCTCGCCCGCCGCGTTGGCCGGGTCGACTTTCGCGCCGCGGTCGAGGAGCAGCGCCACCGTCTCCGCGTCGCCGAGCGCGGCGGCGCGATGCAGCGGCGTGTCCCCGTCGGCGTCGCGCGCCTCGATGTCGGCCTTGCGTTCGAGCAGGAGCTTCACCACCTGGTCGCGGCCGCGCGCGGCCGCGAGGTGCAGGGCCGTCTCGCCCTGCTCGTTCCTCGCGTTCGGGTCCGCGCCGGCCCGGAGCAGGCTCCAGGCGCGCTGCGCGTGGCCGGTCTCGGCCGCCTCGAGCAGCGCCTTGTCGTCGCCCGGCGCGGCCGCGGACGCGGCGATGAAGAGCCCCGGCGCGACGCCGCAGGCGAGGACGAGCAGGGCGCGGACGGAGTGGCGGGACTCGGGCATCGCGTGCGCGGTCCGCGCACGCCGCGCACCGCTTTCCAGGCTAGGCGCGCGATTTTATCGGAAGCGACGCGGCCGCCATCCCGGCGAGCCGCCGCACGACGCCGACCGACTCCTCCGGCGAGAACCCGTACGGGAAGAGCCGCTGCTCCTGCGCCGCGATGTCGGGACGCCCGCCGAGGCGCGCCAGGTCGTCGAGCGCGGTGCGCAGGTGCACGCCGAGCAGCGCCTCGACGGTCGACACGCGCGCGTTCAGGCGCGCCTCGCCGATCGACTCGAACCCGAGCCCGAGCCGGAAGAGGTCCGCATTCTGCGCCGGGGCCTCGATCAGCCCGTAGTCGCACCCGCAGACCCCGCCGGCGAAGAGGTAGGCGGCGTGGAAGAGCCCGGCGACCGCGCGCTTCGGGGCGGAGTTCATGTCCACCGAGAGGCGGACGAACTCGCACACGCGCGAGCCGGCGTCGCGCAGCGCGGTCGTCTCGTCGCGGTAGAGCTCGTCGGCGGCGAGGCCCTGCCCCGAGTCGAGGCGCACCCCGAGCGAGCCGACGAACTGGCCGCTCTCGTGCGCGAGGAAGGTGTAGAGGAACGGGTCCTGCAGGGTGCCGGGGCCGCCGCCGTGCGCGTCGGGATCGCGGCGGCGCAGGACGTCGACGCGGCGCTCCTCGATCATCCTAGCGAGCCGGATCTTCAGCGAGCCGCGCGGCTCGCCTTCGTCGAACCGCGCCGCCGCCGCGCGCACGAGGGTCAGGCTGCGGAAGCGCGCCGCGCGCGGCGCGACGGTCGGTGCGCCGAAGATGGTCTTCGCGTCGAGCGACTCGGTCGGCCAGACGCCGCCCGGTTTCGATTTGGACTTGTCGGTCACCGCTGTCTCTAGACGATCGGCTCGCCCGGGATGGACCGCATCGCGCCCATCTTATCCCGCCCACCGGGCGAGTTTAAGGGCGGGCGGCGGGGTTTCGGACGAACGGCGTGAAGATGTGCGCGAGCGGCGCTTGCCGCATCGGCGGCGCGCGCTTGCGCCCCCCCTATGGCTCCACTACGCTTCCGGGCGCGGCCCCGCGCCGTCGCACCTGCACGGACAACTTCGACAACAAGGAGGCAATCGCCATGGCCACCGACCCCTATGCCGCACCGCGGGCGCGCGTCGCCGACCTCCCGACCGCTGCGCCAGGCGGCAACTTCGTTCCCGAGGGGCAGGCGGTCGCCGCCGGCAACGGCTGGCAGTGGATCCTCGACGCGTGGGAAGTGTTCAAGCGCCAGCCGGGGACGTGGATCGCGCTGATCGTGGTGTTCTTCGTCGTCTTCGTCCTGATCAGCCTCGTGCCGATCGTCGGCAGCCTCGCCGCCGCGCTGCTCGGCCCGGTGTTCGCCGGCGGGGTGATCGCCGGCTGCCAGGCGGTGCGCGACGGCGGGGAGCTGGAGATCGGGCACCTCTTCGCCGGGTTCAGGGCGAACACCGGGAAGCTCGTGATGATCGGCGTGTTCAACCTGCTCGCCTGGATCGTGATCGGCGTGGTGATCATGGTGCTCGTGGGCGCGAGCGTGTTCGCCATGATGAGCGGCGGCGAGCCGAGCGCGGCGCGCGGCGTCGCCTCCATGATGTCGATGCTGCTCGGAATCCTGATCGCGCTCGCGCTCAGCGTCCCGGTCTACATGGCGATCTGGTTCGCGCCGTCGCTCGTGATGCTGAACGACTTCGATCCGATCCCGGCGCTCAAGACGAGCTTCGCCGCGTGCCTGAAGAACGTCGTGCCGTTCCTCCTCTACGGCGTGATCCTCTTCGCGGCGGTGATCGTCGCGAGCATCCCGTTCGGCCTCGGCTGGCTCGTGCTCGGTCCGGTGCTGGCGATCTCGATCTACACCGCCTACCGCGACATCTTCTACCTCGCCTGATGCGAGCGACGCGCCCCGCCGGCGCGGTCCGGCAATCGCGTTGACGCGAAAACCGGTGCCGAAGGCAGCGGTTTTCCTGGCTTTGGGGTGCGCGAGGGGGTGTGGCCCCTCGCATCGTAGCGACTAGCGCGTGCTGGACACCGCGCGCCGCATCGCCACCCCGGAGGGCATCGAGCTCGCCCTGCGGCTCGCGGGCCCCGTTCCGCGCGCGCTCGCCTGGGTGGTCGACTTCCTGCTGCGCCTCGCCGTGCTCGGCCTGGCGGCCATGCTCCTCGGCGCGCTGGGCAACTTCGGCATGGGGCTCTTCTTCCTCGCCTGGTTCTTCCTCGAGTGGCTGTTTCCCGCGTGGTGCGAGGTGAACTGGGGCGGAGCGACGCCGGGAAAGAAGGCGCTCAACCTCGTCGTGCTGCACGACGACGGCACGCCGGTGCGCTGGCCGGCGGCGCTCGCGCGCAACCTCCTGCGCGCGGTCGACTTCCTGCCGCTCTTCTACTGCCTCGGGCTCGCCGCGATGCTGCTGAACCGCGAGTTCAAGCGGCTCGGCGACCTCGCCGCCGGGACGATCGTCGTCTACACCGAGCCCAAGCCGCGCGGCTTCGCGATCCCCGAGGCCCCGCCGCTCGCGCCGCCGGTGGCGCTCACGCTTCCCGAGCAGCGCGCGATCCTCGACTTCGCCGAGCGCGCGCCCGGCCTCACCGAGGAGCGCGCCGAGGAGCTCGCCGCGATCCCGCGCGGGCTCCTCGGCCGGCTCGAGGGCCGCGCGGCCGCCGAGCGCCTGGTGCGGATCGCGAACTTCCTCATCGGGCGGAGGTGAGCGGTGCGCCAGGCGGCCTTCGAAGCGCAGCACGAGGCCCTGTGGCGGCGCTTCGAGGCGTGGCTCGACCGCCACGAGAAGCTGCGCCGGCGCGAGCGCGCCGCGGCGGACCCGGACGCCCTGCCCGACGCCGAGGTCCCGCGCGCTTACCGCCACGTGTGCCAGCACCTCGCGCTCGCGCGGGACCGCGAGTACGGCCCGGACCTCGTCGACCGCCTGAACCGCCTCGCGCTGCGCGGCCACCACCTCCTCTACGGCGCGCGCAGCCGCGGCGGCGCGCGCGCCGTGGCATTCGTGATCGCCGGCTTTCCCCGGCTGGTGCGCGCCGAGCGCGCGTTCGTGAGCGCCGCGGCGGCTCTCTTCTTCGGACCGTTCTTCCTCCTGCTCTTCGCGCTCCAGGCCTACCCCGACTTCGTCTACTACCTGATGCCGCCCGAGGCGCTCGCGAAGTTCCAGGAGATGTACAACCCGGGCAACAGGCGACTGGGGATGCGCGATGCGGACGACAACGTCGCGATGTTCGGCTTCTACATCTGGAACAACGTCAAGATCGGCTTCCAGACCTTCGCGGGCGGGATCGCGTTCGGCCTCGGCTCGATCTTCTTCCTCGTCTCCAACGGCGTGCTGATCGGCGCGATCGCCGGCTACGTCACCCAGGTCGGCTACGGCACGCCCTTCTGGTCCTTCGTCTCGGGGCACAGCGCGATGGAGCTCGTCGCGATCGCGATCTCCGGCGCGGCCGGGCTGCGGCTCGGCGCGGCGCTCGTCGCGCCCGGCGCGCGCTCGCGCAAGGCGGCGCTGGTCGCGGCGGCGAAGCCCGCGGTGCGCCTGATGTACGGCGCGGCGGGCATGTTCCTCGTCGCGGCGTTCATCGAGGCGTTCTGGTCTCCGCTCACCGCCTTTCCGCCGCTCACCAAGTACCTCGTGGGCGCGGCGCTGTGGATCGTGGTGCTCGGCTACTTCCTGCTCGGGGGGCGCGACCGTGCAGCTTGAGCGCCTGAGCGTGCAGCTCCGCCCGCGCGGGGGCTGGGAGTCGCTCGACCTCGGCTTCCAGATGGCGCGCGCCTGGTGGCGGCCGATCTGGGGCGTGTGGCTCGCGGTGTACCTGCCGCTCGCGGCCGCGCTGCACATCGCGTTCCACGACCGGCTCTGGCTCGCGCTCCTCGCGCTGTGGTGGGCGAAGCCGCTCCTCGACCGCTTCGTGCTCTACGTCGTGAGCCGCGCGGTGTTCGGCGAGGTGCCGAGCGTGCGCGCGACCCTCGCCGCGTGGCGCGACATCCTGACCCCCGGTGCGGTCGCGGGGCTCACGCTCTTCCGGATCGACCTCGCGCGCTCGTTCATGCTGCCGGTCTGGGTGCTCGAGAAGCAGACCGGCGGCGCGGCGCGCGCGCGGCGCCGGGCGCTCGGCCAGCGCATGCGCTACTACGCGGTGTGGCTCACCGTGGTCTGCGCGCACTTCGAGGCGATCGCGTTCTTCTCGCTCGGCATCGCGGGCGAGCTCTTCGTGCCCGCCGGCGGCGACTCGGGCTTCGAGCTGCGCGACCTCCTGCGCGGCGGCGCCGACGCCGCCGGCTGGTCCTGGGTCGACGCCGCGTGCTACGTGATCGCGGTGTCCGCGATCGAGCCGCTCTACGTCTGCGCGGGGTTCGCGCTCTACCTCAACCGGCGCGCCATCCTCGAGGGCTGGGACATCGAGCTCGCGCTCCGGCGCCTCGACGAGCGGCTGCGCCACGCAGTGGCCGCCGTGCTCGCCGCGGCGGTGCTCGGGCTCGCCGCGCTCGGCGCGCCGGCGCCGGCGCTCGCCGCCGAGAAGTCCGCGCGGCAGGAGATCGCCGAGGTGCTGAAGGCGCCCGAGTTCCAGGAGTACCGCGAGGGCAGGACCTGGCGCTACCGCGGCGAGACGAAGGATGCCAAGCGCGCGCGGGCCGACCCGGACTTCTGGTCGAACATCGGCCTCTTCCTCGCCGAGATCGCCGAGGCGGCGGTCTGGATCGCCGCCGCGATCGCGGTGGTCGCGCTCGCCCTCGCGCTGCGCCGCTGGGTGCCGGGGTGGCTCGAGCGCGCGCCGAGCGGCTACCGCCCGCCGGACGCGCTCTTCGGGCTGGCGCTCGCGCCCGAGTCGCTGCCCGAGGACGTGGCCGGCGCGGCGGCCGCGCTCGCGCGTGCCGGGCGAGCGCGCGACGCGCTCTCGCTCCTCTACCGCGGCGCGCTGTCGGTGCTGGTGCATCGCGACCACGTGCCGCTCGCCGAGGGGGACACGGAAGGCGACTGCGTGCGCGCCGCGCGCAAGGCGCTGCCCGCCGCCGCCGGCGACTACTTCGCGCGCCTCGTGCAGACGTGGACCGCGGCGGCCTACGCGGGCCGCCTGCCCGACCCGGCGAACGCGGAAGCGCTCTGCCGCGACTGGACGCCGCACTTTGCAGCGCCGGCAGGGGCGCACCCGGCGTGAACCGCCCGCTCCTCGCCTGGTTCGTGATCGCCGGCCTCGTCGCCGCCGGCGCGATCTGGTTCTTCGCGAACTACGAGCGCGTCCCCGAGCGCCAGTGGGTCGGACCCTCCGGCGAGGCGCGCCGCAACGCGTACCTCGCCGCCGAGCGCTTCGTCGCGCGCATGGGCGTCGCGGCGCGGCACGTGAAGACGATCCCCGAGCTGAAGGAGCTGCCGGTGAACGGCACGCTCGTCCTGCCCGACCGGCGCGACGCGCTCACCCCCGACGCGCGCCTCGCGCTCCTGCGCTGGGTCGAGAACGGCGGCCACCTGATCGTGGAGGACGAGGAAGCGCGGCTCCCCGATCCGATCCTCGACGCGCTCGGCGTGAAGCGGACCGCGGTGACCAGGCCGCCGCGCGCCAAGCCCGCGCCGGTCGAGGCCACGCTCCCCCACGCGAGTCGCCCGCTGAAGGTCGACATGCACTCGCGCCAGACGATCGAGGCGCCGCAGGCCACGGTGCGCGTGGCGAGCGCGGATGCGACCCACCTCCTCCACTTCGAGCGCGGGCGCGGCCGCGTCACGGTGCTGAACGATCTCGAGTTCCTGCGCAACCAGGCGATCGGGCGCCAGGACCACGCCGAGTTCCTGTGGCAGATCGTGCGCTTCCAGCCCGACACGCCGGCGCTCTTCGTCTTCGACAACCCGCAGAGGCTCTCGCTCCTGCGCTGGCTCGCCGACCACGCCTGGCCGCTCGTTGCCGGCACCGCGCTCCTGCTCGCCCTGTGGCTGTGGCGCGTCGCGTCGCGCTTCGGGCCGGTCGCGCCCGACCCCGAGCCCGCACGCCGGCGCCTGCTCGACCACCTGCGCGCGAGCGGCCGGTTCCAGTGGTCGCGCGGCGGCGGCGGCGCGCTGCTCGAAGCCGCGCGCGAGGCCGCGCTGCGGCGCGTCGCGCGCGCCCATCCCGATTTCGCGGCGCTCGGGCGCGGCGCGCAGCGCGAACGGCTCGTGGCGCTCTTCGGCATCCGCCCGGAGGACGCGCAGAAGGTCCTCGCAGCCGCCAATCCGCGCACGCCCGCCGAGCTGATGAGCGCGGTCGGCGTGTACCAGCACATCCAGGAACGATTGTCCGGACGAACGCAGCAGAACACGGAGAGCAACCCATGAACACCACGGCAAGGATCGCCGCCGAGCAGCTCGAGCAGGCGGTCAAGGTGGTCGGCGCGATGCGCGCTCAGGTGGCGCGCGCGATGGTCGGGCAGGCGGAGGTCGTCGAGCAGACGCTCGCCGCGCTGCTCGCCGGCGGACACGTGCTGATCGAGGGCGTGCCGGGGCTGGGCAAGACGCTGCTCGTGCGCGCGCTCGCGAAGACGTTCGACGGCCGGTTCGCGCGCATCCAGTTCACGCCCGACCTGATGCCCGCCGACGTGACCGGCCACACGCTCTACGACCAGTCGACCGGGCAGTTCACCACGCGGCGCGGGCCGGTGTTCACCAACCTGCTGCTCGCCGACGAGATCAACCGCGCGCCGGCGAAGACGCAGGCGGCGCTCCTCGAGGTGATGCAGGAGGGCCAGGTCACGATCGAGGGCACGGCGCACGCGCTCGAGCCGCCGTTCATGGTGCTCGCGACCCAGAACCCGATCGAGCAGGAAGGCACCTACGCGCTGCCCGAGGCGCAGCTCGACCGGTTCCTGCTCAAGGTGCGCATCGACTATCCCCCCGCGGCGGAGGAAACCGAGATGGTGAAGCGCGTCACCGCCGGCCAGGCCGCCGACCGGCTGAACGTCGAGCAGGTGGCGACGCTGATCAAGCCCGGCGCGGTGGTGGCGCTGCAGACGATCACCGCGGCGGTGGGAATCGAGGACAAGGTGCTCGACTACGCGGTGCGCATCGCGCGCTCGACGCGGGCCTGGAGCGGGGTCGCGATGGGCGCGGGCCCGCGCGGCGGCATCGCGCTCGCGCGCGTCGCGCGCGCCGCGGCGCTCATCGCCGGCCGCGACTTCGTCACGCCCGACGACGTGAAGCGCATGGCGCTGCCGGCGCTGCGCCACCGCGTGACCCCGGCGCCGGAGCTCGAGATCGAGGGCCACACGAGCGACACGATCCTCAAGGCGCTGCTCGAGAAGGTCGAGGCGCCGCGCACGTAGGCCGCTGTGCTGATTCCCGCCCCCCGGCTCATCGGGCTCGCCGCCGCGCTCGCCGCGCTCGGGCTCGCGGCGTCCATCGTGCCCGCGCTTGCGCTCGCGTGGATCGCCGCCGCGGTGGCGCTGGTCGCGTTTGCCGCCGTGGACGCTTTCGCCGCGCGCAGCATCCGGGCGCCCGAGGCGCGCCGGGTGCTGCCCGCCTCGCTCGCGCTCGGCGTGCCGCAAGAGGTCGTGCTGCGCCTCGCGAATCCGGGTCTGGCGGCGGTGACCTGCGACGTCCACGACCACCATCCGGCCGGCGTCGAGGCGAACGGGCTCCCGCAGCGCGTGACCGTGCCCGCGCGCGGCTGGGCCGAGCTGCGCTACAGCGTGCGCCCGGTCAAGCGCGGCCCGATCGCGTTCGGGCAGGTCGAGGCGCGGCTCGCCTCGCGCGCCGGGCTGTGGCAGGCGCGGCGCCGCACCGGCGAGCCGACGGCGACGCGCGTCTACCCGAACTTCGCGGCCCTCACGAAGTTCGCGCTCCTCGCCACCGACCACCGCCTGTCGCAGATCGGGGTGCTGCAGCGGCGGCGGCGCGGCGAGGGCCTCGACTTCCACCAGCTCCGCGAATACCGCGAAGGCGACGCGCAGCGGCAGATCGACTGGAAGGCGAGCGCGCGCATGCGCAAGCTCGTCTCGCGCGAGTACCAGGACGAGCGCGACCAGCAGGTGGTGCTGCTGATCGACTGCGGCCGGCGCATGAGCGCGCAGGACGGCGATCTCGCGCACTTCGACCACGTGCTGAACGCCGCCCTGCTGCTCGCCTACGCGAGCCTGCGCCAGGGCGACGCGGTGGGACTCCTGACGATGTCGGGCGCGAGCCGCTGGCTCGCGCCGCGCAAGGCGCGCTCGACCGTCAACCTCATCCTGAACCGCGTCTACGACCTGCACCCGACGCTCGCCACCACCGACTACTACGGCGCCGCGGTCGAGGTGATGAAGCGCGTGCGCAAGCGCGCGCTCGTCGTGATCCTGACGAACCTGCGCGACGAGGACGACGACACGCTCGCCCCGGCGCTCGGGCTGCTGCAGTCGCGCCACCTCGTGCTGTTCGCCAGCTTGCGCGAGCAGATCCTGTCGCGCGCGCTCGCCGCGCGCGCGGACACCTTCGACCGCGCGCTGACGCACGCGGCGACCGCCGACTACCTCGCGCGGCGCGAGCTCGCCTTCCGGCGCCTCGAGCGCGGCGGCGCGGTGTGCCTGGACGTCGAGCCGGCGGAGCTGCCGATCGCGCTGGTCAATCGGTACATCGACATCAAGCGCAGCGGGCGGCTGTAGCGCAGCGAAAGGCGC
>CAZIXQ010000116.1:0-11218 GCA_964543155.1 uncultured Enterobacteriaceae bacterium
CGTCGGCCGGAGATGCGCGCACAGCCGGCGCCGACGCCGTCGGTCCAGGCCGCGCCCGCGGCACCGTCGCGCATCGTCGAGGTCCGGCCCGAGCCGCGCCAGGAACGGCGGCTGGAGATCCCGCGCGGAGACGTACCGCGCGCGAGCGCGCCGGTCGCGCCGTCGACGCCGCCGGTTCAAGCGCAGCCGCGCAGCGCACCGCGTCAGGACGTGCAGCGGACGGAAGGACCGCGCACCGTCGCCCCACCGGTACCCCCCGCACAAGCGACGCCGCGGCCCGAGCCGCGCCAGGAGGTGCAGCGAGTGGAAACACCGCGCACGGTCGTCCCGGCAGCGCCGCCCGCACAAGCGTCTCCGCGGCCCGAGCCGCGTCTGGAGCCGCGCCGCGAGGTGCTGCGAGTGGAGGGGCCGCGAACGACTGTGCCTGCGCCGCAGCCGCAGCCTGAGCAGACGCAGCCGCGATTCGAACCGCGACGGGAGCCGCAACGCGTCGAGCCGCCGCGCGCGATGGCGCCGTCCGTCTCCGCGCCGCCGCAGGCGCGGATGGAGCCGCGCCCCGCGCCGCCGGCGCCCATCGTTCGTACCGCCCCGCCTGCGCCCCCATCAGCGGCGATGCCAACGCCAGGACCGCAGCCGCACTCGGCGCCGCGAGGTGCGCCCGCGGACCGGGGGCAGGGGCGCGAGGAACGTCGTTCCGAAGGACGCAGGCCCGGATAGCCCACGGCGGCGGCGCGCCGGGACCGCGGCGGACCTACCGCCGCGCCGTCAGTCGAATGACGGTGCGGCGGGTTGCGGCGCCATCCACGGTGATCTGTTCGGATTCCGACCGCTGCGCGTCCACGGCGCGGAATCCGGCTTGCCGCCAGAGCTCGACCCACTCGGCGGCGCTGCGGAGATGGAACCCGAATTCCGGACGGGCAAACGGAGGTGGGGACCGCGAATCGAGCGCGCCCATCACGGCGAGGCCGTCGGGCCGCATGACACGACGGATCTCGCGCAATGGCATGCGCGGGTCCTGCCAGAAATGCATGACCCCGATCGCAAAGACCCGGTCGAAGCTCGCGTCCTCGAAGGGCATGCAGTCGGCAGATGCGAGACGGAAGCTCGCCCGGCCGGTGGCGACGAGGCCCGCGTTGAAGCGATTGGCCTCGTTGACCATGGTCGCGGAGATGTCGATGCCCGCGTAGTGGACCTCCGCCGCCTGGCCGACGACCACGGGCGCCACGCGACCGTTGCCGAAACCGATCTCGAGCACACGATGACCGGCCAGCACATCCAGCATGGCGAGGACCTGTGCGTTGCCTGCGCGGTTGTTTTCGTTCAGCCACTCGGCGACCTCGATGCCGACCTGACCCTCCGGATTGGCCAGTTGGCGGGCCTGCTCGATTGGAGGAAGGGAGCCGAAAGCCGCCATCTTTTCAATAGAGCCGTTCGCGCTGGTCGTTGTCGAGGAAGGCCTGCACCTCAGCGGGGGTCTTGTCCAGCTTCGCCTGCGCGACGATTGCCTGCGCGAATGTCGGCATGCCTTCGAGGTCCGGCCAGTGCCGGGGATCCCAGAGCCGCGAGCGGACGACGCACTTGGCGCAGTGAAGCGAGACCTCCCGGATCGTGACCACGAGCGCGAACGCCGGCGCCTTTCCCGCGATCGCCAGTTCATCGCGCAGCCAGCGGTCCCTGGCGATGATCGCGGTGCCACTGACGCGCAGGGTCTCCGCCCTGCCCGGAACGAGAAAGATCAGAGCGACGTTCGGGCTCTGCAGCAGATTCGAGAAGGTGTCGGCGCGCCGGTTCCCCGGCCGCTCGGGAATCGCAAGCGTCGAGTCGTCGAGGATCCGCACGAAGCCGGGCGGATCGCCCTTCGGGGACACGTCCAGTTCGCCCGCGCCGTCCGCCGACGCGACGATCACGAACGGGCTCCGTGCGACGTAGGCGCGGCAGTGATCGTCGAGCGCCGAAAGGCGGCTCTTGACCACTGCGTCACTCGGATGGCCGATCAACGCCCGTAACTCGGCCTCGGAGGTCACGAGCTCGACAAGAGGCGGGGTCATTGCCATGTCGTCACTCCGCACGCACTCCGGCCTCGGCGATCAGCTTGCCCCAGCGCGCATGTTCGGCGCGGATGAACGCCGCGAACGCCTCCGGCGTATCGCCAATGGGGACGAAGCCCGCGTCGACGTACGAGGCCCGGACGTCCGGCAGGGCCAGCACGCGAGCGACGGCGGCCTGCAGCCTGGTGACGATCTCCCGCGGAGTACCGGCCGGGACGGCGACGCCCTGCCAGCCGCTGACCGACTCCATCTCGCGCACGCCCGCCTCCGTGAACGTCGGTACGTGGGGCAGCGCGGGAATGCGATCGCGCCCGGATACTGCGATGGCGCGCAACCGCCCGCTCTTCACCTGTGGGCCGACTGCGGGGTAGAACTCGAAGGCAAGCTGAACCTGTCCCGCCACGAGCTCGGCGACGGCCTGTCCGGCCGATTTGTACGGCACGTGCGTGAACCGGACGCCGGCCGAGCGCATGAATAGCTCGAGCGCCAGGTGGGTGATGGTCGCCGAACCCCACGACGCGGCGTTGAGCGTGCCCGGATTGCGGCGGGCGTAGTCCACGAGCTCCGCCACGCTCCGGACCGGGAGCTCGGAATGGACCACGAGGATGATCGTGCCCTGGCTCGTGCGGGTCACGGGCGTGAAGTCCTTCAGCGGGTCGTAGCGCAGCGTCGACAGGTGCGGCGCAATCGCCACGGCGGACTGACCGGCCATGACGAGCGTGTAGCCGTCCGGCGCGGCTTTGGCGACCTGCTCCATCGCGAGCTGGCCCCCCGCGCCCGGGCGGTTCTCGACGACCACGGGCTGGCCCCAGTCCTCGGCGAGCTTCTGCCCGATCTGGCGGGCGCGCACGTCCGGCCCGCTGCCGGCGCCGAACGGCACGACCAGGCGAACCGGCCGGCTCGGAAACCCGGCCGCCGCGTCGCTGACCTGCGCGAGCGCGGGCGTGGCGGCGGCGAGCATGGCGACAGCGCACGCCACGCGGAAATCTCGGCTGAAGCGGGTCACCGGATCCTCCTGGTCAGGTCTTGTGGTGTTGCCCACATTAAGGGCGCTCGCGGCGGCGATCGAGAGAACGCGTGCAGCGATCGGCAGAGAACTAGTTCTCTCTACCAGTGCCGCGGCGGCGTGCGCAGGATGGCGATGCGCCCCTTTTCCACCTTGATGTACCCGCCGCGCGCAAGCTCGCGCAGCACCCGCCCGACCATCTCGCGCGTGGCGCCGACCCGCTGGCCGATCTCCGCGTGGGTCATGCGCTCGGCAAGCACGCGCACGCCGCCGGCCTCCTGCGCGCTCGCGAGCAGGAGCTGGGTCACGCGGCCGTAGACGTCGTCCATCGAGAAGGCCCGCCTCCCCGTCATCGTGTTGCGGAAGAGGTGGACCACGCGCTTCAGGTAGGCCACCGCGAGCTGCGGGTGACGCAGCAGCAGCTGCTCGAACTCCGGCATCGGGATCGAGGCGAGCCGGAGATCCTCGAGCGCGATGATCGACGTGAGGAGCGGCTCGCCGCCGAAGGTCTGCGCGGCGAAATCCTCGCCCGGGCCGATGACGGCGACGTCCACCTGCCGGCCGTCGTCGTCGCGCCAGAAGAACTTCACCCGCCCGGAGAGGACGATGTTGAAGAGATCGAAGCGGTCGCCCTCGGTCGCGACGATGGCGCCCTTGGGGTAGCTTCGGACGGCGAAACGTCGCGCCTCCTCCCGCAGGTCGGCCGGCGCGAGCGATCCGAGGAGCGCGTTCGCGGCAAGCTGGTCCGGGTGGGGCGCGATGGCCATGACGGAGCCGGATGCTACGCTGAGCATGCCAACCGGGGTACCGGGCACAAGGAGGCATTCATGATCCGCAACCTCTTCGCCGATCTGCCTGAGCGTGTCGATCAGGAAATGCTCGTCGATCTCCTCAAGCGCCCCGGCGTCCGGATCGAGCGGATCGTCTCGACCGGGCAGGCGAGCCCGCCGGGGTTCTGGTACGACCAGGCGCACGGCGAGTGGGTCGCGGTGCTCGCGGGCGAGGCGCGGCTGCGCTTCGAGGATGAGCGCACGGCGCGAACGCTTCGCGCCGGCGACTTCGTGGACATCGCCCCGCACCGCCGGCATCGGGTCGAGGGGACCCGCGCGGGCGAGCCGACCGTCTGGCTCGCGGTCCATTACGATTAGGTGCGCCCACGCAAGAGCGTCCGGGCGTTTTACAGCAATCGACCGGCAGTCGGCGTAACCGATTGATTCGTGGTCTGTGGCACGGCACTTGCAGCGCCGGCACGGATTTTGAGCAAGGAGCGGAGCATCCCATGGTCAGCGCCAGCATCCCGCGAACGCCGACGTCGCTCGAATCGATCGGCACGGCCCGACGCCAGCGGCTTCGGTGCATCGCGGCCACGGTGCTGCTGCTCTGCGCCGCGGCGCCTGCACGCGCGCTGACGATCCCGTTGGTCGACGTCTACACCGAGACCTTGAGCGCGACCGGCGTAGGCTCCGGCCTCTTCGTGTCGCCCGTGATCGAAACAGGTCGACTCTTTCCATCGTCCCTTGGCACCCTCGAGGACGTCGACCTGCAGTTCAGCGGCTCGGTGGTCTTCACGATCCAGCCGGGACAGAACCTGTCTGTTCCGCCGGTCCCGGTTTCCGTCACGATCGTCCCGCGGCTATCGATCGAGATCGACGGCCTGACGAATCTCTACGACTCGGGACCGTTCGTGTTGAGCACGGCCGCCGGGTCGACGGGCCTCGGCGAAACGTTGAGTGTGCCCGGCAGCTACTCCTTCAGGTTCTCCTACCACGAGGCGCTCGGACAGTTCATCGGGCCGCAGAACGTGAGCTCGTCGCTGCTGATCGGGCTCTCGCCGCCGGTGACGCTCTCCGGGCAGCTCGACGATTTCGACTCGGGCCAGGCGCTCTCGAACCAGCTGTTGCTGTCGTACCGGCTGAGCTTCGAGGAGTTCGGACGCGTCACGAGCGCGCCGACGGTCGTGACCGCACTGAGCGTGCTCCAGGTCACGACGACCTACACGTTCTCGGCGCCACCGCTCATCGTCCCGGAGCCCGGCAACGCCTATTTGCTCCTCGCGGGCATCGCCGCGCTCGCGGCGGCGCGGCGCATCCGACGCCGCGCGAGCTAGGACGCGCGCAGGCCGCTCTGCGACGCTGCCGCGGCGTACTGCGCCGACGCGTCGCCGGCCCCGCGGGCGGGGATCGGCTCGCCTTCGGGAAGGAAGCGGATCGTCTGCCGCGGCGGCGGCACGATCGACACGAGCGAGTCCCGCGCACCGTGGGGCGGCACGTCGGCCGCCGCATCGAGCACCCGTCGCAGGAGCGCTTCCGCGCGCGTCGATTGCGGCGCCGTGAGCGGGGCGCAGCCCGACGGATGGAACTCGGCGTCGCGCAGCTCGTCGACGTAGTAGCGCCTGCCGTCCGCGCCCCGGAAGCTGCAGGCGCGGTTCACCCACTGCAGGTACTCGCCGGTCACCGCGAGGAACGAGAACAGGCGGGCGCTGCGGTTCTCGCGCCATCCCGTGTCGCGCGCGAAGCGATCGCGCAGCTTCGTGCCGCCGAACCGGCCGCGCTCGGCGAGCGTGCGGATCTGTTCGGGTTTCATGCAGAGGTTGAAGCTGCCCTCGCTCTCGTCGAGGCTGACGTGCGCGACGCGGTCGCGCGAGCCGATCGGGCGCAGCTGGGCGTTGTCGTTCCAGTTCATCATCGTGTCGAGCACCGCGCCGAGGAAGCGACCCGTGCGCTCGAACGACCGCCGGAACCCGAGGGTCTCGCCCACCTTGCGCGGCTCGTCCGGCAGCGGCTTCCACCACTCGGTGATGACGCTGTCTCCGGCGGCGTCGCGGAAGTCGTGGTCGATCCAGACCTTCTGCTCCTCGCTCTGGTTCCTCCTCGGCTCGAGGTCGCGATGGTAGCCGCGCAGGTCCAGCGCGAAGGTCGGCCAGCGGGGCAGCGCCAGGTCGAAGAAGTGCACCGGGAGATTGCTGCAGATGCCGCCGTCGGCGAACCAGCACCGCTCGGGGCGCAGGCCCGCGAGCGCAAGGTCGCGGTCGGGCTGGTCGGGGTGCCGCGTCCGATCGAATGCGTAGAGCGGAATCGCGCTGAAGAACAGCGGATAGGCCATGCTCATGCGCGCCGCCACGACGATCGGCAAGTCGCGCCCGGGCGGCAGCGCGCGATATCCCTCGGCCGGGCGCGCGCTCGGGTCGGACTTTCGCACCATCCATGCGACGATCTCCGGCGGGAAGAAGAGCGCCAGCTCCTCGGCGTCGAAATAGAACGCCTCGCCGTCGGCGAACGGCAGCCGATACGGCCGGCCCTGGGTGAGGCAGGTGGTCATCAGCCGCAGCATGATCCCGTCGCCGTTGCCGACGACCGGGTCGGGACAGCCGTCCAGGTCGCCGAAGGTGAGCGGATCGTCGCCCGGCTTCCTCCCGGCGAGCGTCTGGACGAGCTGGTGCATCCAGGCCGTCACGCGCGGCGAGCGGTCCTTGTCCGGGTCCTTCGAGTAACCGCGCGCCACGCCGAAGTGATGGCGCGGCAGCCGGCACACGACGTCCACGGCGAGGCTGGCGAGCACGCCCAGCACCGCGAGCACCGCGGTGGCGAGGAGGCCCGCGACGAGCGCCGCGATCACGAGCAGCGCGCCCGCGCCGCCGCCGACCTGGAGCGCGCCGTTCACCGCGAGCGCGGCGAGCAGCAGGCCGATCGCCGCGCCGCCGAAGAAGCTCACCGGAAAGAACCTCGCCGCGGCGCGCACGACCGGGCCGATCGACTGCAGCAGGCTCGGTCCGGAGATCAGCGCCATGAACAGCTCGTACGCCGGCCGCATCTCCGGCTCCGGCTCGAACAGCCGGCGCAGGCGGGTGTGCCCGCCGACGCGTTCCGCGAACCAGTCCGGAACCGCGCCGAGCTGCTCGAAGGCCCCCGAGTTGCCGCCGTTCGGGTCCTTCTCGGCCATGCGCCGGCCGTACTCCGCGGCGGCCGCGGCGGCGGCGGCCACCGCGCCGGCGGACGTCCCGCCGATGCGCTGGAACCGGTAGCCGCGGGCGAGCTCGCAGATCGCGCGCGGGTAGACGATCCCGCTCGCTGCGCCGCCCTCCATGACGATGTCGCACGCCGTGTCGGCCTGCGTATGCGCCCACGCGCGCGCCTCGTTCGCGTCCATGCGCCTGCCTCTCGTCGCTCTACGGGTTGCCCGAGGCTACCCTACGCCGCGAGCGGGCACCATCGTCCGCTCAGCCGAGGGTGTTGAGGAAGCGGATCGACCCGGACGCCGCACGGCGGCGGACCCCGCCGCCCTGCCGGGAGTAACGAGATCGTCGCGAATCGCGCGCGCCGCGGAGGGCTACGAAGGCGAGTGAGCGAAGGTGTACTCGCCGAGCGGCACCTCGCCTTGCCCGCTCACGTCGATCAGCCGCATCCGCATCGTGAACGCCGGCATCGTCTTGAGCCACGCCGCCGAGGGGATCACGAACACCTCGCCGGCCCCCGGGTCAAACGGCACGTCGGCGAGGCGCTCCTCCGGCTCGCCACCGCCGCGCAGGCGCACGACGTCGAGCCGCTTCACGCCGGCAAGCGGCGCGCGGAGACGCGAGACGACCGCGTCGTCCTCCGCGCGGATGGTGCAGTACACGCTGCCGCCGGGGTCGAGCGCGTACTCGCGCAGGCGCAGGCCGGCCCGCTTCATCGCGTCGACAAAGCGCCCGGAGACCACCATGCTCACCCTCCCGCCCTCCACCGCGGCGCGCACGCCCGCGGCGAGGGCGACGATCTGCTCGAGCCGGTTCGAGCAGTGCGCGCAGCCGATGAGGTGCGCCTCGAGCGTCGCTTCCAGGCTCTCCGGCACCTCGCCCAGCCAGTAGGCGACGAGCGGCTCGAAGTCGATCGGGTTCGCGCAGGTCACCGTCCGTCCTCCCCCACGCCCATGCACGCGCGCAGGCGCGCGAGGGCGCGGTGGCGGATCACGCGCACGTTGCCGCCGCTGATGGCCAGCTCCTCGCCCACCTCGTCCGCCGGCTTGTCGGCGAAGAAGCTGAGCACCACCACCGAGCGCTCGCGCTCGGAGAGCGCGTCCAGGCAGCCGGCGAGGCGGTCGGGGTGGAACGCCAGCGGCTCCGGCGCGTCGAAGGCCTCTGCCGCGCCACCCCACGTTTCGAGCAGCGCCTCGCGGCGCCGCGTTCCGCGCCGCATCTCGAGCACCGTCATGCGGCAGGCGCCGAGCACGAACGAGGCGATCCGCTCCGGCTCTCGCACCTCCCCGGCGCGCAGGCGCTCGAGCGTCATGAGGAGCACCTGCTGCACGAGGTCCGCTGCCGCCTGCCGGTCGCGCAGGTGGCGCAGGCCGTAGAGCCGCACGCGCGGGGCGAGCCGCCGGTAGAGCTCCGCCTCGGCCGCCGAGTCGGGCGCGGCACCGGCCACGGCGATGCGCCGGGCGAGCGCGCCGTCGTCGAGCGCAAGGAGACCGGAGTCATGGGGCACTGGCCGAGCATAGCGGTCCTTTCCGAGGATGTGTAACGCCCCGGCGCCTCGTTACACCTCCCCGGCATGACCCACCCCGGGTCGCAACCAGGAGACACCCATGATCACCAACGCCTCGAGCGGCACCAACCTCCACGAGATCGCTTCCGGCATCTACCGGATCAACACGCCGATCCAGGTTCCCGGCGGCCCCGACTTCAACTTCAACCAGTACCTCGTCGCGGACGACGAGCCGCTCCTCTTCCACACCGGCCCGCGCCGGATGTTCCCGCTCGTCGCCGAGGCAATCGGCAAGGTATTGCCGCTCGAGCGGCTGCGCTACATGGCGTTCGCGCACTTCGAGGCCGACGAGTGCGGGTCGCTGAACGATTTCCTCGCCGCGGCGAGCGCCGCCGTTCCGGTCTCCGGCCAGGTGGCGGCGATGGTGTCCGTCAACGACTTCGCCGCGCGTCCGGGGCGGGCGATGGCCGACGGCGAGATCCTGCGCACCGGCCGCCACGCGTTCAAGTGGCTCGACGCGCCGCACGTGCCGCACGCGTGGGAGAACGGCTTCATGATGGAGCTCGAGACCCGCACGCTCCTCTGCGGCGACCTCTTCACCCAGGGCGGCACGGGCGCCGTGTCCCTCACCGAGGGCGACATCCTCGGCCCGAGCGAGGCCTTCCGCCGGGCGATGGACTACTACGCGCACACGCCGCAGACCGCCGCCACCCTCGAGCGCCTCGCCCGCGAGCAGCCCCAGGTCCTCGCCTGCATGCACGGCAGCGCCTGGCGCGGCGACGGCGCCGCGCTCCTGCGCGCGCTCGCCCGCTCGCTCGCCACCCCGGCTCACCTGGCCACGGCGGCATAGGCGAGGCGGCGACGCCGCTCTAATACACTCGGGAGCGCAGGGGGTAGCAGCAGGACCGTCGTCGCAATTCCCGCGAGCCGCGACGTCTGGTCGCCGTCGATCGGCGGCGCCAGCACGACGAGCCCGCGCGCCCCCGCGCGGCCGGCGCACGAAACCGCGCGCGGTGGCCTCAACGCTCGCCGAGCGCAGGCCGAGCGCGCGCAGACGGCCGGTCTCGACGCGCGGGCGCGCGCGATTGCAGACCCGAGATCGCGCAGTTCGGGGTCCGCGCCCGCAACCGGCGAATCAACGGCGATCGGCGAACGCCGGTCTCACATGCTCCTTCGATACTGCCCCCCGACCTCGAACAGGGCGTGCGTGATCTGCCCGAGCGAGCAGACGCGCACCGCGTCCACCAGCACCTCGAAGACGTTCCGGTTGTCGATCACCGCCTGCTGAAGGCGCTTCAGCATCGGGCCGCTCTCGGCCCGGTGCCGCTCGTGGAAGTCGCGCAGGCGCGAGAGCTGGCTCTGCTTCTCCTCCTCGGTCGAGCGGATCAACGCGATCTCGGTCGGCACCGGATCGCCGTGCGGGTTGCGGAAGGTGTTCACGCCGATGATCGGGTACGAGCCGTCGTGCTTCTTGTGCTCGTAGACCATGGACTCTTCCTGGATCTTGCCGCGCTGGTAGCCCGTCTCCATCGCACCGAGCACGCCGCCGCGCTCAGCGAGCCGCTCGAACTCCTTGAGCACCGCCTCCTCGACGAGATCGGTCAGTTCCTCGATGACGAAGCTGCCCTGGTTCGGGTTCTCGTTCTTCGCCAGCCCCCACTCGCGGTTGATGATCAGCTGGATCGCCATCGCGCGGCGCACCGACTCCTCGGTGGGCGTGGTGATCGCCTCGTCGTAGGCGTTGGTGTGCAGCGAGTTCGTGTTGTCGTAGGTCGAGATCAGCGCCTGCAGCGTGGTGCGGATGTCGTTGAACGCGATCTCCTGCGCGTGCAGCGACCGGCCGCTCGTCTGCGAGTGGAACTTGAGCTTCTGGCTGCGCTCGTTCGCGCCGTACCGGTTCTTCATCGCCACCGCCCAGATGCGCCGCGCGACGCGGCCGATCACCGTGTACTCCGGATCCATGCCGTAGCTGAAGAAGAACGAGAGGTTCGGCGCGAAGTCGTCGATGTGCATGCCGCGCGCGAGGTACGCCTCGACGAAGGTGAAGCCGTTCGAGAGCGTGAAGGCGAGCTGCGAGATCGGGTTCGCGCCCGCCTCGGCGATGTGATAGCCCGAGATCGACACCGAGTAGAAGTTCTTCACCCGGTTGTGGACGAAGAACTCCTGGATGTCGCCCATCACCTTGAGGCTGAACTCGGTGGAGAAGATGCAGGTGTTCTGGCCCTGGTCCTCCTTGAGGATGTCGGCCTGCACGGTGCCGCGCACGTTCTCCAGCGTCCACTCGCGGATCTTGTCCGCCTCGTCCTCGGTCGGCTCGCGGCCGTTGTCCTTGCGGAAGCGGTCGAGCTGCTGGTCGATCGCGGTGTTGAGGAACATCGCGAGGATCGTGGGCGCCGGCCCGTTGATCGTCATCGACACCGAGGTGTTCGGGCTGCACAGGTCGAAGCCCGAGTACAGCACCTTCATGTCGTCGAGCGTCGCGATCGACACGCCGGAGTTGCCGACCTTGCCGTAGATGTCCGGCCGCAGATCCGGGTCGAAGCCGTACAGCGTCACCGAGTCGAACGCGGTCGACAGGCGCTTCGCCGGCATGTCCTGCGAGAGCAGGTGGAAGCGCCGGTTGGTGCGGAAGGGGTCGCCCTCGCCCGCGAACATGCGCGTCGGGTCCTCGTTCTCGCGCTTGAAGGCGAACACCCCCGCGGTGA
>CAZIXQ010000117.1:0-11083 GCA_964543155.1 uncultured Enterobacteriaceae bacterium
GATCCACTCGCCGCCCGACTTGATCACGTCCTTCGAGCGGTCGGTGATCTGCATGAACCCGTCCGCATCGATCGTCGCCACGTCGCCGGTCGGGAACCAGCCCTCGCGCAGCACGTTGCCGCCCTCGCCCTTGAAGTAGCCGTTCGTGATCCAGGGCCCGCGCACGAGCAGGTCGCCGAACGCCTTGCCGTCGCGCGGGAGCTCGCGGCCGTCGCCGTCCACGATCTTCATCTCCACGCCGTAGATCGTGCGGCCCTGCTTGCAGCGCAGCGCGAAGCGATCGGCCGCCGGCATCGCTGCGTGCTTGCCCTTCAGCGTGAGCAGCGTGCCGAGGGGGCTCATCTCGGTCATGCCCCAGGCGTGCTGGCAGTCCACCCCGAACTCCTCTTCGAACTGGCGGATCATGGCCGGCGGCGCCGCCGAGCCGCCGACGACCGCGCGGCGCAAGCTGGAGAACTTGAGCCCGTTCGCCTTCATGTAGGAGAGGAGCCCGAGCCAGACCGTCGGCACGCCGGCGGTGACGGTCACCTGCTCCGCCTCGAAGAGCTCGTAGAGGCTCTTGCCGTCGAGCGCGCCGCCGGGGCAGACGAGCTTGCAACCGTTCAGCGTGGCGAGGTACGGAATGCCCCACGCGTTCACGTGGAACATGGGGACGACCGGGAGGATCGTCTCGCGCGCCGAGGCGGCAAACACGTCGGGCAGCGACGCCGCGTACGCGTGCAGGACCGTCGAGCGGTGCGCGTACAGCACGCCCTTCGGGTTGCCGGTCGTTCCCGAGGTGTAGCAGAGCCCCGACGCGGTCCATTCGTCGAGCCGCGGCCACTCGAAGTCGTCGCGCTCGGCCGCCAGCAGCTCCTCGTAGCAGAGCGCTCTTACCCCGAGGATGTCGGGCATGTGCGCCCGGTCGGTCATCGCCACCCACCCGCGCACGCCCTTGCAGTGCGGCGCGAGCTTCTCGACGAGCGGCGCGAACGTCAGATCGAAGAAGACGTACCCGTCCTCCGCGTGGTTCACGATGTAGGCGAGCTGGTCGGGAAAGAGCCGCGGATTGATCGTGTGGATGACCGCCCCCATTCCCGACACGGCGTAGTACAGCTCGAGGTGCCGGTAGCCGTTCCAGGCAAGCGTGCCGACCCGGTCGCCCTGCTTCACCCCGAGGCGCGCGAGCGCCTGCGCGAGCTGGCGCGCGCGCCTGTGCGCGTCGGCGTAGGTGTAGCGGTGGATCGGTCCTTCGACCGTGCGCGACACGATCTCGGTGTCGCCGTGGCAGCGGTCCGCGTGCACGATGAGCGACGAGATCAGCAGCGGCAGGTCCATCATCTGGCCGCGGAGCATCGGGGCACCTCTGGAGCGGGCGGGATTGGCGCGGCCGAAGGTACCGCCCGGGTATGGGCGTGTCAACCGCGCACCGCCGCTCAGCGCAGCACGACGACGTCGGTCGGCGCTGCGATCCCGGCGACTGCGCGGCGCGAGCGGATCTCGAGCGGCCGCGAGGGCGCGAAGCCCTGTTCGACGGCGCGCTGCAGCGCCGCGGCGCTCGCCAGCGCGCGAACGCCTTCCGCCTTGGTGTGATTCTGCAGCTTCGCGGCACGGTTGACCGGGTCGCCGATCACCGCGTACTCGAGCCGCGCCGCGTCGCCGATCGCGCCGCAGGTCACGGTGCCGGCGTCGATGCCGACGCCGACCCCGGGCGCCGGGAGTCCGCGCCCGCGCCTCTCGGCGGCCCAGGCCTCGAGCGCGTCCACGAGCGCGCCGGCGGCGGCGAGCGCATCGGCGGCGTAAGTCGCGGACCCGCGCAACGCGCCGAAGGTCACCATGATCCCGTCGCCGAGGTAGGTGATGACCGTCCCGTCGTGCGCGCGGATCACCGGAACCGCGACGCGCTGGTACTCGCCGAGGAGCTTCACGAGCTCGTTCGGCGCGAGCTCGGCCGCGAGCCGGGTAAAGCCGCGGAGATCGACGAACATCGCCGCCGCCTCGGTCTGCCGGCCCTCGCCGGGGCGCAGCGCGGCCTCCTCGGCGCCGACGATCGTGGCCGCGACCTCGGGAGAGAGGAAGCGCGCGAGGCGGCCCGCGGCGGCGCCCTCGGCGACCGCGCGGTGCAGGAGCGTGCGCGCGCGCGCCGTGGCGGCCGTCAGCAGCGCCGAAACGATCAGGATCGAGAGCACCTTGTCCACCTCGCCGCCGATGAGGATGCGCGGCGAGGTCATGTAGGCCACGTAGTCGCGCGTGACGAGCCCCATGCCGCCCGGCTCGGCGAGCGCGTAGGCGAGGAGCGCGAGCCAGCCCGCCGCCGCCACCGCGCCAGCGAAGAGCACGTAGCCGGGCGCGAGGCTGAGCGCCCGCAGCGCGATGAAGATGAAGACGTAGAGCACTGTCGGCGCCTTCAGGTAGAAAGCGGCCGGCTGGCCGTACTGGATGTGGAAGCTCCAGATCGTGACCATCAGCGCGCCGACGTCGACCGCGGTCGAGGCGAGGCGCAATGCGTGGGTCATCCGGTCCTGGTAGGCGCGATAGAGGCGCCAGACGGTGAACGCGGCGTAGACGCCGAGCGCCCACGGCACCGGCTGGAAGACCGCATCGACCGGAAAGGTCTTGCGCGAGAACGCATAGAGAATCGCGAACGCCGTCACCAGGGCGGCCTGCACCCAGCCGGTCAGGATCTCGTTCGCGCGCGCCTGGGCGGCGATCGCCGCGCGCACGTGGTCGGGGAGCCGCTGGAGCTCGGCGCTCGCAAGCCAGTGGGAGATCCCCGCCCAGGCTGCCCGCAGCGATGCGCGGCCATGCCGCACGGCCACCGTCGCATTCACAGGAACCGCTCGGCGACGTCGGTCGAGGACTCCCGCCCGAGCTTGTCGTAGTGCGCCTCGAGGAATGCCGCCGCGCGGCCGCGGCCGAGCTCGTGGAGCCACATCAGGAAGTCCCACTGCGCGTTGAGCTTCGACGAGACGCCGAGCTTGCGCATCTCCTCCTCCGCGTCGACGCAGTGGATGAACATGCGCTTCAGCCGGCCGCCGTCGTCGAAGCCCGAGTCGACGAGCTTCGTGACGAAGTTGATCGCGCGCATCTCGCGCATGAGCGACGAGTTGAAGGACAGCGTGTTGATGCGGTCGAAGATCGCCTGCGCGGTGGTGGGCACCTCGTCGACGACGATCGGGTTGATCATCACCAGCAGCACGTCGCGCGACTCGCAGTTGTAGATGAGCGGGAAGATCGGCGGGTTGCCCATGTAGCCGCCGTCCCAGTAGTGCTCGCCGTCCACCTCCACCGCCTGGAACATGAACGGCAGGCAGGCCGAGGCGAGCACCGCCTCGATGCACATCTCGCGGCACTCGAACACGCGGATGCGGCCGCTCTTCACGTTCGCCGCGCAGGTGAACAGCCTCGCCTTCGATTCGCGCCGCAGCCGGTCGAAGTCCACCACTTCCAGGAGCACGTCGCGCAGCGGGTGGCCGTTGAGCGGGTTGAACTGGTAGGGCGACCAGAAGCGCGTCATCGCGTCGAACATGAACCAGAGCGGCGAGTGGTCCATGTTCCCGGGGCTGGTCGCCTTGTCGAGGATCGACGGCTGCAGCGGCGAGTAGCGGGCGACCTCGCCCACCTTGGTCCAGAACTCTCGCAGCTTCTCGCGCGCGCCCGCGTTCCCGCCGACGGTGAGGCCGTAGGCGAGCACCGCCGCGTTCATCGCTCCGGCGCTGGTGCCGACCACGCCCTCGATCCCGATGCGCTCGTCCTCGAGCAGGCGGTCGAGCACGCCCCAGGCAAACGCACCGTGCGAGCCACCGCCCTGGAGGGCGAGGTTGAGGAATTTCTTCGTCGCCATGGCGGGACTCCGGGCTGCGAGAGGGCGATCCCCCTGAGTCGGGGCGCGCCCCGCCGCCTTACACCGCCGCGCCCACCGTAAGGGTCGTCCGGGCGCGGCGACTACTGCCGGTCAACGACGCCGCGTGCTGCGGTGCCACACGGAGAACACGCCATGCTCAAGGGAAAGACCGCGCTCGTCACCGGCTCCACGAGCGGCATCGGCCTCGGGATCGCCGAGGCGCTCGCCGCCCAGGGCGCCAACATCGTGCTGAACGGGCTGGGCGACCGCGCCGAGGTGGAGCGCCTGCGCGCCCGCATCGCCGACGAGCACCGCGTCGTCGTGCGCTACGACGCCGCCGACATGTCGAGGCCCGATGCGGTCAGGTCGATGGTCGAGGCCACGGTCGCCGAGCTCGGCGCGATCGACGTGCTCGTCAACAACGCCGGCATCCAGTTCGTCGCCCCGGTCGAGGACTTCCCGGTGGAGAAGTGGGACGCCATCCTCGCGATCAACCTCTCGGCCGCGTTCCACACCACGCGCCTCGCGCTGCCGCGCATGAAGTCGAACGGCTGGGGCCGCATCGTCAACATCGCCTCGGCGCACGCGCTCGTCGCCTCGCCCTACAAATCGGCGTACGTCGCCGCCAAGCACGGCATCGCCGGGTTCACGAAGACGATCGCGCTCGAGGTGGCCGAGCAGGGCATCACCGTCAACGCGATCTGCCCCGGCTACGTGTGGACTCCGCTCGTCGAGAAGCAGATCCCCGACACCGCGACGGCGCGCGGGCTCACCGAGGCGCAGGTGAAGCGCGACGTCCTGCTCGCCGCGCAGCCGACCAAGAAGTTCGTGACCGTCGCCGAGGTGGCCGCGCTGACGGCGTTCCTCGCGAGCGACGGCGCCGCCTCGATCACCGGCGCGATCCTGCCGGTGGACGGGGGCTGGACCGCGCACTGACCCCCGCGGCCGCCCGGCCGCACCCATCGACCTACCGAAAGGAGACTCGCATGAACACTTCGCAGCCCGCCTGGAAACGCATCGTCCTCGCCGGCCTGTCCGCGACCGGGCTCGCGCTCGGCGCGACCACCGCCGCCGCCGGCGAGTGCCCTGCCGACAAGCGCGTCGCCGACGGCCAGGGCCAGAAGCCCGGCCCGACGGCGCCGAAGGACGTGACCGACAAGATCATCGCGGTGACCGACCTCACCAAGGAGGCGCTCGGCATCAAGGACCGTCTCTTCCGCGCACGCCAGCTCGACATCAAGCCGGGCGGCATCGTGCCGTGGCACAGCCACGGCGACCGGCCGGCGATGATCTACGTCGTCTCGGGCGAGGTGACCGAGTACGCGAGCACCTGCGCCGTGCCGATCGTGCACCGCGCCGGCGAGGTCGCCGCCGAGCGCGCGCCGACGTCGCACTGGTGGCAGAACACCGGCAGCACGACCTCGGTGCTGATCTCCGTCGATCTCTTCCGCATCGACGACAAGATCAACGAGAAGATGATGTAGGCACCGGGCGCGCGCCCGCCGGCACGGAGTCGACATGACGACCGCCACCGACCTGCGGGCGCTGCCCGCGCCGCGCCACGCCGCCGCGATCCGCAGCCTCGTGATCGGGGTCGTCGCGTTCCTGACCCTGGTGGACCTCTTCGCGACCCAGGCGATCCTGCCCTCGCTCGCGCGCCACTACCAGGTGCCCCCCGCCGCGATGGGCTTCGCGGTGAACGCCGCGACAATGGGCATGGCGGCTGCCGGGCTGGCGGTGGCCTTCTTCAGCCGCCGCATCGACCGGCGGCTCGGAATCTTCCTCGCGCTCGCCCTGCTCTCGATCCCCACGGCGCTGCTCGCGGCGGCGCCGGACCTGACGACCTTCACGCTGCTGCGCATCGTCCAGGGGCTGTGCATGGCGAGCGCCTTCGCGCTCACGCTGTCCTACCTCGCCGAGCACTGCAGCGCGACCGACTCGGCCGCCGCGTTCGCCGCGTACGTGACCGGGAATGTGGCGAGCAACCTCGTCGGCCGCCTGATGTCGGCCGCGCTCGCGGACCACCTCGGGCTTGCCGCCAACTTCTACGTCTTCGCCGGGCTCAATCTCGCCGGTGCCGTGCTCGTCTGGTTCCATCTCGGCCGCGCCGCCCCCGCGCCGATGGGTCCGCCCGGGCGCTCGCCGCTGTCGATCTGGGCCGAGCACCTCGCGAACCCGGCGTTGCGCTCGAGCTTCGCGATCGGTTTCCTGATCCTCTTCGCCTTCATCGGCACGTTCACCTACGTGAACTTCGTGCTGGCGCGCGCGCCGGTCGCGCTCTCGCCCATGGCGCTCGGGTTCGTGTATCTCGTATTCCTCCCCTCGGTCCTCACCACGCCGCTCGCCGGCCGGGCGGTGGCGCGCTTCGGCGCGCGGCCGACGTTCGTTGCCGCCCTCGGCCTCGCGGTCGCCGGACTGCCGCTCCTGCTCGCGCCGCACCTCGCGCCGGTGGCGGCGGGGCTCGCGCTGGTGGCGGTCGGGACGTTCTTCGCCCAGGCGACGGCCACCGGTTTCGTCGGGCGCGTGGCGACCACCGACCGCGGCTCGGCGAGCGGGATGTACCTCGCCTGCTACTTCTTCGGCGGGCTGGTGGGGGCCGCGGTGCTCGGCCAGTTCTTCGATCGCTTCGGCTGGGCGGCGTGCGTCGCCGGGATCGGCGTCGCACTCGTCGCCGCCGCGGCGCTCGCCGCGCGACTGACGGGCCCGGCGGCGGCCGCGCCGGCCCGACGCTAGGCGCCGTGGCGATCAGGACGCTCATCGAGTCGGCGGCGCTGGCCGCCGAGGTGGCCGGCGTGCTGCTCATCGTCGGTGGCCTCGCGGTCGCAACGGCGCGCTACTTCGCGCGACGCGGCGAATGCGCCTCGCCCTACCAGCGCTATCGCCAGGACCTCGGGCGCGCGATCCTCCTCGGGCTCGAAGTGCTCGTCGCCGCCGACATCGTTCGCACCGTCGCCTTCACGCCGACGATGGACAGCGTGTTCGTGCTCGCGGTGATCGTCGCCATCCGCACCTTCCTCAGTTGGAGCCTCGCGCTCGAGCTCGAGGGCCGCTGGCCCTGGCAGCGCGACGCGGCGGCCCCGGCCCATCCCTGACTCGAAAGGAGACTTCCATGCTTGCCCGCACCCTCGTCCTTGGCCGCACCCTCGCCCTCGCCCTCGCCGTCCTCGCCGCCGCGCCTGCTGCCGCGGGCAACGACGGCGTCGTGCGCGTGAAGAGCGCCTATCCCGCCGACGAGACGATCGCCCGCCTGAAGCAGGACATCGCCGCGAAGGGGATCCGGTTCTTCATCGAGGTCGACCAGTCGAAGCTCGCCGCCGAGGCGGGCGTGAAGCTCACCGGCGTGCGCCGCTCGACCCTGCTCGTCTTCGGCAACCCGCCGCTCGGGACGCAGTTCCTCAACGCCCGGCCCGAAGCCGGGCTCGACTGGCCGGTGCGCCTCCTCGTCCAGGAAGACGCGCAGGGGAACGTCTGGGCGACCTACACCGACTTCGGCTGGATCGCGCGGCGCCACGGCATCGATCCTGGCACCGAGCAGTTCAAAACCGCCGCCGGGGTCATCGCGTCAATCACCTCCGTGGTGAAGGCGCAGTAGCCCCTCCCGAAGTGGGGCGCGCGGCGAGTCCAGAAGACCGCGCGCCCGCCGGAAGCACGCCAAAGGAGAACGCGTCGTGGGGTATGACGAATCGGGCGACTCGAACGCAACGCTCGAACGGGCCGCGCTCACGGCGCGCAACGCCGCCACCGTCACGCGCCTGCTCGCCGCGCACCCGCCCTGCTGCCCGCTGGTGCGCGCGGCCTTGGCGCGCGTGCTCGCGCAGACGCTCGCCGCCTGGTCGTCGGGATTCGAGCCGTTCGTAAGGCCGCGCGCGCCCGCGCGACGAACGCTGGAGCCGGCCCTCCGGCGGGCTCACACCGATCAACCACGAACAGGAGAAGGACGATGAAGACCTCGAAGATCGCCGCCGCCGTCGCCATGGGTCTCGCACTCGGGTTCGGCCAGGTCGCGCTGGCGCAGAAGACGATGGACAACGTGATGAAGCTCGACACCGACAAGGACGGCATGATCTCGAAGACCGAAGCCATGCGGATGTTCGAGACGAAGTTCGACGCGATGATGAAGCAGAAGGGCGTCCAGAAGCTCTCGGCCCGCGACGTCCAGGCGATCATCGACGACATCGCCAGGAACTACGGCACGGCGCAGTAAGGCCGGCGCCTTCCGCGCGCGCAGACGCGCGCCACCGGGACCGGGGAGCTCGCCTCCGCCGGCCCGTTCCCTTTCCGGCGCCGCATCGGGGGCGGTTCGGGTTGACCCCCCCTGACCCTTTCTCTACCATCGTCGCGGCATCGGCTGCGGAGGGCCGTCCGGGGCTCGCCCGGCGGCAGGCCGACACCCCTACGAGGAGGAGGATCCCCATGCTCGCGCGCACGCTCGGCTCGCTCGCCGCCGCCCTGTCGCTTGCTCTCGCCGCGGGCGCGCACGCGCAGGAGATCGTGCGCATCGCGTACGTCGATCCGCTGTCGGGCCCGTTCGCCAACGTCGGCGAGGCCGGCCTCAAGCACTTCCAGTTCATGGCCGACGAGCTGAACCGCCGCAACGCCGTGCCGGGGGTGAAGTTCGAGGTGGCGGGCTTCGACAACAAGGTGAGCCCGCAGGAGACGCTGAACGTCTTCAAGCAGATCGTCGACCGCGGCATCCGCTACGTCTGGCAGGGCAACAGCTCGGCGGTCGCGCTCGCGCTGTCCGACGCGGTGCAGAAGCACAACGAGCGCAACCCCGGCAAGGAGATCATGTATCTCAACTACGCCGCGGTGGACCCCGACCTCACCAACTCGAAGTGCCACTTCTTCCACTTCCGCTTCGACGCGAACAGCGACATGAAGATGGAGGCGCTCACCACCGAGCTCGCGAAGAACAAGGGCATCCGGAAGGTCTACCTCATCAACCAGAACTACTCGTTCGGGCAGGCGGTGTCGCGCGCGGCGAAGGCCGACCTCAAGCGCAAGCGCCCCGACGTCGAGATCGTGGGCGACGACCTGCACCCGCTGGGGCAGGTGAAGGACTTCGCCCCCTACGTCGCGAAGATCAAGGCCGCGGGCGCCGACACGGTCATCACCGGCAACTGGGGCACCGACATGGCGCTGCTCGTGAAGGCGGCGCGCGAGGCCGGGTTGAACGTGACCTTCTACACCTACTATGCCGGCTTCGCCGGGGTGCCGACCGCGGTGGGCGAGGCGGGCGTCGAGCGCATGAAGCAGATCACCGAGTGGCACACCAACGTGCCCTCGAAGGAGCTCGAGCGGGTCAACGCCGAGTTCAAGAAGAAGTACAACCTCGACTGGTGGTTCCTGCGCGTGCACACCGGGATGAACATGCTCGCCGCGGCGATGAGGCAGGCGCAATCCGCCGACCCGGTGAAGGTGGGGCTCGCGCTGTCCGGCATGAAGCACACGACCGAGTTCGGCGAAGTCGAGATGCGCGCCGCCGATCACCAGCTGATCCAGCCGCTCTACATCTCCACGTTCGTCCGCTCGGCCGCCAAGGGCGGCCCGAAGGACGTGCGCTTCGACGTGGAGAACACCGGGTTCGCCTTCAGGACCGATGTGCGCATCGAGCCGTACGTCTCCGCGCAGCCGACCTCCTGCCAGATGAAGCGGCCGGGAAAGTAGGCCCGGCGCGCCGACCCGGCTGATCCGAGGGCGGCGCTTGCCGCCCTTGTTTTTCCCCCGGCGCGCCGGGTCGCCCTCCGATGGAATTCCTGGTCATCCAGACGCTGAACGGCCTGAGCTACGGGCTGCTGCTGTTCCTCCTCTCCGCGGGGCTGACGCTCATCTTCTCGATGATGGGCGTGCTCAACTTCGCGCACGCCAGCTTCTACATGGTCGGGGCGTACTTCGGCTACCAGGTCACGCGGTGGCTCGGGTTCTGGCCCGCCCTCGTCATCGCACCGCTCGCGGTTGGCGTGATCGGCATGGCGGTCGAGCGCTTCGGCCTGCGCCGGGTGCACAAGCACGGCCACGTCGCGGAGCTGCTCTTCACGTTCGGGCTCGCCTACCTCATCGAGGAGGCGATCCACCTCGTCTGGGGCCGCGCGGCGGTCGAGTACAACCCGCCGCCGTCGCTCGACGGGCCGCTCTTCACCGTCTTCGGCTCGAGTTTCCCGATCTATCGCGGCTTCATGGCGGCGGTGGCGCTCGCGATGCTCGCGGCGATCTACCTCGGGCTCACGCGCACGCGCGTCGGGCTGGTGATCCAGGCGGCGCTCACCCATCCGCAGACGGTGGAGGCGCTCGGGCACAACGTGCCGCGGGTGTTCATGCTCACGTTCGGCGGCGGCTCGGCCCTCGCGGCGCTCGCCGGCGCGGTCGGGGGGCCCGCGTTCGTGACCGACCCGGGCATGGCCGCGGCGATCGGGCCGATCGTGTTCGTCATCGTGGTCGTCGGCGGCATGGGCTCGCTCGCCGGCGCGTTCCTCGCGAGCCTGCTGATCGGTCTGCTGCAGACCTTCTCGGTCGCGCTCAACTGGTCGCTCGCGGGCCTGCTCAAGCCGCTTGGCGTGGCGGCGGCCGACGGCACCTTCCTCGCGCAGGTGCTCAACCTCACCCTCGCGCAGGCCGCGCCCATGCTCCCCTACCTCATCATGGTGCTGATGCTGATCGTGCGGCCGCGCGGTCTCATGGGCACGCGAGAGACCTGACGCACCATGGCGAGCCTGCGGTTCAAGCCACGCAACGTCGGGCGGTGGTTCGTGTGGGGAGCGTTCACGCTGGTGCTGGCGGTCCTGCCACTCGTCTTCCGGCAGGGCTTCGCGCTCACGCTGATGAGCCAGATGGGCATCATGATCATCTTCGCGCTGTCCTACAACATGCTGCTGGGGCAGACGGGCCTGCTCTCGTTCGGCCACGCGGTGTACATGGGGCTCGGCGCGTACTTCGCGGTCCACGCGCTCAATCTCGTCGGCCAAGGCCGGCTGGCGCTCCCGGTGAGCCTGCTGCCGCTCGTCGGCGGGTTCGCCGCGGCGCTCGTCGGCGCCGCGATCGGGTGGGTGACGACGCGCAGGGCGGGGGTCGCGTTCGCGATGATCTCGCTCGGCATCGGCGAGATGGTGCACGCGATGTCGCTCATGTTCCCGGCGTTCTTCGGCGGCGAGGGCGGGGTGAGCGCGAACCGCATGGTCGGCCCGGCGCCGCTCGGGATCACCTACGGTCCGGCGATCCAGGTGTACTACCTGATCGCGGCCTGGACCCTCCTCAGCGTGGCGG
>CAZIXQ010000118.1:0-3331 GCA_964543155.1 uncultured Enterobacteriaceae bacterium
CAGCGCGCTGTAGGGCACCTCGCCCAGGCCGCGCCACTCGAACGAGCGGCGCAGCTCGAACACTTCCGCCACCAGCGCCTTCGCTTTCGTGTTCCCTTCACGCGTCACCGCGCGCGTGAACTCGTTCTCGACCTCGTGCCGGCCGTCGTTCACCTGCTCGACCAGCATCAGCACCGCCTGCATCACGTCGAGCGGCTCGAAGCCGGCGATCACCACCGGTTTCGCGTACTCCTCGGCGAAGTACTCGTAGGGCTGGCTGCCGATCACGCACGACACGTGTGCCGGCCCCACGAACCCGTCGAGCGGCACGGTCCCGATGTCGCGCACCTGGGGCGACTCGAGGATGTTGGCGATCGCCGCGGGCGTGAGGACGTGGTTGCAGAAGACAGAGAAGTTGGCCAGCCCCGCGCGCTCGGCCTCCAGGATCGCGATCGCCGTCGGCGGCGTGGTGGTCTCGAAGCCGATCGCGAAGAACACCACCTCGCGTGCCGGGTACTCCCGCGCGATGCGCAGGGCGTCGGCGGCCGAGTACACCATGCGGATGTCGGCGCCCTCGGCCTTCGCCTTCATCAGGCTCGAGCGCCCCGAGGCTGGCACGCGCATGGTGTCGGCGTAGGTGCAGAGGATCGCACCGTGCTCGCGCGCGAGCGCGATCGCGTTGTCAATGCGCCCGATCGGCAGCACGCACACCGGACAGCCGGGGCCGTGCACCATCTCGATCGCCGCCGGCAGGAGGTCGGTCACCCCGTAGCGCGAGATCGCGTGCGTGTGGCCGCCGCAGAACTCCATGAAACGGTACTCGCGGCCGGGCTGGACGGCCCGCGCGATGCGCTCCGCGAGAACGCGCGCCAGCTCGCCGTCGCGGAATTCGTCGACGTATTTCATGCGGGGGACTGTGCCATCCCGGCGAAGAGCGCGAGCGTCTTTAGCGCCTCGTCCGGGTCGAGCCGGCTGATCGCGTACCCCACGTGCACGATCACGTAGTCGCCCTCGCGGGCCTCTGGCACGAGCGCAAGCGACACCTGCTTGCGGACGCCGCCGGCGTCGATGATCGCGTCTTCACCTTCGAGGCGCTTCACCACTTGCACCGGTACTGCGAGACACATGGTCAGCCTCTCCCGATCGCGCGCGCGACGGCGGCCTGGCCGAGCGCGAGCCCGCCGTCGTTCGGCGGCGCCTGGCGCGCCTCGAGCACGGCGAGGCCTGCGCGCTCGAGCCCCGCGCGCAGCCCGTCCGCGAGGATCCGGTTCATGAAGCAGCCACCGCCGAGCGCGACCGTTGCGATGCCGCTCCGGCGCGCGGCGGCGCTCACCCACTCCGCGAGCGCGGCGACCAGCGTTGCGTGGAAGAGCGCCGCGCCGTAGCCCGCGTCGTCGATCTCGGCGAGCGCACCGAGGAGCGGCAGGAGGTCGACGATGCCGTCCTCGCCGATCGCCCAGCCGCCGGCGAGCGGCGCCACCGCGCCGTGTCGGTCGGCGAGCCCCTCGAGCAGCATCGGTGCCTGCCCCTCGAACGCGCTCACCGCGCGCACGCCGAGCAGGCCCGCTGCCGCGTCAAACCAGCGCCCCGCGCTCGAGGTCGGCGGAGAGCTCACGCCGCGGTCGAGCATCTGCGCGAGCGTCGCGGCGCCCGGCTGCGCGAAACGCCGCGCGATCTCGTCGCGGCGCCCCAGCGCGTGCAGCGCCGCAGCGGCCATGCGCCACGGCTCGCGCGCCGCGCGATCGCCGCCGGGCAACGGCAGCTCGCGCAAGTGGCCGAGCCGCGCCATCGCACCGGCGTACACCGAGAGCAGCTCGCCGCCCCACACGCCGCCATCGGTGCCGAGCCCCACGCCGTCGAGCGCGAGGCCGAGCACCGGCGCATCGACGCCATGCTCCGCGACGACTGCCGCGACGTGCGCATGATGGTGCTGCACGGCGACCGCGGGAATGCCTTGGCTGCGCGCGAACCCGGCGGCGAAGCGCGTGCTGTGGAAATCCGGATGCAGGTCGTGCGCGACGATCGTCGGTTCGACATCGAGCACGCGCAGCAGGTGCGCCGCCGTCTCCTCGAGCGCGCGGCAGGTCGGCGCGTTGTCGAGGTCTCCGACGTGCTGGGAAATGAACGCCTCGTCGCCGCGCGTCACGCAGACCGCGTTCTTGAGGAATGCGCCAGTGGCGAGCACCGGCGGGCCGTCCGATGCGAGCCTGATCGCGGCCGGCGTATAGCCCCGGGCACGGCGGATGAACGCCGGCGCGCCGCGTTCGCTCCGCACCACGCTGTCGTCGCAGCGCACGAGGATCTCGCGGTCGTGCGTCACGAACGCGTCCGCGATCCCGCCGAGGCGGGCGAACGCCTCGGCCTCGCCGGTCACGAGCGGCTCGCCGCCCGGGTTCGCGCTCGTCATCACCAGCGCCAGGGCCTGCGGCAACGCCAGCCACCCGAGCCCGGACGGCCGGCCGGCGGCTTCGTGGAACAGGAGGTATTGGAGCGGCGCGTAGGGCAGCATCGCGCCGACCCACGCGAGCCCCGGCGCGACGCCAGGCAGCAGGGCGTCGCACTCGGGGCGCTTGCGCAGCAGCACGATCGGGCGCTCGCGCGCTTCGAGGAGCCGCCGCTCCGCTGCATCCACCAGGGCGAAGCGCGCAGCCGACGGCGCACCCGCGACCATCACCGCGAAGGGTTTCTCCTCGCGCGCCTTGCGTTCGCGCAGGCGTGCGACGGCAACGGCATTGCGGGCGTCACAGGCGAGGTGATAGCCGCCCAGGCCCTTGACCGCGAGAATCTCCCCGCGCTCGATGCGCGCGAGAGCGGCGGCGATCACGTCGCCCTCGTCGAGGGCCCTACCGTCCGCGTCGCGCAGTGCGAGCCGAGGTCCGCACGCCGGGCATGCGTTCGGCTGCGCGTGGAAGCGCCGCGTCGCCGGATTCTCATACTCCGCGCGGCAGGGTGGGCACAGCGTGAAGGCGGCCATGCTCGTGTTCGCCCGGTCGTAGGGCAGAGCGCCGGTGATCGTGTAGCGCGGTCCGCACTGCGTGCAGTTGATGAACGGGTAGCGATAGCGCCGGTCGCGCGGATCGAAGAGCTCGGCGAGGCAGTCGTCGCAAATCGCGGCATCGGCGGCGATGCCGGTGCGCGCGCGACCCGCGACGCTCGGCTCGATCACGAAGCCCCTCGCGCTCGCCGGCGGTGCGTCGTTCGCTTCGACCGCATCGATCCGGGCAAGCGCCGGCGCCTCGCCGCTCAGCCGCTCCAGGAAACGGTCGAGCGCCGGCGGCGCCCCCTGCACCTCGATCGCGACGCCCTGCGCGTCGTTGCGCACGAAGCCGTCGAGCCGCAGCTCGTTCGCGAG
>CAZIXQ010000118.1:3431-7938 GCA_964543155.1 uncultured Enterobacteriaceae bacterium
TTGAGCAGCATCAGGCTCGAACGCCGGAACATGTCCGGGTACTTGAGCGGCTTGTCCTCGCCTTCCGTGACCGAGAGGACGACGACCTTGTGCGCTTCGCCCAGATCGAACCCGGCCGGGCACACGAGGTTCCCCACGTTCTCGATCATCAGAACGCTGCCCGCCGGCGGCGCGAGGCGGCCGACCGCCTTCCCGACCATGTCGGCGTCGAGGTGGCAGCCCTTCCCCGTGTTCACCTGCAGCGCCCGTGCCCCGGTGGCGCGAATCCGGTCGGCGTCGAAGCTCGTCTCCTGGTCGCCTTCGATCACGACGACCTCGTGCCGCCCCTTGAGCGCCTCGATCGTCCTGACCAGCAGCGTCGTCTTGCCCGAGCCGGGGCTGGAGACGAGATTCACCGCGAAGATGCCGAGCTCGGCGAAGCGCCGGCGGTTCTCCACCGCGAGCGCGTCGTTCTGGCCCAGTATGTCCTGCTCGATCTGCACCATCCGCGCCTGCGACAGGCCGGGCGCGTGGGCACCCGCCGGCCCCTGACCGAAATGCAGGTCGTCGCGGCCGTGGTCGTGGTGCTCGTGACCGTGGGCGTGGCCATGATCGTGCTCGTGGTCGTGAGGATGACTGTGCACGGTCCCGTCGGGGTGGCGATGCACGTGCGCGTGCCCGTGCTGGTGATCGTGATGGCCGTCGCCATGTCCGTGTCCGTGAGGGTCGGCGTGGTCGTGCGGATGGCTGTGCACCGTCCCATCGGGGTGGCGATGTTCGTGCGCGTGCGCGCCCTCGATCCGGGTTTCGCCCTGTCCGCAACCGCAGGTCGTGCACATGGGTGCGCTCCTTCAGCCGATCTCGATGTCCTTCACCCGCAGCTCGTCCCCGGCGGTGACCTGGAGCTGGTAGCTGCCGCAGCGCGGGCAGGGCTCGCCCAGACGCGGGAGCGCGACCGTGTCGCAGCACCGCATGCACCACGCAGTGCCGTCGGTCGCGAGAATCTCGAGCCGGGCGCCGTGGGCGACGCCGTTGCGCTTCACCACGTCGAAGGCAAAGCGCAGCGCGTCCGGCTCGACGTGCGACAGGCGGCCGATCTCGAGCCGCACGGCGCGCACGGCCGCGGCCGCGTGCTGGCGCGCGGCGCGCTCGACGATCTCGATCACGCTCTCGGCCAGTGCCATTTCGTGCATCGCCGCCTCACGCGCGCGCCACTTCGACACGATGCGCCACGCACGGGTCGAGCGACTCGACCGCGAACCGGACGAGCCGCTCGAGCTCGGCTTCGCCGCCCGCCGCGAGCCCCTCGAGGCCGCGCACGAGCGCCCCGCGGGAATGAAAGTTCCACTCGGTCGGCGCGACGATCCGATAGCGCCGCACCACGCCCGCGGCAATCTCCGCGGCGTGCACGAGCAGGCCGCGCGCGGTCTCCACCCAGCCGATGCCCGCGCCCGGAGCGACCGTCACCGCTCCCGCCACGGCCGGGCGCGACGGCGCATCCGGCCGCACGAGCGCGACGAGCTCCACGACGCGCGCGACGAGCCGCGCGAGCGCCGAGCGTCCATCGCGCGCCACCACCGCCGCGACCCACGGGTGCGAGCGCATCCGCGCAAGTGCGCCGGTTTCGGCCGGCGCGCCCTGCCAGACGGGCGCGCGCTGGAAGCCGTCGTCCGTCGCGAGCGCCACACCGACTGCACGCGCCACGGCGGCACCGTCCGCCGGCAGAAGCGCGACCTCGCTAGCGGCCAGCCCGGGCCGATCTCCGGCGCATCGGGCGATGAACGCGGCCACGGGCGTTGCACCGGCCGCGAGCCAGCGCTCGCCGGCGTCCGCGTCATCGAGGGCCGTCCACGGCGCCTGCGCGCCGAGCACCCGCGCCTGGACGATCGCGCGCAGCTCGTCGAACTCGCCTGTCTCGATCGCGCGCCGCTGCTCCGCGAGCGCGGCACCGTCCGGGGAAACGCCGTCGAGTCGCGGCCAGTCGAGCAGCATCCGGCGCAGGACCTCCTGCGCCGCCTCGCCGCGCACCGCGGCCTCGCGCCCGTGCAACCCCGTCGCATCGGGGAGCCGCCCGGCGGCAGCCTCGCAAGCGAGCGCGGCGGCGACGCCCTGAGACCGGCCGCAGAGCGAGAAGAGACGCGGAACCAGGGCTACCGCTTCGGCCACCGGTCGCCCGGCGAGCAGCCGGCCGGCGACGTGCGGCCGGCTCGACACGACGTCGACTGCGGTCACGCTCGCCCCGTTCCACCCGACGCGCACGACGAGCTCACCTTCGAGGTTCACGCTCGCCCCCGAGGAAGGCGCGCTTGGAAAGCGGCGGCGCGACCGGCGGCGGCGCGGCGTCGGCGTGCGCGGCGTCGAACAGCGCGGCGAGCGCCGCCTGCGCGGTCAGCCGGGCGGCGGCATGGTCGGCGAACTCGAACATCGGCGAAAAGAGCGAGCACGCCTGGTACTCCCCGACGGCGGCTTCCTGCCCGGCGACGAACTCGTAGACGCCTGCCGGGAAGCGGTACGCGGCCTTCTTGCCGGAAGGCAATGACGTCCATTGCGCGGGTTCCCGCGGGAGCAGCACGAGGTTCATGCACCAGGGCGTAACGAGAACGCCCAGCCAGTGCGCGTCCCAGGGCGCGAAGCCGACCGCCTCGACCTCGAGCGCCTCGTTCACGACCGGCAGCCCGCGCATGCGTTCGGCGGCGATCGCGCGAAACGCGGCCTCGAGCCTCGCGGCTGGGTTCCCGGTTCGGCCGGACGCGGTCATCACGCGTCCTCGACCACCATGAACTGCTCGCGCTCCCCCGAGCAGTTGGGGCAGGACCAGTGCGCCGGCAAGGCGTAGAAGGGCGTGTCGGGCGGCACCTGCCACACCGGGTCGCCGGCCGCGGGGTCGTAGACGTACCAGCACACCTTGCACTCGAGCCGGGTCGCCGGTCCGATCTTCGACCGGTCGCCGAGGTAGGACCCTTCGAAGCGCGCCATGCCCGCCCCGCTAGCGCCCGCAGGCCTCGGTCATCCAGTCGACGAGCTCGCCGAGCCGGTCGCGGCTGTCGGCGAGATCCTCGGGCGCGGCGAGCGCCACCTCGGGGATCTCGACCACTTCGAGCGTGTTGAGGATCATGGTCTGCATGCTGTTGAAGTACTGCACGCGCCAGACGTCGCGCACCGTGGTCGAGCTGACGCGGCAGCTCCCGAATCCGCGCGAAATGATCGCGACCGGACCGGGGGCGATCGCCTGCTCGAGCAGGTCGTGGTCGGCCGGCGTGAGCGGCAGCAGGGTGAGGTTGACGACGTGCGCCGCCGCGCCGTTGCGGCGCCCGGTCACCTGCTGGTCGATCTCGCGCAGCAGCGCCGGCGAGTTCATCGCGCCCGCGGGCACCTCGACCGTGCGCGGCCGCGGCGCGGCCGCGGCGCGCGCCGCGTGGGTCACGAGCGGCGGGATCGGGCATGCCATCAGCCGGTCGCGCAACACGCTTCCCGCGTCGTCGTGCTCGTGCACCCGCCACAGGCCCGCGAAGAGGGTTTCCTGGATGCGGACCTCGCGCGCCCCGTGGATTCGCACCGACACCTCGCCCTCGCCGAGCATCTGGTTCACCATGCCGAGCGGGCCGGGCGCCACGTGCGTCAGCTCGAGCTCCGGCCCCTCGCCTTCGCGCCAGCCGCGCAGCCGGTCCCAGAACCCGGCGAGGAGGTCGCGCGCGGCGGCGAGGTGCGCGTCGTCGGCGGATGCCGGGACCTGCGGCATCACGAAGGCGGCGACGTCGCGATCCATGTGCAGGACCTGCAGCGCATCCTCTTCGGCCGGCTGCGAGCCGGGGCCGAGCGCGTGGACGGGGATCGGGAAAGGTTTCATCGGGCGCTCCACCATCGTGAGATCGTCAATGACAGCTCGGGGTCTCGCCCGCGCCGCGGACCGCGACGCCGACCGCGGGCGGTCGCGTGACCGGCGCCTCCGCGAGGCGCGCGGATTCAGCGAGGTAGTCGCTCCAGTCCCGGAGGCCGTCGATCGCACCGACGTAGCCGCCGTCGCGCAGCCACACCAGTGCCGGCCAGCGCCGGAAGCCATAGCGTGGCGCGACCGCGCGCGCCGCCGCGGGCAGCAGCACGCCGACCCGGATCGCCGTCCCGAGCGCGCCGACGATCTCGGGCAGGATCACGGCGAGGTCGAGCGTCTCCCGGTGCTGCACCGGGTCCTCGGTGAAGAAGAGCAGTGCATCGCCGGACACGCCGGCAAACGCATCCAGATCCGCGGCATCGACCTTCGCGTAGCCGTGCGTCGAGAAGAGCCGCTCGACGAGCGGATGCAGCGGCGCGGTGGCAGGGACTTCGGCGTTCATGGTCGTCTTCTCAGGTGCGCGGGCAGCTGCGGCTCGCGGTCGACGAGGTCGGCGAAAAAGGGGCCGAGGTCCTGCTCGCCCGCGAGCGCCGCCTCGAGCGCGTCGAGCGCGGCGTTGGTGTGTGCGGCCTCCTCTGCGGACAGGACGCGCCGTGCGGCGCCCTGGAACGCGAGCACCCACGCCCCCGCGGGCTGCGG
>CAZIXQ010000118.1:7948-11006 GCA_964543155.1 uncultured Enterobacteriaceae bacterium
CCCACGATCGCGAGATCGACGCGGCTGCGACCGCCCCGACCATCGCACCAGGCGTGCGACTCGCCGGGCTCGACGAGCTGCATGGGCACGCCGATGCACATGGCTCAGCGCGCCCCGCGTGCGAGCACGCGCGCATCGCCGATGCGGCACGCCTCGGCCTCGCTCGGTCGCCCGGACTCGTACGCGTCGAGCGCGAGCGCCGGCGCGAGCAGGCGCTCGGCGTCGCCGCCGCTGCGCTCGATCGGCGCGAGGCCCCACTCGGCCAGCACCTGCACCGCGGCAGCGACCGCCTCGGGCACGCGCGCCTTGACCGCAGGACGGAGGCTGCCGCCGAAATCGTCCAGCGTCTCGGGTTGGACCCCAATGACCGCCACGGTCTCCGGCGCGTTTCCGGCGAGCTGCGCGATCGCGAGCAGCTCCTCGAACCCTGTTTGATGCGGACTGACCTTCACGCTGCCCCACGCGGGGACCTCGGTGTCGCGCAGGACCCTGAGGGTGCCGGGGGGCAGTCCGAAGTCGATCGCGTCGAGGACGAGCAGGCGCCGGGCCGACGCGACGTAGTCCATCAGCGCAAAGCCCTGGGTTCCGCCGTCGACGATGGCCACCCCGCTCGGCACCGCGTAGCGCGCGTGCAGCGCTTCGGCCGCGCGCACCCCGAAACCCTCGTCGGCCCAGAGCACGTTGCCCAGGCCCAGGACGACCGCCTCGAATCGCTCCCTCACGTCCGCCTCTCTGTTACGCGCCACGTAACACACCACCACGTTACGCGACGACGGTCGCGAAGCGTTGAGGTGGATCAAGTCCGCGCGGCGGTGCGACAAACCCGACCGCGGCGCTTTGCTATTGGGCGGACGAAGTTTCGGGCGTCGCGGCGGCGCGGCGCGCGAGCGGTTTGAACTTGCGCGCGGCCTGACGGAGATCCCAGGCGAGCTGCAGCTGCAGCCAGAACGAAGGCTCGTTGCGGAAGTAATAGGCGAGCCGCAGCGCGGTGTCGGCGGTGATGCCGCGGTGGCCGCGGATCAGCTCGTTCACGCGCCGCCGGGAGATGCCGAGGTCGCGGGCAAGCGACTGCTGCGTGATGCCGAGCGGCTTGAGAAAGCGCGTGTCGAGGAAGTAGCCGGGATGGACGGGGTTGCGCCCGAGCGCGCCCCGCCCCGCGATCCGCAGGGGCGGGCGACCGGTGCGCGCGACGCCCGCGGCGTTCACGGCTTCGGCACCCGCCAGCCGTTGACCATCGTGCTGATCACCGTCTCGCGCGAGGCGATGTCCTCGCGGAACACGAGGTAGACGTGGATGATCGTGAAGAGGATCAGGTACCACATGCCGAGGTGGTGCCAGGTGTGCACCGCCTGGCTCTGCCCGAGCAGCGGCATCACCCAGGAGGTGAACAGGGTGTACTGCCAGGACCCCATCCCGGCGCCTTCCCCGTAGAGCGCGAAGCCGGTCACGATCATGAACAGGCTGCCGGCGAGATACATGAAGAACATCGCCGCCAGCGCGAGCGGGTTGTGGCCGGGGTAGCTGCGCGCGTCCTTCTTCAGGAACGCGTAGTAGAGCCCCTGGTCGATCAGCCCGCCCCACCACGCGGGTTTCAGCATGAGGAACGGCACGGCGAAGAGCTCGCGCGCGAACCGGTTGCCTACGAAGGCCCAGTAGATCCGCACGAGCAGGAAGATCGTGAAGACGTAGGCCGCCGCGAAGTGCACGAAGCGGATGTAGCCGAAGAGGTAGTGCTCGCTCGCCTCGCCCGGCGCCGAAGGCAGCGGGCTGCCGATGAAGTAGCCGGTCACCGCGAGCACCACCATCGCGATCGCCATCACCCAGTGCCAGAGGCGCACCGGCGCCTCCCACACGTACACCGGCTTGTGGGTGGTCATTTCGGTTGCCATCGGTTCGCTCCTTCAGCGCACCTGCACGGTCGCGAGCGGCTTGCCCTCGGGCGAGATCACGTGCGTGGCGCACGCGAGGCACGGGTCGAAGCTGTGGATCGTGCGCAGGATCTCGAGCGGCTCCTCCGGCTTCGCCATCGGCGTGTTCATGAGGGAGGCCTCGTACGGGCCGATCTGGTTCTTGCCGTCGCGCGGCCCCGCGTTCCAGGTCGTCGGCACGATGCACTGGTAGTTCTCGATCTTCGTGTTCTTGATGCGGATCCAGTGCCCGAGCGCGCCGCGCGGCGCCTCGCAGTAGCCCACGCCCTTGCACTCGACCGGCCAGGTCCGCGGCTCCCACCTCTCGACGTTCGCGGTGGCGAGCTGGCCCGCCTTGATGTTCGCGATCAGCTTGCCGTAGAAGTGCTTCATCTTGTGCGCGGCCCACGAGCACTCGAGCCCGCGCGCGGCGGTGCGGCCGAGGGTCGAGAAGAGCGCCGGCAGCGGCACCTCGAGCGTCTTGAGCACCTTGTCGACCGGCTCCTTGAACTCCGGCAGGCCCATCGCGTAGGCGACGACGTAGCGCGCGAGCGGGCCGACTTCCATCGGCTGGCCCTTGAAGCGCGGCGACTTGACCCACGAATACTTCGCGGACTCGTCGACGTTCTGGATGTTGGTCCGCGTGCCCTTGGTGTTCTTGCCCAGCACGAAGTTCGGCTCGGTGACGCCGTCGAACGGGTGCAGCCCCTTCGCCTCGTCGGCGTACTTGTACCAGGAGTGCGGGACGTACTCCTGGATCGCGCTCAGGTCCTTCAGGTCGACCGGGACGATCTCCTTGAGGTTGCCGTTCAGGATCGCCCCGCGCGGCATCAGCAGGCTCTTGTTCGAGTCGTCGTTCGCGATGTCGGGGAACTCGCCGTACGCGAGCACGTTCTGGCTCGAGATGCCGCCGCCCCATTTCGCCCAGTCCTTGTAAAAGGAGGCGATCGCGAGCAGATCCGGGATGTAGACCTTGTCGATGAACTCGATCGTCTCGCCGATGATCCGGGAGACCATGTTGAGCCGTTCCATGTTGATCGCGCCCGGCGACTCGAGGTTGATCGGCGAAGGCACGCCGCCCACCAGCCAGTTCGGATGCGGGTTCTTGCCGCCGAAGATCGTCTGGATCTTGACGATCTCGCGCTGGAAGT
>CAZIXQ010000119.1:0-10865 GCA_964543155.1 uncultured Enterobacteriaceae bacterium
TCGGCCATCTTGGCCGAGTCGTACTCGTTCATCTGGCAGCCGAACGTGCGGATGAAGACGCGGCGCGCCATCGCGCTCTCGTGCTGGCGGGGACGACGGTCTACGGGTTGGTGGACTGGCCCGGCCCGGGCGGGATTGTCGTGTCGCGCGGCGGATCGCCGGGCCGCAGGCCGATGCGGCTCGCCGGCGGCGTGCCGAGGACCCGGTCCATGGACTGCCCCTGCTCGGGCGACGAGCTCCAGGGGAGCGTGGGCGTGGCGTACTTGTCGGGCTGCTTTGCCTCGTCCGGGGTCAGGATCCAGGCGCGGAACAGGCTCCCCCCGCCGTCCAGCTGGTACTTCACGAGCGCGTTGCCCGGCAGTTGCGAGGGCAGGACGAGGAGATTGTTCGCGCCGCGGATCTGGCCCCCCGGCGCGACCTTGATCTCCTTGCCGTCGAGGGACACGACGTTCTCCTTCACGAAGGAGAGGTAGCCGCGGCGCGCGTCCTCCGGAAGCGTCCGGACGGCGACCTGGCCGAGCGCAGTCACCGCCCACAGCGCGAGGGCGAAGGCGATGGCGAGCGGGGCGGGGCGAAAACGCGAAGACATGGGCCGAATCCTTTGATCGCACGCCATTTTAGGCGGTTTGCGACCGGCCGGCGGCGAACGATGCGGGGGGTTGCGGCGCATGCCACGCAGGTGCGCTCGAAACCCCGGGACCAAAGAAAACTGGTGGCGAGTCAGGGATTTGAACCCCGGACCAACGGATTATGATTCCGCTGCTCTAACCGCTGAGCTAACTCGCCAGGGAAGGGGCGCGATTATCCGGGGCCGGGTTCCGAGGGTCAAGTTGGCGCGTGCGGCGTTCGGGCGCCGGGCGCGAGCCGGCGCGGGCCGACCCGTAGAATGCGCGCGTGAGCCCAGTGCACGAGTCCTTCGACATCGTCATCGTCGGTGCCGGTCTTGTCGGGGCGAGTCTCGCCGCTGCGCTCGCCCGAAGTGGGCTCTCGACCGCAGTCGTCGAGCCGGCGCCGCCTGTCGCACCGGCGGACGACTGGGACAGCCGGATCTACGCGATCAGCCCGGCCTCGGCCGCGTTCCTCGCCGAGATCGGTGCGTGGCAGCGGCTCGACCCCGCGCGGGTCCAGCCCGTCGCGGCGATGCGCATCGCCGGCGACGCGCCCGGCGCGCAACTCGAGTTCTCCGCCTACGAGACCGGCGTCGCTGCGCTGGCGCACATCGTCGAGAGCGGCCGCCTGCAGCACGCGCTCTGGCGGACGCTCGAGGGCACGGCGATCAGGCGGATCGCGCCCGCAAGCCCGGCGCGGCTCGAAGTCGACGATCGCGGGGCAGCCCTCTTGCTCGATGACGGCACGGTGCTCGCCGCGCGACTGGTGGTCGGGGCGGACGGGGCGCAATCGTGGGTGCGGCGGAACGCCGGGCTCACCGCCCGCTCGCAGCCTTACGGCCAGCTCGGCGTGGTCGCGAACTTCGCGCTCGCGCAGCCGCATCGGGGCGTCGCGCACCAGTGGTTCCGGCCCGACGGCGTGCTCGCGTATCTCCCGCTCAGCGGTGAGCGGATGTCGATGGTGTGGTCCACCCCCGAGGCGCACGGCCGCGAGCTCGTCGCGCTCGAAGGGGCCGAGTTGTGCCGGCGCGCCGCCGCGGCCGGGCACGAGGCCCTCGGCACGCTCGACCTGATCACGGCGCCCAGAGCGTTCCCGCTGCAGCTGCTCACCGCGGAATCGATGATCGCCAGGCGCGTCGCGCTCGTCGGCGACGCGGCGCACGTCGTGCATCCGCTCGCGGGACAGGGGGTGAACCTCGGTTTCGGGGACGCGCGCGCGCTTGCCGAGGTGCTGCGCGATCGCGGACCGGCGGACCCCGGGGACCGCGCGGTGCTCCGGCGTTACGAGCGCGTGCGGGCGGAAGCTATACTCGCAATGCGCGCCGTCACCCACGGCCTTGTCGGGCTATTCGGGCAGCCGGGCGCAATTCCGTCACGGATCCGCAATGCCGGATTGAACCTGACCGACCGGTTGCCGGTCGTAAAGAACCTGCTCGTCCGCCACGCCGTCGGTTGACCGGACGGCGACCTTCGGAAGGATTCCAATGCTGAAACACCTGCTTGCCCTGCTCATTCTCGTGACCGCGTTCGCCGGCGGCGCCGCGGTCGCCCGCGACGAAGCCACCGTCCGGAAGGGCGCGGAGGCGTTCCTCGGCGGAGATATGAAGATCGAGGGCATCGCGCGCGCGGGGTTCCTCAACCTCTGGGAGATCCGGATCGCCACCCCGGAAGGCACGCGCCTCCTTTATACCAACGACGAGGCCACGCACTTCTTCCTCGGCACCGTGTTCGAGGGCAAGACGCAGACCGACCTCACCGAGCTGCGGATGCGCAAGCTGAACACGGTGCGCTTCGCCGATCTTCCGCTCAATCAGGCGTTCAAGATCGTGCGCGGCAAGGGCACGCGGCAGTTCGCGTACTTCTCCGACCCGCGCTGCCCGTACTGCAAGAAGTTCGACCAGGAGATCGTGAAGATGGACGACATCACCGTCCACGTCTTCATGCTGCCGATCATCTCGCCCGAATCGGGGCCGCTTTCACGCGCGGTCTGGTGCTCGCCGGACCGCGCGAAGGCCTGGATGGACCTCATGCTGAAGGACATCAAGCCCACCGCGAACGGGACCTGCGCGAACCCGATCGACCGCAATCTGGAGCTCGGCCAGAAGTTCCGCGTGACCGGCACGCCGACGCTGATCTTCGTCGATGGGCAGCGCCTCTCGGGCTGGCGTCCCGCAGCGCAGCTCAGCCAGATGCTCGATCAGGCGCAGGCGAACAAGCAGTAGCGCACGTCTACCGCGCGGGACAGCGCCCCTCGGGCGAGAGCTTCATCCAGCGGACGAGCCATGCCTTGGTGCGCGCCCACGCGTGGCGCGCCGCGATCTTCTCCTCGGGGGACTGGTCGCGGCGGAAGTCGAACGCGCGCCGCGCGAGCGGGTACACCTGCAGCTCCACCGGCACGCCGCGCTCGTAGAGCGTGTAGAACGCGCGACCTGTGCTCAAGCGCCGCACCTCGAAATCCTGCTCGCCGATCAGCATGAGCACGGGTGCGGCGATCTGGCCCACTTCCGGGGCGACGCGGAAGATCTGGTCGGGCTCCGGCGCGTTCGGATTCTGCATGTGCCCGTACCAGCTCACGATCGCAGCGACGTCCTGGGGCCGCTTCGCCGCGAGCCGGATCGCGTAATAGGGGCCGCGCGAGAACCCGACGATCCCCGCCGGCACGCGGCACGAGTCCGGTCGCTTCATCAGGTAGTCGAACGCCGCCTCGACGTCGCCCTCGGTCGCCGGATCGTGGGGAATCGGCCAGCGCTCGAGGAAGCGCCCGCTCTGCCAGTCGGGCGCGGCGACGAGGAAGCCGTCGCCGGCGAGCGTGCGCAGGTTCTGCCGGTCTTCATCCTCGAACCCCTTGCGCGCGTGGACGTACAGCACGGGCGGGAACGGGCCGGCGCCCGCGGGGCGCGCGACCACGACCGGCACGTCGACGTCCGCGTTGCGGACCGTCACCTTCTCGAGCGTCACCGCGCCCGTTGCGGTGGAGACGCAGCATGCGAGACACAGCGTGAGTCGTCTCATCGGCGATGCTCCTCGGCCGGAACCGGGTAGCCGCGCGGCAGCAGCACCCACATGCGCCCCTGCTGGCGCATGCGACCGGCAAGCAGGCCCGCGTCCGGGCCCGTGCCCCAGAAGAAATCCGCGCGCACCGCGCCGCGGATCGCGCCGCCGGTGTCCTGCGCAATCATCAGGCGCTCGAGCGGCACGCTCGAGTTGGGATGCGTCGTCGCGAGCACCACCGGCGCGCCGAGCGGGACGTAGCGCGGATCGACCGCGATCGAGCGCTCGGCGGTGAGCGGCACGCCCTGCGCGCCGGGCGGGCCGTCCGGGCCCGGCTCGAGCACGCGGAAGAACACGTAGCTCGGGTTCTGGTTGAGCAGCTCCACGACGCGCGTCGGGTTCGCGCGCGCCCAGGCCTGGATCCCCTGCATGCTCGCCTGGCCGAGCTGGAGCTCGCCCTTCTCGACCAGCCACCGCCCGATCGACTGGTAGGGGTGTCCGTTCTGGTCCGCGTACCCGATGCGCAGCTCGTTGCCACTGCCGAGCCGCACGCGACCCGAGCCCTGGATCTGCAGGAAGAACGCCTCGATCGCATCGTCGACGTAGACGAGCTCCTTTCCGCCGACCGGCGCCTTGCCGTCCTCGATCTCGGCGCGCGACCAGTACGGGACGACGCGGCGACCGTCGAGCCGCCCGCGCAGCCGCATGTTGCGCGTGTCGGGCGCGACCGTCGCGAGGTCGATGACGAGCAGGTCGTCGGGCGGCGCGTAGAGCGGATGCACGAATGGCGCGCTCCGCTCGCGGCTGCCGCGCAGCAGCGGCTCGTAGTAGCCGGTGACGAGCCCGGTCGTGGTGCCGTCGGCGTTGGCGATGCGATACGGCGTGAAGTTCGCCTCGAAGTACGCGCGGACGGCTGCGGCGTCCGGGCTCTCGAGCGACTCGGCGCGCGCGCACGCCTCGCGCCAGGCGTCGCGAAAGCGCAGGGCGCGGCAGCTCGCGCGAAACGCGGGCCATGCCGCAGCGAGATCATCGCTCGTCCATGCCGGCAGCTCGGCGAACGACACGGGCGCGAGCGTCGGGACCTTCGGCTTCTCGGGGGCGGGACACACCGGGCACGCTGGGCAGGGCTGCGGCGCCGGGCAGGCCTGCGCGCCGGGCGGCGCGGGCGGTTGCGTGACGCACGCGCCGAGCATCAGGGCGCCGACGAGGACAAGCCGGCGCGCTAAGATCGCGCGCAACCCGCGACCGATTTGCGATGCGGCGAAACCTTCCACGCGCCGAGTATAGCCACGCATGCAGGGCTTCTGGATCTTCCTCGTCGAGATGGCGGCCGCGCTCGCCATCCTCGTGTTCATCGTCTGGTGGACGACGAGGAAGTAGCCCGCGCGGTCTTCACGAGCGCGATCGAGCGGAACCACCCGCCGGCAAGCACCGGCACGTCGGACTCGACCGTGAGGCGCGGCGCGGCGGCGAGCGCGTCCTCGAACACGACGTCGAGCCGCGTCGCGACGTGGCGCGACACCGCGTTGAGCGCCCGGCGCAGCGGCGCGCGCTCGCCGGGGCGCAGGAACTTGTCGAGCACGTAGGCCCGAGCTCCGGGCTTGAGGACCCGCTCGGCCTCGGCGAGGCAGCGCGCCGGCGCCGGCACGACTGCGACGATGAGGTGCAGCACGACGTAATCGAACGTGCGATCGGCGAAGGGCAGCCGCATCGCGTCGCCACGCACGAGCGCGAGGCACTCCCGGCGCGGCACGCGCGCGAGCATTGCTGCAGTCAGGTCGATGCCGACGTAGTCGTTGCCGGGCGGCAGGTGGGGCACGTCGAGCCCGGTCCCGATGCCGACGACGAGCACGCGCGCGTTTGCGTGCGCCGGCAGCCGGACAAGGCTCGCGGCCCGGGCGGCGCGGCTCGCGCGGCGGATGGCGAAGTCGTAGACCGGCGCGAACAGCCGGTAGCTGTGATGCAGGGCCACGGTACGGCGCGCGCCTTAGTGCAGCACGCGCGGAATGGAGAGCGTGAACTCCGGTATCGGCGCGTCGAACTTCGTGCCGTCTTCGGCGACCATCTGGTAGCTGCCGCGCATCGTGCCGACCGGCGTGGCGATCGCGGCGCCGCTCGTGTACTCGTAGGACTCGCCCGGCGCGAGCTTGGGCTGCTCGCCGACGACGCCCAGGCCCTTCACCTCCTGCACCTTGCCGTTCGCGTCGGTGATGATCCAGTGCCGGCTGATGAGCTGCGCGCTCGCCGTGCCGGTGTTGCGGATCGTGATCGTGTAGGCGAACACGTAGCGGTCGGCCGCCTCGTCCGACTGGTCGGCGAGGTACTGCGTCTTCGGGGTGACGGTGATCTCGTGCCGGGCGGCCATGGGCGCGGCTATTCCACCCGATTTCACGACCGGGCACAAGCGTGCCCCGCACCGTGCTTCCGGGGCGTCCGACCGGCTAGAATTGGCCCGACCCATGACCCAGCGCACCTTCCGCATCGCCCCGAGCATCCTGTCGGCGAACTTCGCCCGGCTCGGCGACGAGATCACCGCGGTGATCGCGGCGGGCGCCGACATCATTCATTTCGACGTGATGGACAACCATTACGTGCCCAACCTCACCATCGGCCCGCTCGTGTGCGAGGCGATCCGCCCGCTGACGCAGGCGCCGATCGACGTGCACCTGATGGTGAAGCCGGTCGACCGCATCGTGCCCGACTTCGCCAAGGCCGGCGCCAACATCATCAGCTTCCACCCGGAGGCGTCCGAGCACGTCGACCGCACGATCGGGCTCATCCGCGACTGCGGCTGCAAGCCGGGCCTCGTCTTCAACCCGGCGACGCCGCTCGATCACCTCGATCACACGCTGCACCTGCTCGACCTCGTGCTCATCATGTCGGTGAACCCGGGGTTCGGCGGCCAGAAGTTCATCCCCCACGCGCTCGACAAGGTGCGCGCGGTGCGCCAGCGCATCGACGCGTCGGGCCGCGACGTCATGCTCGAGGTGGACGGGGGCATCAAGGCCGAGAACATCGCCGCGGTCGCGCGCGCCGGCGCCGACACCTTCGTCGCCGGGTCGGCGATCTTCGGCGCCAGGGATTACAAGGCAGTGGTTGCGGCGATGCGGGCGCAGCTCGCGGCTGTCGCATGAGCGCCGCGCGGCCGCGCGCGGTCCTCTTCGACCTCGACGGCACGCTGCTCGACAGCGCGCCCGACCTCGCCGCGGCGGCGAACGCGATGCTCGCGGCGCTGGGACGCCCGCCGCGCGAACCGGCGGTGATCGCGACCTACATCGGCAAGGGCATCCCGAAGCTCGTCGAGCGGACGCTCGCCGGCTCGCTCGACGCGCCGGCCGAGCCGGCCCTCTTCGCCCGGGCGCTGCCCATCTACGAGCGCCACTACGCTGCAGAGTCCGGCCGGCGCTCGGTGCCGTTCCCCGGCGTGCTCGAGGGTCTGCGCGCCCTCGAGGAGGCGGCCATGCCGATGGCGTGCATCACGAACAAGGCGGAGCGGTTCACGGTCGACCTGCTGAAGCGTACTGCCCTGGACGGATACTTCCGCGTAGTCGTGTGCGGCGACACCGTGGCGCGGAAGAAGCCCGACCCCGAGCCGGTGCTCGCCGCCTGCGCCCGCCTCGGCGTATCGCCGGGCGAGGCGCTGATGATCGGCGACTCGGCGAACGACGTGCAGGCGGCGCGGGCCGCGGGTTGTCCGGTCTGGTGCGTGCCCTACGGCTACAACGAAGGGCGGCCGGTCGAGTCGCTCGGATGCGACCGGATCGTCGCGTCGCTGGCGGAGGCTGCCGCGCTGATCGCGGCTGCGCGCTGACCGGCTCGTTCAGGCGCCCAGCCGCACGACGCCAGCGAGGGCGTCGAAGCCGCTGTCGAAACTCATGATGCGCGACAGCTTTGCCCGCTCCATGATCGCCGCGTGGATCGCGTCGCGAGCCGAGAGCGCGCGGTGCCCCAGAACGATCGCCTTCGCCCGCTCGACGTCGGCGGCGGTCACCGGAAGGACCTCGTCCACGACGCCCAGCAGGGCATCGAACGCCGGCTGGATCGCATCGCGCCGGTCGATGGCGACGTAGCGGTGCAGGATCTCCTGGAGAACCTCCGCATCGGTCACCAGTCGCTCGTCCGCGGCGATCGCGCGCTCGAGAAGCCTCTGGGCGTCTGCCTTGTGCGGGTGCGCCGCCCCGACCAAGTACATCGGGATGTTGGAGTCGACGAAGGTCACTCGGCCGCGCCGCCGGCGTAGCCACGCTCGATGTCGGCGAGCATCGCGTCTATGTCCCCGGTGGGAAAGCTGTGGCGGGCCGCCGCGCGAACCACCGCGAGCTTCTTAGCGCTGTCGCCGGCGGGCTGCACGCGCCGGGCCGCCCGCAGCGCCTGGCGCACCCATTCTGCCACCGTCATGCGGTTGCGCCGTGCGAGCTGCCGCAGCTCCTGCATCTCGCGGTCGTCCAGGATGACCTGAAGTCTCTTACTCATGGCCATGAGTATATATCGCTCATTGGATGTGCACACCGCTGCCTGGCTGGACCCGCGGTGGGCCGCCCGGCCGCAGGCGGTGGGCGGACCTGCGTCCGCCCCGTTGTGCGGCGCAAATCCCCGGTGCTATAGTGCCGCGGGCTTCACCTTCAACGAACGGACGACGCCTCGTCACATGAGCTGCGTGCTCTTCGGCCTCTGGGGGCAATGGGAAAGCTGGCGCTGCTGGCGCCGCTAACCCACTGCGCTCGCGCGCGGCGTCACGCGCGCACCCGGCAGCACCGAAGCGATCCACGCGAAATCAGCTCATGACCGAAACCGACTTCAAGCGCCTCGCGGCGCAAGGCTTCAACCGCGTCCCGCTCGTCCTCGAGACGTTCGCGGACCTCGACACGCCGCTCTCGATCTATCTCAAGCTCGCCAACCGGCCGTACTCGTACCTGCTCGAATCGGTGCAGGGGGGCGAGCGCTTCGGCCGCTACTCGTTCATCGGCCTGCCGGCGCAGACGCGCCTCGTGGTGCGCGGGCACCGCGTGCTCGTGCTCCACGGCGAGACGGTGACCGAGGACGTCGAGTCCCCGGACCCGCTCGCGTTCATCGGCGACTACCTGCGACGCTTCGCGGCCGCGCCGCTCGAGGGTTTGCCGCGATTCGCCGGGGGGCTCGTCGGCTACTTCGGCTACGACACCGTGCGCTACGTCGAGCCGAAGCTCGCGCGCAAGCCCGAGAAGCCCGACCCGATCGGCACCCCGGACATCGTGCTCCTCCAGTCCGAGGAGATCGCGATCGTCGACAACCTCGCCGGCAAGCTCTACCTCGTCGTCTACGCCGACCCGCGCAATCCGCTCGCCTACGCGCACGGCCGCCAGCGGCTGCAGGAACTGCTCGCGGCCCTGCGCCGCCCGGTGGACATCCCGTCGCACGGGCCCACCGTCGCGCACCAGGCGCAGTCGGGCTTCGGCGAGGCGAGCTTCCTCCAGGCGGTGGCGAAAGCGAAGCGCTACATCTTCGACGGCGACGTCATGCAGGTGCAGATCGGGCAGCGGCTCTCGCGGCGCTACGCCGGCGAGCCGCTCGCGCTGTACCGGGCGCTGCGCACGCTGAACCCGTCGCCGTACATGTTCTATTTCGACTTCCGCGACTTCAACGTCGTCGGCGCCTCGCCCGAGATCCTGGTGCGCCTCGAGGGCGGCAAGGTCACGCTGCGCCCGATCGCCGGCACGCGCCGGCGCGGCGCGAACGCCGACGAGGACCGCGCGCTCGCCGCGGAGCTCCTCGCCGACCCCAAGGAGCGCGCCGAGCACGTGATGCTGATCGACCTCGGCCGCAACGACGTCGGCCGCATCGCCGAGACCGGCTCGGTGCGCGTCACCGAGAACATGGTGATCGAACGTTACTCGCACGTGATGCACATCGTCTCGAACGTCGAGGGCACGCTCAAGCCGGGCCTCGACGCGCTCGCGGTGCTGCGGGCCACGTTCCCGGCGGGCACCGTGACCGGCGCGCCGAAGGTGCGCGCGATGGAGATCATCGACGAGCTCGAGCCGGTCAAGCGCGGGATCTACGCGGGCGCGGTCGGCTATATCGGCTATCACGGCGACATGGACCTCGCGATCGCGATCCGCACCGGCGTGCTGAAGGACGAGCTGCTGCACGTGCAGGCCGCGGCCGGCATCGTGGCCGACTCGGTGCCGGAGGCCGAATGGAACGAGACCAACATCAAGGCGCGGGCGCTGCTGCGCGCGGCCGAGATGGCAACCGCGGGGCTCGACTCGAAGGTGGAACGATGAGCCCGCGCGGGCCGCGGCGCTCAGCGCTTCGCGCGCAGCGTCCCGGTCCAGCCGCAGCCGATTGCGCGGCAGCGGTAGCGCCGCCGCGGGGAGACGAGGCTCAGCAGGCGGTCGAGCGGCGTGCGGCGCGTCCGGACGAGCGGCCCGCGGCACAGCGGGCAGCGCAGCGCGGGGTCCGGGGGACGGGTGTACATGGTCTGCGGTTCGGCCTTGCCGATCGACGCGGGGCCCGTTGCTACAGGATATAGCGGGTCGGGGCGGACATGGTATTGATGATCGACAACTACGATTCGTTCACCTACAACCTGGTCCAGTACCTGGGCGAGCTCGGCGCGGCGGTGCAGGTGGTCCGGAACGACGAGGTGACCGTGGACGAGGTCGAGCGGCTGCGGCCGGAAAGGATCGTCATTTCACCCGGCCCCTGCTCGCCGAACGAGGCGGGGATCTCGCTCGAGACGATCCGGCGGCTGGGCGGCGTCGTCCCGCTGCTCGGCGTGTGCCTCGGCCACCAGGCGATCGGGCAGGCGTTCGGCGGCAAGGTCGTGCACGCCAAGACGCTGATGCACGGCAAGACCTCGCCCATCCACCACGCGGGCGGGGGCGTCTTCCGCGGCCTGCCGAGCCCGTTCGTCGCGACCCGCTACCACTCCCTCGCGGTCGAGCGCGAGTCGCTGCCCGACTGCCTCGAGGTCACGGCCTGGACCGAGGACGGCGAGATCATGGGGCTCGCCCACAAGTCGCTCGCGATCGAGGGCGTGCAGTTCCACCCCGAATCCATCCTGACGGAGCACGGCCACGCGCTGCTCCGGAACTTTCTGACCGAGAGGAGAAGCGCATGATCACCGCCCAGGAAGCGCTCCAGCGCACCATCGAGCACCGCGAGATCTTCCACGACGAGATGCTCGACCTCATGCGCCAGATCATGAGCGGCCAGATGTCGCCGGTCATGATCGCGGCGATCATCACCGGGCTGCGCGTGAAGAAGGAGACGATCGGCGAGATC
>CAZIXQ010000120.1:0-10851 GCA_964543155.1 uncultured Enterobacteriaceae bacterium
GCATGAAGCACGCGTCGGACCTCGACGAAGCGCTCTTCGTCCAGATGACGCTCGGCGACGACCGGGCGGTGCGGGCGACGTACGTCGCCGGAAAGCACGTCTACGATCGCCAGACGCAACGGCGCAACTGAACCGGCGCAGCGCTTACACGAGCGTCGCGAGCAGGGCGAGCGCCGGCGCAACGCGAATCCCCTCCGGCGTCTGATAGTCCTTGGTTCCCGTGGCGGAGATCTGCCAGGCCGCAGCCGCGGGGAAACGCGCTTTGAGGTAGCGCAGCGAGGAATCCAGTGGCACGTCGGCCCATTTGCATTCGACGAGAAGCGTCGGCTGACGGCGCTCCGTCACCACGAAATCGACTTCGCGACCCTCGAGGTCGCGGAAGTAGCGCAACTCGAGCTCGCGCCCCTGGGTATCCTGCTCGAAGTGCACCCATTTCAGCAGATGCGACCCAACCAGGTTCTCGAACCGGGGCGCCTCGGCAGGCACGGCCGCCCAGTCGAAGTGATAGTGCTTCTGCAGCTTCTTGACCGCGCGGATGCGGGGCGCTCCGAGCGGGGCGATCCGGAACAGCGCGTAGAGCCGCTCGAGCGCGGCGAGCCACGCCGTCAGCGCCCGGTGGCTCACCTGCAGGTCCTCGCGCAGCGCGTTGACGGACAAGGGAGCGCCCACCAGTTCGGGCAGCCGGAGCATGAGGAGCTCCAGGCTGCCGAGATCCTGGACGCGCTCCAGCGCGCTCACTTCCTCGCGCACGAGCAGCGTCCGGTACTCCCGGGACCAGCGTCGGGCCTCGGTCTCGCTGCCCGACAGGAACGGTTCGGGAAACCCGCCCAGTTGCAGCAGGTCCCGGAGATCCCCCGGTCGTGACGCCCGGATCTCCGCTGCCGAGAGCGGGTGAAGCCGAAGCAGGTGATATCGGCCCTGCAGCGAGTCACCGCCGTACCGGTAGAGATCGAGCCGCCCGCTCCCGGTGACGAGGATCTTCTGCCCCCTCGAGCGGGCGTCGTACAGGCCTTTCAGATAGTTGCGCCACTGCCGATATTTGTGGATTTCGTCGAAGACCCACAGCTTTCCCGGTGGCAGCTCGCGCATCAGGATCCGCTCACGATGCTCGGCGACGTCCCAGTTCAGGTACCCGGCTCGTGCGCCCGGGACGGTGAGCGCCAACGTGGTCTTGCCGACCTGTCGCGGGCCCGCGACGAACACCATCTTGCGCGCGAGGTCGCGCCGCACTGCGGCTGAAAGGTAGCGGGCACGCCCGGGCGCCATGGCGGCACCTTACCGAAATTCTCGCTATGACGCAAAAATTTCTGTAAAGAATTTTGCTACCTAGCAAAAATTACGGAGGCAGGATTTCCTGCCCAGTCACGGCCCATCTACAGCCCGACCGACTCCGCCACCAGCCGCGCGAGCTCCTTGCGCAGCTTCGTCCGTATCGGCGCGCACGCGCGAGCGCCGATCAGGTTCCTGAGCTCAAACGGGTCGCGATCGAGGTCGTACAGCTCGTCGAGCGTCCCGCCGTCGCGGTTCACCCAGTGGATGAGCTTGTAACGGTCCGTCCGCACCGCCTTGTAGCTCATGCCGACGAGCCACGGCAGCGCGTTCTCGCTGAAGTACTCGCACAGGATCGACTTGCGCCAGCCGGTGCGCCTGCCGGCGAGCAGCGGCAGGAGCGAGCGGCCCTGGATCGTCGCCGGCGGCCGGCCCCCGGCGAGCGCGATCATGGTCGGCGCGATATCTATGGTGAGGGCGAGGTCTTTCACCGTCGTGCCCGCCTTCGCGCGCCGCGGGTAGCGCAGCACGAACGGCGCGCGGATGCCCTCCTCATACGCGAATCGCCGCTCGGGCCCGAGCCCGTGCTCGCCGAAGAAGTAGCCGTTGTCGCCGAGGAAGAGGATGACCGTGTCGTCGAGCTGCTGCGTGCGCGCGAGCGCGTCGAAGATCATCCCGACGCCCTCGTCCACGGAGGCCATCATCGCCGCGCGGAGGCGGATCTCCTCCGGCGTGCCCGCCTGGATCGCGCGCAGCGTCGCCTGCGCGCGCTCGGTCGCCTTGAGCTCGAAGGCCTCGGCCCACACCGGCTTCTGCTTCACCACCTCCTCGGGCGGCAGCATGTTCGGCCGCCTCGGAAACACGGCGCCCTTGTACAGGTCCGCGTGCCGCGCCGGCACCATGTAGCCGCCGCCGCTCGTGAGATCGAGCGTGCCGTCGGCCGCCTGGACCGCGTCCGGGTGTACTGCCTTGTGCGCGAGGAAGAGCGCGAACGGCTTCGTGCGCCTTGCCTCGAGGAAGCGCACCGCGCGTTCGTTCAGGAGGTCGGTGATGTACCCCCGGTGCTGCACTTCGGTCCCGTTCTCGTTGAACACCGGGTCGACGAGGCGGCCGTGTCCCTTGAAGCTCACCCACAGGTCGTAGCCGGGGCGGGGCGAGGCCTCGTTCCCCATGTGCCACTTGCCGATATGCGCTGTTTCGTAGCCGAGCCGCTGCAGCACCGGGTGGTAATTGGGCAGCCGCATGCTCGCGGCGTCGCGCGCGACGTTGTCGATGATGCCGTGCCGGCTCGCGTACTGGCCGGTGAGGATCGACGCCCGATTCGGCGAGCAGATCGGCGTCGGGTGGAACGCCCGCGTGAAGATCGCGCCCTCGTGCGCGATCCGGTCGATGTGCGGGGTCTGCATGTAGGGATGGCCGCCCGCGCCGAACTCGTCGAAGCGCAGGTCGTCGATCAGGATCACGAGGAGGTTGGGTTTCTTCATTGCTTTTGTCCGGTTGCAGGTTCGTGTGCGGAGTGAGCGTCGTGCCCCGGCGCGCGCAGCAGCGCCGCGGGCCCGTGAACGGCGTGCGGCCCGTGCGCGTCGTGCGGGTGCGGCGGCCGCGAGGCGTACGAGCCGACCGCCATGCCCAGGATCGAGAACCCGAGGCCGACGAGCTGCGGCGGCCAGATGGCTTCGGCGGCGAAGATCTCCATGCCGATCCAGGTCACCAGCCCGAGCAGGATCGAGACGAGCGCGCCCTGCGCGGTGGCGCGGTGCCAGTAGATGCCCGCCGCGAGCGGCACGATGCAGGAGACCAGCGTGATCTTGTAGGTGTTCTGCACCATCTGGTAGATCGAGGCGTCGCTCGCGAGCGCAAAGCTGACGACCGCGAGCGTGAAGATGACCAGCACCAGGCGCAGCGTCAGCAGGAACTGCCGGTCGCCCATGTGCGGGTACAGGCGCTTGAGCACGTTCTCGGTGAAGAGCGCGGTGGGCGCGAGCATCGCGCCGCTCGCGGTCGAGAGAATCGCGGAGAGCAGGGCGCCGAAGAACATCACCTGCGCAAACACCGGCGTGCGTTCCATGATGAGCGTCGGCAGGATCTCCTGGAAGCGGTTGCCCTCGGCCCCGAGCAGCTCGCCGACCATCCTCGCGTCGATCAGGAACGCGGAGTAGGCGAGGAAGATCGGGACGAACGCGAACACGAAGTACAGGGCGCCGCCGATCATCGAGCCGCGGATCGCGGTGCGCTCGTCCTTCGCCGAGGTCACGCGTTGGAACACGTCCTGCTGCGGAATCCCGCCGATCGCGGCGGTCAGCCACGCGGCGAAGAAGGCGAGCATTTCCCGGGTTTCGAGCTTCGGCCAGAACTCGAACTTGCCCGCGGCGAGCGCGTGCGCGACGACCGCTTCCGCCCCGCCGGCCATGCCCGCGAGCACCCAGGCGAGGTAGAGCATCCCGATGACGATGATCACCGTCTGGAAGAGATCGGTGAACGCCACCGAAAACATGCCGCCGAACAGCGTGTACACCAGCACGCACCCGGCGCCGAGGGCGATTCCTGTCGTCATGGAGATCGCGCCGCCCGACAGGGTGGAGAACACGAGCCCGAGCGCGATCATCTGCGCCGAGGTCCAGCCGAGGTACGACACGGTGATGCACAGGCTCGTGACGAGCTCCGCCGCGTGCCCGTAGCGCTTGCGGTAGAAGTCGCCGATCGTGAGGAGATCCATGCGGTAGAACGCACGGGCGAAGAAGAGCCCCACGAAGATCAGGCAGAGCGAGAAGCCGAACGGGTCGGCCACGATGCCGTGCAGGCCCTCCTTGATGAAGGTGGACGACACCGCGAGCACGGTCTCGGCGCCGAACCAGGTCGCGAACACCGTCGCAACGCTCATGTAGAGCGGCAGGCTGCGTCCGGCGACGAGGAAGTCCTTCGCGTTGTGGACGCGCCGCGCGGCCCACAGCCCGATCGCGATCGTGATCGCGAGGTACAGGACGACGAAGGCGATCAGCACGGCACGCCGTCCCTCAGCTCGCGAACAGGGCGAAGAGCATCGCCCCGAGCAGGCCCGCGACGAGGACGGTGAGCGCCGCGAGCAGGCGGTTGCGCCGCCGCTCCTCGACGAGGATCGCGTCGAGCTTGCGCTCCACCTCCGCGGCGGGGTCGGTGGCGAGCAGCCGGTGCGCGAGGCGCGGGAGCTGCGGCAGCAGGTTCGCCCACAGCGGCGCCTCGCGCTCGAGGTTGCGGGCGAATCCGCGCCAGCCGACCTGGCCCTCCATCCACCGCTCCAGGAACGGCTTGGCCGTGGTCCAGAGATCGAGCTCGGGATAGAGCTGGCGGCCGAGCCCCTCGATGTTGAGGAGGGTCTTCTGCAGCATCACGAGCTGCGGCTGCACCTCGTAGTTGAACCGCCGCGCGGTGGCGAAGAGGCGCAGCAGCACCTGTCCGAACGAGATCTCGGCGAAGGGCCGGTCGAAGATCGGCTCGCAGACGGTGCGGATCGCGGCCTCGAACTCGTCCACGCGCGTGCCGGCCGGCACCCACCCCGCATCGACGTGCGCCTGCGCGACGCGCTTGTAGTCGCGCTGGAAGAAGCCGAGGAAGTTCTGCGCGAGGTAGTCGCGGTCGGCGTCCGAGAGCGAGGCCATGATCCCGAAGTCGAGCGCGATGTAGCGGCCGTCGGCCGCCACCAGGATGTTGCCCGGGTGCATGTCGGCGTGGAAGAAGGCGTCGCGGAAGACCTGGGTGAAGAAGATCTCCACCCCGTAGCGCGCGAGGCGGGGAATGTCCTGCCCGGCGGCGCGCAGGGCCTCCACCTGGCTGATCGGGATGCCGTGCATGCGCTCCATCGTCATGACGTTGGTCGCGCACCAGTCCCAGTGCACCTCCGGGACGACGAGCAGGGTCGAGTTGAGGAAGTTGCGCCGCAGCTGGCTCGCGTTCGCCGCCTCGCGCATGAGGTCGAGCTCGTCGTCGAGGTGCTTCGCGAACTCGCGCACGACCTCGCGCGGCCGCAGCCGCCGGCCCTCGGGCCAGAGGCGCTCGACCAGCATCGCCCCCGCGTCGAGCAGCTCGAGGTCGCGCGCGATGACCGGGCGCATGTCGGGGCGCAGCACCTTCACCGCCACCTCGGTGCCGTCCGGGAGCCGTGCGAGGTGCACCTGCGCCACCGACGCGCTCGCAATAGGTGCGCGATCGAACGCGGCGAACACCTCGCCGATCGGCTTGCCGAAGGCGCGCTCGATCTCGGCGACGGCGAGCTCGGAGGCGAACGGGGGGACCTGGTCCTGGAGCTTCGCGAGCTCGTCGGCGATGTCGGGCGCCAGCAGGTCGCGGCGCGTCGACAGCACCTGGCCGAACTTCACGAAGATCGGCCCGAGCGTCTCGAGCGCGCCGCGCAGGCGCACCGCGCGCGGCGCCTTGAAGCGCCGGGCGGCGAGCGCCGCGCGCACGACGCGCGGCAGGCGGCCGGCAGGATCGGCCGCGAGCGCGAACTCGCCCAGACCGAAGCGGAACCCGACCCAGAGGATCTTGGCGAGGCGCAGGGCGCGGCGCACGGCTTGTCGTTATAGGCGGGAACGCGGAATCTACCGGGAATCACGCCGTGCCGCTGGTGCTATCCTCCGCCGCACCTTCCATCGCAGGAGTTCTTGCATGCGTGGCACCCGAACGATTCTCATTGGCGCGTCGCTCGCCCTCGCGGCGGGGACCGCCGCGGCGCAGGCCATGTTCATGAAGGATGCGCCGATCTCGTTCATGAACCGGGACGACACCGCGCTGATGACGCGCAACTACACCCAGGCCCTCGACTCGCTCCCGGACGGCCACACCGGCGCCTGGACCAATCCGAAGACGGGCCACTCCGGCACCGCGACGCCGCTCCGCTCGATGAAGGAGAAGGGCCTCGCCTGCCGGCGCCTCGAGATCACCAACCACGCGGGCGGCCAGTCGGGCCGCAGCGAGTGGACCTTCTGCAAGACCAAGGACGGCTGGAAGGTTCTGAACTAGCGCGCGCCGCGCCGAGCGCGCCGCTCGCGCCCGGCCGGCGGTCAGGAGCGGCTGAGCAGCCTGCTGCAGCCGAGCGGCGTGCCGTCGATGGTGTAGTCGACAACCTTGCCGCGCGGGTCGGCGACGAGCTGCAGGCGGCAGTAGCCGCCGAGCGCGCCCGCGCCGGCCTGGCCCGTCTCCCACACGTAGGACTGCAGGTCGGCGAGCCGGCTTTCCCAGCGCGGCTGGCCGAGCTCCTTCAGCGCGCGGGTCGCGGGCTCGCCCAGGTAACGGGTCTCGACTTCGTTGGCGTATGGCAGAACGCGCGGGCCGACGCAGCCGCCGAGGAACGCCGCTGCGGCGAGGAGCGCGAGCAGGACTCGCGCGGCGGGTCGGGGATGGAATGTCATGTCGGGCAGCCTCCCTGGAGTTGGATGGATCGCGTCGGCAGGGCAATCATAGGGACACAGCCGGGCTCGCGCAGGCGCTTCAGGTGCCGCGGAGCGCCGCCAGCTGGCGGTCGTGCAGCCGTGCGAGCAGGAGCTGCGCGGCGACCGCGCCGGTGAGCGCGAGGAACATGTCCCACTGCGTGTCCCACGGGTCGCCCTGGGTGCCGAGGAACTCGTGCGCGCCCTGGCCGAGGAGGAGCGCGGCCCACCACTCGATGAACTCGTAGACCGCGCTGATCGCGAGACACACGCAGCACACCAGAAAGAAGGTCCACTTTCCGGGCACGAGCGGCGAGCGCCGCAGCAGGATCTCGCGCGCAATGATCGCCGGCACGAAGCCCTGCGCGAAGTGGCCGATGCGGTCGTAGGGATTGCGCGCGAAGCCGAAGACGTCCTGCAGCCAGAACCCGAGCGGCACGTGCGCGTAGGTGTACGCGCCGCCGAGGATCAGGACGAGCGCGTGCAGGAAGATCAGCCGGTACGCGAGCGGGGTCAGGCGGAACCGGTCCCAGGTGAACCAGAGCAGCGGCGCCGCGATGAACACCGGCGCCGTCTCGAGCACCCACGTCCCGCGGTCGCGCGGCGCGATACCGGAGGCGACCAGCGCGATCGCGACGATCCCGAGCAGGACGAGCGCCTCGCGCGTCTCGCGCGCGGTCGGGGGCGCCGTCACTCCGCCGCTTCCGGGCGCTTCGCCTGCTCGAGGCGGGCGATGCGCTTCTCGAGGCGCTCGACCGCGTCGCGCAGGTCGTCGACCGCGCGCGCGAACGCCGACACGTCCGCCGGCGCCGCGATCACGCCGGCTTCCTCCGTGAGGTACTCGGCGAAGTTCTGACCGAGGCGCAGCACCGCTTCCTTCTGCCACGCGAGAAAGTCGCGCGCGCCGCCGGCAATCCGGTGCGCCGCCACGTCGCCCACGACCTGCGAGAGGTCCTCCTCGACGTCCCATTCGAGGTGGCGCGCGAGGTACTGCAGCGCGGCCGCGAGCTCCGCGTCGCCAGTTAAAGTGACATCGCGCAGCATGGCCTCGTCGCGCCGCGCGAGCGCGGGCAGGGCCGCGTGAGACAGCGCGACGACCAGGTCCGGTTCCGGGGTGGCGTCGGACGCCTCGAGCAGCCCGGAGTCCAGCACGACGAAGGTGAGCTCGGGGAGCGGCGCGAGCGCGACGCGCCAGGTCCGCCCGGCGAAGGGCACCAGGCGCTCGCGCGCCCAGGGGGCGGGCTCGAGCAGATGGTTGAGGAATGCGGAGACGGGCTGGCTGGTCACGTCGCGGCAAAGGATAGCACCCGGACTTCGCCGCTCCCCGCAGCGGCCCAGCCCGCCGCATTTGGCGGGACCGTCGCATTTGACGGCCCACGAACTTGCGCCCGGCGACGCAGCTTCTCGCATCCTGGCACCTCAGCCCGCTGATATTTCTAATCTTTCGGCCGTCAGACCGGCGCGCCACGAAAGATGGCACGCGGCGTGCGCAGAAGGCCGTGTAGCCGCCGATCTCCGGCGACACCCGACCGAAGGAGGAACGCCATGGAACGCATGATCGAAGTGGTCGAGACCACGATTCCGAAGGGCCGGACGCTGCGCATCCAGGACGGCAAGCACCTCGAGCTCAGGGTGGTCACGGGCTCGCTGTGGGTCACGCAGGAGGGCGATCCCGAAGACATCGTGCTGGGCGCCACCGACGCGCACCGCATCGACCGCGACGGGGTCACGCTCGTGCATGCGTTCGGTGCGGTCCGGCTCCAGATCGCCTCACCGGCGGGGACCGTTCCCAGCATCACGCTGGGCGGCGGCTACCGTGACGTCGGCTCGAGCGTGCTCGCGGCGATGGTTGCCGGGTGGGCGCGCGGACTGCGCGAACGAATCGCCGCGACGGCGCCGCGCGCGCGCGCCGGTCTCGCACCCCAGTGGCCGGCCTGAGTCGCCCGATGCCGTCCGCAAAGCCCTACTTCCGGGAGGCGGGCGCCGGCCCGGCCGTCGTCTGCCTCCACGCCAGCGCAAGCTCGTCGGCGCAGTGGCGCGCGTTCATGGAGCGCCTCGCGCCGCGGTACCGGGTGATCGCCGTCGACCTGTACGGATCGGGCCGGACGCCGGCCTGGCCGGGCGATCGCCCGATGCGGCTGGACGACGAGGTCGCCCTGCTCGAGCCCGTGTTCCGGGCCGCCGGCGACCGGTTCCATCTCGTCGGGCACTCCTACGGCGGCGCGGTCGCGCTGAAAGCCGCTTTCCTGGGCAGGAGCCGCGTAATGTCGCTCGCCCTGTACGAGCCGGTGCTCTTCAGCGCGCTCATGGCGGACGCGCCCGAGAGTCCCGCGGCGCGCGAGATCCGCGCCGTTCGCGACGACACCCTTCGACTGACCGATCGCGGCGATCTACACGCGGCCGCTGCGCGCTTCATCGGCTACTGGATGGGCGAGGGCGCCTGGGCGGCAGTCCCCGACGACCGGAAGCCCGCGCTCGCGGCGGCGATGGGCTCGGTGACGCCGCAGTGGCACGCGGCGTTCAACGAGCACACGCCGCTGCATGCGTTCGCCGCCCTGGACATGCCGACGCTGCTGATGACGGGGTCGGCGTCCGCGGCGTCGGCGCGAGCAGTGGCCCGGCTCCTCAAGTGCATGCTGCCGCGCTTGCGCGACGAGGATCTCGATGGCGTCGGGCACATGGGGCCGGTCACCCATCCGGATCGGGTCAACCCCCTGATCGAGAGGTTCCTCGACGCCGCGCCTGCGCCGCGCGCGGGTGCGCACGTCGAACGGCTCGCCGCGGCCGCGTCGTAGCGCGCCGGGCCGCTGGCGCGACGCCGCGCGACCCGGTCCATGGCGTATGCTGGCCGCGACCTGGCGGAAGGAGGACGACCGGAAGTGAACGATCGGGCGAAGGTCGCTCGCAGCGCCGCCCGCGGCATTGGGGCGACGCTGCAGTCGGTGTGCGACCGGCTGCCGGTGGGCTTCGCGCTCTTCGGTGCCGATCTCCGGCTGACGGCGTGGAACGCGCGCTTTGCGGCGCTCTGCAGCTACCCCCGCAAGCTCGTTCGTGCCGGCACGCCGCTCGCGTCCTTCATCCGCATGGAGGCCGAGCGCGGGGATCACGGGCCCGGCGTGCCGGACGCGCTGGTCCGCGAGCGGCTCGCCCTGTTGAAGCGCCGCAAGCGCGTCGAGCGCGAGCAGGCGCAGGCCGACGGCCGGTGCATTCGCGTCCTCGCCGAGCGGATCCCCGAGGGCGGTCTCCTGATCGTTTGCGAGGACGTCACCGACGCGATCCGGATCGCACACCGACTGCGCGAGAGCGAGGAGCGCTACGACGTCGCGATGCGCGCGAGCAACGAGGGCATGTACGACTGGGACGTTGCGAACGACACCGTCCACTACTCCGAGCGGGTCTACCAGGCGGTCGGCATGTCCCCCGACGACTACACGACGGCCGCCGGCTGGTTCGAGCGCATCCACCCCGACGATCGGACGCGTTACCTCGACGCCATCCGGGCGCACTTCAAGGGCGAGACGGAGCGTTTCGAGTGCGACTACCGCTACCGCGCGCGCGACGGCTCGTGGCGCTGGGCGCGCCATCACGGCCTCGCGCTGCGCAATGCCTCCGGCCGCGCCGTGCGCCTGATCGGGTCCACCGGCAACATCACCGAGCTGAAGCAAAGGGAGCTCCAGGACGCCGAGCACGTCGCCGAGCAGACCGCGGTGCGCGAGCTCCTCGAGGCGATCAGCCGCTCCGCGTTCGACCTCGATGCGGTTCTGCGCACGCTGATCGAGAGCGCCGCCCGGCTCTGCCGCGCCGAGCGGGGGTTCGTCTTCCGGCGCGACGGCGATGCATTCCGGCTCGCGGTGGACTATGGCGGCGTGACACCGGAGTTCCGCGAGTTCATCGCGCAGCACCCGATCCGACCCGGTCGCGACACGCTGGTCGGGCGCACGGCGCTCACGAAGGCGGTCGTGCACATCGAGGACGTCCTGGCCGACCCGGAGTACCGCTGGCCGCAGTCGCAGCGCATGGGCGGCCAGCGCTCGATGCTCGGCGTGCCGATCGTGCGCGACGACGCCGTCGTCGGCGTGATCGCCCTGTGGAAGGAGCGCGTCGAGCCGTTCACGCCGGCGCAGATCCAGCTGGTGGCGACGTTCTCCAGCCAGGCGGCGATCGCGATCGAGAACGTGCG
>CAZIXQ010000121.1:0-10790 GCA_964543155.1 uncultured Enterobacteriaceae bacterium
ATCATCGCCTTGCCCGCGCCCCCGACGTCGAGCACGAGCGCGATCGGGATGAGCAGCGCCGCGAGCAGCACCTCCTGCCGGAACGCATCCTCGTGCCGGAACGCCGAGGCGAACCCGTGCACCGAGTAGCCGAACGCGTTGAGCAGCCTGCGCAGCCCGGTCTTTCCCTTGAACGGGCTTTCCTCCATTCATTCTCCCTTAAGGCGCCACATCGAAAAGCGGCGGCAATCTATCACGCCTGAACGCATTTCCAGTCCGATTCATCAAACTTTCACTGACGCGTCATCGCGCCGTCACTGCGCATTCCTAGATTCGCCGCGCAAGCGAATCGAGACGGAGCCGCACGCATGCTCAGAAGCGAACCGTGGCTGGAAAGCGGGTCGAGAAGGCTGGTCGCGCAGCTCGCCCGCACGCCGGCGGACGTGCGCGCCGCGCAGCGGCTGCGTTACGCGGTCTTCGGCGAGGAGATGGGCGCCCGGCTCGACGGACCCGAGCCGGGAGTCGACGAGGATCGCTTCGACCGGTACTGCGACCACCTGCTGGTGCGCGAGGTCTCCACCGGCGCGGTGGTCGGAACCTACCGCATCCTTCCGCCGCGCGCGGCGGTCGCGGCCGGCGGCTATTACTCGGAGCAGGAATTCGACCTCGCGCGCCTCGCCCCGCTGCGCGCGACGCTGGTGGAGGTCGGCCGCTCGTGCACCCGCGCCGACCACCGCACCGGTGCGGCGATTTCGCTCCTGTGGGCGGGGCTCGCCCGCTACATGCTCGCGCGCGGCTACGGCTACCTGGTCGGCTGCGCGAGCATCAGCATGGCCGACGGCGGCTGCGTCGCCGCGCGCGTCTGGCGGGAGCTCGCGGCACGGCACCTCGCACCGACCGACCGCCGCGTGATCCCGCGCACGCGCCTGCCGCTCGCGCGCCAGGACGACGGCGGCCCGGCCGAGCTGCCCCCGCTCGTCAAGGGCTACCTCCGGCTCGGGGCGCAGGTGTGCGGCGAGCCCGCCTGGGACCCGGAGTTCAACACCGCCGACCTGCTGGTGCTGTTGCCGATGGCGCGCGTGAGCGCACGTTATGCGCGACACTATCTTGGCGACACGGCGGCGGGCGCGATGTTCGATGCGCCCTCGCACGACCGGCCACGACTCCTGCGATGAAGGCACTCGACCGCACCCTCGTCTCCAACCACACCGCCAACCCTTCCCTGGAGGAGCTCGTCGCCTCGGCCCTGGCGCGCCGGCGCTTCCTCCGGGCCGGCATCGCCGGTGCAATCGGCGCGCTGCCCGGGGCGAGCCTTCTCGGCGGCTGCGCCACCGGCGTCGCACCCGAACCGCTGCTCGGATTTGCCCCGGTGGCGCCCTCGACGGCCGACCGCGTCGTCGTGCCGCCGGGCTACCGCGTGCAGGTCCTGTACCGATGGGGCGACCCGGTGGGCGCGCCCGGAGGCAGCCCGGGATTCCGGCCCGACGCGTCCAACACCGCCGCCGAGCAGGCGCTGCAGGCCGGCATGCACCACGACGCAATCGAGTACTTCCCGCTCGAAGGGGCGGCGCGCGGGCTGCTCGCGATCAACCACGAGTACACCGACGACGGTCTGCTCCATCCCGACGGGCAGAAGACCTGGAGCGCCGAGAAGGTGCGCAAGTCGCAGGCCGCGCACGGCGTGTCGATCATCGAGGTCGAGCGCGCGGGGGCCGAGTGGCGCGTCGTGCGGCCATCGCGGTACGCCCGCCGGATCACCGCGTACACCCCGATGCGGCTGTCGGGGCCGGTGGCCGGCTCGCCCTATGTCCGCACGCACGCGGACCCGGCGGGCGCGACGGTGCTCGGCACGTTGAACAACTGCGCGGGCGGGCGTACGCCGTGGGGCACCTACCTCACCTGCGAGGAGAACTTCAACGGCTACTTCGGCGGTGCGCCGACGATCACGCCCGCAATGGCCCGGTACGGGGTGCGCCGCGAAGGGTGGGGCTACCGCTGGCACGAGCACGACCCGCGCTTCGACGTCGCGCGCGAGCCGAACGAGATGAACCGTTTCGGCTGGATCGTCGAGATCGATCCGCTCGATCCGCGCTCGATGCCGGTCAAGCGCACCGCGCTCGGCCGGTTCAAGCACGAAGGCGCGATGCTCACGCTCGCCGCCGACGGCCGCGTGGTGGTGTACAGCGGCGACGACGAGCGGTTCGACTACGTGTACAAGTTCGTTTCCGACGGCCGCTACCGTCCGGACGAGCCGGGCGCGAACCACGACTTGCTCGACCGCGGGACGCTCTACGTCGCGCGCTTCGATGCCGACGGGACCGGCGAATGGCGCGCGCTTCGCCACGGCGATCCCGGTCTCGCCTCCGCCGACGGGTTCGACAGCCAGGCCGACGTGCTCGTGCGGGCGCGCATGGCAGCCGACGCGCTGGGCGCGACCAAGATGGACCGTCCGGAATGGGTCGCGGTCCATCCGCGCACGAAGGAGGTCTACTGCGCGCTCACGAACAATGCGCAGCGCGGCCGCGACGGCCGGCCCCCGGCCGATGCGGCGAACCCGCGCGCCGACAACGTCTATGGGCACATCATCCGTTGGCGGGAGGCCGGCGGTGACCCGGCCGCCAAGCGCTTCGCCTGGGACATCTTCGTGCAAGCCGGCGATCCCGCTCACCCCGACCCGGCGAAGCGCGGCACGGTGAAGGGCGACGGGTTCGGGAGCCCGGACGGCCTTGCCTTCGACACGCGCGGGGTCCTGTGGATCGCGACCGACGTCTCGGCGAGCGTGCTGAACCGCGGCGATTACGCGCGGCTCGGCAACAATCAGCTCCTCGCCGCGGACGTGACGCGCGGCGAGGTGCGCCGCTTCCTGGTCGGCCCACCCAATTGCGAGATCACCGGGCTCGCCTTTGCGCCCGACGGCCGGACGCTGTTCGTGAACGTCCAGCACCCTGGCGAGACCCCGTCGGCGCGGACCGATCCGGGCAATCCGCGGCAGTGGTCGAACTGGCCCGACTTCGACCCGGCGGGGCGGCCGCGCTCGGCGACCCTCGTGATCACCAAGGATGACGGCGGGGCGATCGGGAGCTGATCAGGCTTCGCGCGGCGGCGCGAGCCAGTCGAGCAGGTCCTCCTGCGCGCTGCGCCGCGACTTCCCCGGGGTCTTGCGCGCGTAGCTGCCGTCGGTGTTCATCTCCCACGCCTGGACGTTGTCGCCGAGGTACGCCTGCAGGCCCTCCTTGATGACGCGAGCCTTGAGCTTCTTGTCGAGCAGGGGGAAGCAGAGCTCGATGCGGCGGAAGAAGTTGCGGTCCATCCAGTCCGCGCTCGAGAGGTACACGTGCTCCTCGCCGTCGGCGCGGAAGTAGAAGACGCGGTGGTGTTCGAGGAAGCGCCCGACGATCGAGCGCACCTTGATGTTCTCGGAGAGTCCGGCGATCCCGGGACGCAGGGCGCACACCCCGCGCACGACGAGGTCGATCTTCACGCCCGCCTGCGAGGCCTGGTAGAGCGCCTCGATCGTGTCCGGCTCGAGGAGCGCGTTCATCTTGGCGATGATGCGCGCGGGCTTGCCCTCGGTCGCGAGCCGGGTCTCGTTCTGGATCGCCTCGACGATGCGCTGGTGCAGCGTGAAGGGCGACTGCCACAGGTAGTGGAGCCTGCCCGCCTTGCCGAGGCTGGTGAGCTGGTTGAACACCTGGTTCACGTCGGCGCACATCTGCTCGTCGCAGGTGAACAGCCCGAAGTCGGTGTACAGGCGCGCGGTGCGCGGATGGTAGTTGCCCGTCCCGAGGTGGACGTAGCGGCGCAGCCGCCCGTCCTCGCGCCGCACGACCATCAGCATCTTGGCGTGCGTCTTGTGGCCGACCACCCCGTACACCACGTGCGCGCCCACCTCCTCGAGCCGGGCGGCGAGGTTGATGTTCGCCTCCTCGTCGAAGCGCGCCTTCAGCTCGACCACCGCGGTCACCTCCTTGCCGTTGCGGGCGGCCTGGATCAGGGCTTCCATCAGCGCCGAGTCGGTGCCGGTGCGGTAGACGGTCTGCTTGATCGCGACGACGTCCGGGTCTTCCGCGGCCTCCTGCAGGAAGCGCACCACCGGCGAGAACGACTGGTAGGGGTGGTGCAGCAGAATGTCGCCGGCGCGGATCGCCTCGAACATGTTGACGCGCTTCGCGAGCTGCGGCGGGAAGCCGGGCCGGAACGGCGGGTAGAGGAGATCGTCGCGCTGCGCCTCGGTCGTCACCTGCATCAGGCGCACGAGGTTGACCGGGCCGTTCACCCGGTAGAGGTCGTCGGGCCCCAGGCCGAACTGCTGGAGCAGGAACTCGGCGGTCTGCGGCGAGCAGTCGTCGGCGATCTCGAGGCGCACCGCGTCGCCGAAGTGGCGCTGCGGCAGCTCGCCCTGCAGCGCGCGGCGCAGGTCCTTCACGTCCTCCTCGTCGACGAAGAGGTCGCTGTTGCGCGTGACGCGGAACTGGTAGCAGCCGAGCACCTTGATGCCGGAGAAGAGCTCTTGCACGTGCTCGTGCAGGATCGAGGTGAGGAACACGAAGGCGGTGCGGCCCGCGCCCGCGAGCTCGGGCGGCAGCCGCATCACGCGCGGGAAGATCCGCGGCGCCTGCACGATCGCCGCGCGCGCGTCGCGGCCGAAGGCGTCGTGCCCCTCGAGCTCGACGGCGAAGTTCAGGCTCTTGTTGAACACGCGCGGGAAGGGGTGCGCAGGGTCCAGCCCGATCGGGGTGAGCACCGGCATCATCTCGCGGAAGAAGTAGTCGCGCACCCAGGCGCGCTGCGCGTCGTCGAATTCCGACCGGCGCAGGAACTTGATGCCGGCGCGCTCGAGCTCGGGCAGGATCGTCTCGTTGAGGAGCTGGTACTGGCGCGCCACCAGCTCGTGGGCGATGCGGCCGATCGCCTGATACACCTCGCGCGGCGACATTCCGTCCGGCCCGCTGCCCGGCACGTTGAGCCGGATCTGCTCCTGCACCCCGGCGACCCGGATCTCGAAGAACTCGTCGAGGTTCGACGACACGATGCACAGGAACCGCAGCCGCTCGAGGATCGGCACGGCGGGGTCCTCGGCCTGCGCGAGCACGCGGCGCTGGAACTCCAGGATGCCGAGCTCGCGGTTCAGGAAGTGCGCCTGGACGTGCCGGGTGATCGGGGCGGGGCGGGCGGTCATGGGGTGCAGGCGGGCACGGCGTGGACCGCGGATAGTACCGCCGGTGCCCGCGCGCAAGCTACCTCGGGGCGAGGCTGCACCGCAACACGACTGTCACATTCGAGGCATAGGCTCTCCGCCTGAGACTCCGACGGCCAGGATTGCCATGCAGCCGACCGCGCACCTCTCGAAGGACTACGACGCGGATCTGCTCGCGCTCCGCGCGCGCGTCCTCGAGGCCGGGGGCATCGTGGAGTACCAGATCCGCTACGCGCTCGAGGCGCTGCGCACCGGCGACCGCGCGCTGGTCGCGCGCGTGATCGCCGACGAGGAGCGCGTGAACGCCTTCGAGCGGCAGATCGACGAGGCGTGCACGAACCTGATCGCGCGCCGCGCGCCGGCGGCGAACGACCTGCGCTTCATCATGATGATCTACAAGACGATCACCGACCTCGAGCGCATCGGCGACGAGGCGAAGAAGATCGCGCTCACCGCCCGCGAGGTGCGGCTCAACGAGCGCCGCACGCCCGGCTTCTCCGAGATCCGGCTGGTCGCGGGCCTCGTCATCGACATGCTGCGGCGCTCGCTCGACGCGATCGCGCGGCTCGAGGCCGACGCCGCCCCCGAGGTCGCGCGCATGGACCGAGACGTCGACGGGCACTTCCAGTCGATCGTGCGCCAGCTGCTGACCTACATGATCGAGGATCCGCGCACCATCTCCCCGGCGCTCGACCTCGTGTTCGTCGCCAAGTCGATCGAGCGCATCGGCGACCACGCCAAGAACATCTCCGAATACGTGGTGTACATGATCAAGGGGCGCGACGTCCGCCATCTGCCTCTCGAGGAGATGGAGACGGTCGTGCGCACCTGAGGCGCCGCCGTTGCGGGACCGAGCCCCGGGTGCTAACGTGCCCGGCAACCCGTCCAGCCGGCTCGCCCTCGTGCAGTTCGACTCACTCGCCGCCGTCGACCTCGGCTCGAACAGCTTCCACCTGCAGGTCGGGCGCGTCGTCGACGACCAGATCTACCTCCTCGACAGCCTGCGCGAGCCGGTGCGGCTCGGCGGCGGCCTGACGCGCGACAAGCGCATCGACCGCGCCACGCAGCTGCGCGCCCTGGAAGCGCTGGGGCGCTTCGGCGAGCGCCTGCGCGGGTTTCCGCCAGGCGCCGTGCGCGCCGTCGGCACGAACGCGCTGCGCGTCGCGAAGAACGCGCCGCAGTTCCTCGACGACGCGCAGGCGGCCCTCGGGTTCCCGATCGAGGTGATCTTCGGCCGCGAGGAGGCGCGCCTGATCTACCTCGGCGTCTCGCACAGCCTGCCGCTCGCCCCGCACCGCCGGCTCGTGTTCGACGTCGGCGGCGGCTCGACCGAGTTCGTCATCGGCTCGGGCTACGAGCCGGAGCTGATGGAGAGCCTGCGCATGGGCTGCGTGAGCTACAGCATGCGCTTCTTTCCCGACGGGAAGATCGAGAAAGCCGGGCTGAAGAAGGCGGAGCTCGCCGCGTCGAACGAGATCGAGCGCATCGCGCGCGACTTCCGGCGCGCCGGGTGGAAAGAGGCGGTGGCGTCCTCGGGAACGGCGAAGGCGCTGGCGGCGGTGCTGGCACAGAACGGCTGGGGAAAGGGCGAGATCAGCGCCGACGGCCTCGACCGGCTGCGCGCCCAGATGATCAAGGCGGGCGATGTCGACCGCCTCGACGGCCTCGGCGTGCGCGGCGACCGGGCGCCGATCCTGCCCGGGGGGCTGGCGATCATGCTCGCGGCGTTCTCCGAGCTCGGGCTGGAGGCGGTGCAGGTTTCGGAGGCCGCGCTGCGGCAGGGCGTCCTGTACGACCTCCTCGGGCGCGTCCAGCACCACGACATGCGCGAGATGACCGTGCGCCAGTTCGTCCGGCGCTACCACGTCGACGCGGCGCAGGGGGAGCGCGTGCGCGCGCTCGCGCTCCAGCTCCTCGGCGAGCTCGCCGAGCGCCCGCGCGAAGCCGACCAGCTCCTCCTCGGCTGGGCGGCGCAGCTCGTCGAGATCGGCCTCTCGATCGCGCACGCGGCCTACCACAAGCACTCGGCGTACATCCTGTCGAACGCCGACATGCCCGGGTTCTCGCGCGACGAGCAGGCGCGCATCGCGCGCGTGGTGCTCGCGCACCGCGGGAAGCTGGCGAAGATCGAGGGACTGCCCGCGCGCAGCCCCGACTGGGCGCTCGTGTTCTGCCTGCGGGTTGCGGCACTCTTCTACCGCAGCCGCGTAGAGCTCGAGCTGCCGCGGCTCGCCGCGCGCGCGACCGACAGCGGCTACCAGCTCGCCGTGCCGGGGCCGTGGCTGGAGGCGCATCCGCTCACCGCTGCGGCCCTCGAGGCCGAAGCCGAGGAGTGGCGCAACGTCGGCCTCCGGTTCGACGTGCGTGCCCAGGCCGAGCGCGCGCAGGCGGCCGGCTGAGCCGCCGCCCGGCCCTAGACGAGGTCCGGACCGATCACGGCGCGCAGGACGACTTCGACTGCGCCGTCCCGCACGCGCCGCCTCAGCCACCAGATCGCGCCTTTCTTCACGGGCCAAGCCGACGCGGTCCCGGTGAGCGCGAGCGCCGCCGCCTGGCCGAGCGTCGGCTGATGGCCGACGACGAGCACGGTGCCGACGCCGTCGGGCCAGCCCGCGGCCGCCAGCACCTCGGGCGCGCTCGCGCCCACGTCCACGCGCAGGTCGGTCTCGAGCGGGCGATCGAGCGCGGCGGCAGTCTGCTGCGCGCGCGCCGCGGGGCTGACCAGGATCCGGCAGTCGTCGGGCAGCCGCCGCGCCAGCCAGCGCGCGACCGCGCGGGCCTGCTTGCGGCCGCGGGCGGTCAGTTCACGCGCCCGGTCGGGCGCGCCGTCCTCGGCTTGCGCGTGCCGCCAGAGAACGAGGTCGAACGAATCGTGCATGGGCGCCGTTCGTGATTTCGCGGGGCGCGCCCGTCGCCGCGCGTTTACTTCCGGTTGGGGCAGTCGGACTTGGTGCAGTCCGCGTAGAGGGCCAGGGCATGGTCGCGGATCGCGAAACCGCGCTCCCTGGCGATCCGCCCCTGGCGCTTCTCGATCTCCGCGTCGTAGAACTCCTCGACGCGACCGCACTGCAGGCACACCAGGTGGTCGTGGTGGCTCGAGTCGTTGAGCTCGAACACGGCCTTGCCCGACTCGAAGTGGTGGCGCTTGAGCAGCCCCGCCTGCTCGAACTGGGTGAGCACGCGGTAGACCGTCGCGAGACCTACGTCCAGACCTTCGCCCATGAGCATCCTGTACACGTCCTCGGCCGAGAGGTGCCTCACCGTGCTGCGGCCGAAGAGCTCGAGGATGCGCAGGCGCGGGGCGGTCGCCTTCAGGCCGATCGTCTTGAGGTCGTGCGCGTTGGACATGTCGTGTGCGGGCCGCGTCGGGGCGGGGGGCTTCGACTATCATAGCGGCTTTGCATCGTGCCGAGAACCGCTTCCGCCCATCCGATGCGCGCGCTCCTGATCGTGCTCGCCCTCGCGCCGCTCGTCGCCGCGTGCAATCCGCTCGGCGTCTTCTCCGTCTACCGGATGGAGATCCAGCAGGGCAACTACCTCACCCAGGAGATGGTGTCCCAGCTCCAGCCGGGCATGACGCGCGACCAGGTGCGCTTCGTCCTCGGGACGCCGCTGCTCGTCGACATCTTCCACGACAACCGCTGGGACTACGTCTACCGCCGCACGCGTGCGGGTGCCCGCGAGGTCGAGGAGCGCCGGCTGTCGGTGTTCTTCGAGAACGACCGCCTCGTGCGGGTCGAGGGCGACGTCACCACCGGCCTGGAGAAGCCCGCGGCGCCCGCTGCGGCGGCGGCGCCGAGGCAGGCTGCGGAGCAGACGAAATGAAGCTCGCGGTCGCCGGCGCGGCCGGCCGCATGGGCCGCACGCTGATCGAGGGCATCGTGCGCGCGGGGGACCTCGAGCTCGGCGCCGCCTTCGAGACCGCCGGGCACCCGCAGCTCGGTCGCGACGCGGGCGAGCCGCTCGGCGTCGCGTGCGGCGTTCGCATCGGCGCGGACGTCGCGGCCGCGCTCGGCGCCGCCGACTGCCTGATCGATTTCACCCGGCCCGAGGCGACCGCGGCCAACGTGCGCGCATGCCTCGCGGCGGGCAAGTGCGCAGTGATCGGCACCACGGGGTTCACCCCGGCCCAGAAGGCCGAGATCGTCGCGGCGGCGCAGCGGATCCCGATCGTGCTGGCGCCGAATTTCGCGGTGGGCGTGAACGTCACCTTCAAGCTCGCCGAGGTCGCGGCGCGGATCCTGGGCGATGGCTACGACGTGGAGATCGTGGAGGCGCACCACCGGCACAAGGTCGACGCGCCCTCCGGCACTGCGCTCCGGCTCGGCGAGGCGGTTGCCGGGGCGCTCGGGCGCGACCTCGGGTCCTGCGCGGTCTACGGCCGCGCAGGCATCACTGGCGAGCGCGACCCGAAGGCGATCGCGTTTCACGCGATCCGCGGGGGCGACATCGTCGGCGAGCACACGGTGATCTTCGCCGGCGAGGGCGAGCGGGTCGAGGTCGCGGTCAAGTCGGGCAGCCGCATGACCTACGCGGTCGGGGCGCTGCGCGCGGCCCGCTGGCTCGCGGGCCGCGGAGCGGGGCTCTACGACATGTTCGACGTGCTCGGACTGAAGTAGCCCCGGCGGTGCGGCGCGCCTCGCTCGTCACGCTCGCGCTGCTCGCGCCGGCCACCGCCGCCCTGGCGCAGCAGGGCGTCGGCGACGTGGTCTACGTGCCGACCCCGCAGGTCGTCGTCGACACGATGCTGCGGATGGCGAACGTCGGCGCCGGAGACTACCTGATCGATCTCGGCTCGGGTGACGGGCGGGTCGTCATCACCGCGGCCAAGCGCGGCGCTCGGGCACTCGGGGTCGACCTCGATCGCCACCTCCTCAAGGTGGCCACCGACGCGGCGCAGCGCGAGGGCGTCGCCGCGCAGGTGAGCTTTCGCGAGCAGAACCTCTTCGAGACCGATCTCGCCGGTGCGACGGTCGTCACCACTTACCTCCTGCCGGACATGAACCTGAAGCTGCGGCCAAAGCTCCTCGCGCTGCCGCCCGGGACGCGGGTCGTTGCGCACGACTACCACATGGGCGACTGGCTGCCCGACGAGCGCGAGACGCTCGCGGTGCCCGAGAAGAAGGTCGGCCAGGTCGGCGTCAGCTACCTCTATCTTTGGCACGTCCCCGCGCGGGTGGCGGGGCGCTGGCAGGCGGCGATTCCGCTCGCTGCGAAGACGGCAACGCTCGATTTCGTGCTGGAGCAGCGGTTCCAGACGCTGACCGGGCAGGCCAGCGCCGTCGCCGACCAGCCGACGCGGCTGCGCGCACCGACCCTCCGCGGCGACGCGCTCGCATTCCAGCTCGAGGTGGGCCCGACGCGAAATCCGGTGCGCTACGCGTTCCGCGGAAAGGTCGCCGGAGACGAGGCGCGCGGCGTCGTCGTCGTGTCGGATCCCGCGCGCGGCCAGCGCGAGCACGTGTGGAGCGCGAAGCTGGTCGTACCCGCCGCGCCTCGGACGAATTGAGCCCGCGCGCCTGCTGCGCCGCGGTATAATCGCAGCCCGATCGCACGGTTCGAACGCGGTGTTCGTGCCGTCGCCGCGTAGAGGCCCGATCCCGCAGTGTCCGAG
>CAZIXQ010000122.1:0-10712 GCA_964543155.1 uncultured Enterobacteriaceae bacterium
ACGACCCACAGCGCCGGCTGCCCGTTCGCCTGGGTGATCGCGCTGGCCGGGATCGCCGCGACCGGCTCTTCCGCCGCCGCGCGCTGGGCGACCAGGGTGGCGGTCGCGCCGAGCGGCAGGGGCCGTGGCGTCACGGGCTTGAGTCGCGCCCGGTAGGTTCGCGTCTGCGCGGCCGCCTGCGGTGCGAGCTCGCGCAGGGCCACGTCGAACGTCGCGTCGGGCGCGCTCATGAGCGAGGCGCTGAACCGCGCCGTCTTGAACGCGGCGAGCTGATCCTCGGGTACGTCGACGACGACCTCGGGCTCGCCCGGGTTCGCGATCGACACCACCGGCTGCCCCTCGGCGACCACCTGCCCGCTCTCGGCGCGCACGGCGGTGACCACGCCGCTCCGCGACGCGCGCAGCACCGTGTACTGCAGCCGGTTGCGCGCGAGCTCGAGCTGCCGCGCCGCGGCCTCTGCCGCCGCGCGCGCCGCCTGCGCCCGGGTTTGCGTGTGCTCGTCCTCGGAGGTGCTCACGGCGCCGTCGCCGATCAGCTCCTGGTTCCGCCGCCGATCGGACTCGGCCTGTCGGGCCGCGGCGGCGGCCGCCACGTGCTGCTGGCGCGCCGCGTCCTCGGCGAGCCGGTAGTCGGTCTCGTCGAGCAGGGCGAGCACATCGCCTTCACGGACGGTCTGGCCGACGTCCACCTTGCGCGCGAGGATCTTTCCGCCGACGCGAAACGCCTGGTCCACTTCGTGGCGCGCCTGCACCGTGCCGGTGTAGCGATTCGTTTCCCGGGCCTTGTCGTAGCGGATCTCCGCGGTGCGCACGGTCCGCAGCGGCTCGGGCGGCGGCGGGGGCGAACACGCGGACAGCAGCGACGCGACTGCAACGCAGAGAAATGCGGTGGCGAGAGAGGGTCTCACGATGGTTACTCGTTCTGGGAGCAGGGTATCCAGCGCCGCGATTCGAGTCGTACGCGAAAGGTCGGCGCTCGGTCGGAACCGTTCACGCCGGCGGCCACTCTCCCAGGTCCGGGAAGGACTTCTTCAGCCGCTCGATGACGTAGTCCTCGATCGCCTCGGTCTTCGCCTGCCCGAGCGCCTCGAGCGACTTCTCGCGCAACGCCAGGTGCAGCACGAGCAGCTGGTGCAGCTTCGCGAACGCCACGGGATTGTCCGTTCCGCACACCGAGGCGTCCTTTCGCAGCACCCGCAGAAGGATGCCGGGATCGAGGATGCGCACCTGACACACGAGCGCCAGCCGGGCGATCTCCCGGTCGAGCTCGTCGAGGTTCTCCGCCCACAAGGCGGGAGGGAAGTCCTGGTGTTCGGTCATGTGCCTGGGCCTCGGGTCGTCCCGGTCCGCCACGGCCCGGTCATCGGGAGGGTCATCGGTTGCAGCCTGTTGCCGAATTCGACGCACGCTCAGCATAGCCGCGAGGCCACGCCGGGTCGTCAGGGAAAGGTCAGCGTTCCGTCATAACCGGGTCACCGGCGCGAGCCGACGCGCCTCGGGCAAGGGAAGGGAGCGGGGCGGGATCCCGGATCCCTTCCCGCCACATCTCGCCGCAGAGGGCGAGCACGACGGGGCCCATGAAAACGCCGATCAGACCGAGCATCTGGAAACCGCCGATGCTGCCGACGAGGACCCAGAACAGATTGAGATTCACCGCGCCGCCGACGAGGAGCGGGCGCAGGAACTTGTCGCCGGCGAAGATCACGGCGCTCCCCGCCAGACCTGCCGCGATCGCGTTCCACTCGGCGCCGTGCGCGGCCAGGCCCACGCCGACGCCGGCCACGACGGCATAGCCGACGAAGGGAAGCATCGCCATGATCCCCGTCACGGCGCCCCACACTGCCGGGCGCGGCACGCCCGCCGCGGCGTAGATGAGGCCGGTCGCGACGCCGCCGAACAGCGCCAGCACGACCATCCCACCGACCGTTGCGCGGATGGCACGCACGGCGAGGGCCAGGTAACGCGGCGCGCGCGAATCGAGTCGCTCCGCCGCCACCCTGCCGAGCACGTCGGCGAAGGTTTCCCCATCGCGGTAGGCGAAGAAGAGCGCGAAGACCATGAAGAACCCGATGAAGACGTGGCGCTCCATGAAGCGTCCGAGCGCCTGCGCCCAGACGAGCAGCGCCGAGCTTTCGGCCTGCTTCAGCCAGGCCGAAACGGCGCCCGGCGAGCCGAGGACCGCCCCCCAGCGCTCCCGCGCCGCGTCGCCGACGAGGGGCAGGGCTTCGAGCCACCGGGGGATCGCAACGCCGGTGTGGTCGAGCGTCTGGAGCCAGGCGACGAGCCGCCCCGCCTCGGCGAACAGCGCGCCGAACGCGAACACCATCGGCGCGAACACGAACACGGCGACGAGGGCGGTGAACGCCAGCGCCGCCAGCCCCGACGAAGTCGTCGCCCCGATGCGCCGGGCGAACCAGCGGTACGGCGGCCACGTGACGATCGCGACGATCACCGCCCACGCGATCGGCTCGATGAAGTGCCGCAGGATCCAGAGCGCGAGCAGCGCGACGGGCAGCGCCCAGAGCCACCCGTAGCGCGCCCGGGACGGCGCCCGACGCCCGGGCGGCCGCGGCGATGCCCGCGGACCGGCGAGGCGCGTGACCGCCGCGCGCGGCACGACGCCCGGCCGGCGCCGCACCGCGCCGCGCCGGGGCAGGCCGAGTCCACGGGTTTGCATGCCATCAGGCTAACGGCCGCCACGCCCGGCGTCGTCAGCGGAACGTCGGGTTACGGTCCGAGTTGGCTGTCGGCATTGCCGACAACGTCCAGCGTCACCGTGACGATGCCGTCCCTTTCATGCTCGGTCGCGGGCAGCCCGCTGTGGCGCAGCACGCTGAGCATCGGCCCGTTCCCGGCGAGCACGTGCGCCTCGAACCGCGCAATGCCGTTCTCTCGCGCGAGTCGGGTGAGGTGCCGAAGGAGGCGGGTTGCGATGCCGCGGCCCTGATAGTCCTCTTCGACCGTGAATTCGAGCTCCCCGCACGCGCCGTCGCCGGTGTACCGGCCGAGTCCGATGATCCTTTCCCCGTTTGCGGTCGGGATCGTCGCGACCAGCGCCGCTTCGCGCGCCTTCTCCGGCTCGGTGAGCCGGCGGAGATCCGCGTCGCTCACTTCCTTCTTGTTGAAGAAGAAGCGCTGGTAGATCGATCGGGGCTCCAGGGCGTGGAACGCTGCGACGATCAGCGCCTTGTCCTCCGGCCGGGTCGGGCGGATGGTGATCCCGCTGCAGGGCCCGGTACTCATCCCCCCGCCGTGGCCACCTTGTCCCGCGCCCCCGCCGCGCCGCGCCCGCGTCCGGCGCGGCCGCTGCCCGTCGCGCCGAGCACCTGGCGGATGCGCGCGAGCGTCGCCGTCTGCTCGGCCGAGGGCTGGATGCCTTGCACCCGCTCGTCGGCGAGCACGCGCCCGAGCAGCGTGAGCAGGCGATCGCGGTCCGCCCGATCGGCCAGCAGCGTGGGCAGCGTCTCGATCGCCCGTTCGCGCTCGTAGCGCGCGATGATCTCCTGCTCGCCGCCGATGCGTCGCACCTCGTCGAGCGCCAGGTCGGGCAGCAGGTCGCGGTAGTCGTCGAGGAGCTCCTGCGCGAGCTGCACCCGGGCGAGCGGGAGCGGCCGCTCCTCGTGCGCGAGCAGGAAGGCGACTCGCGCGAGCGCTTCCGGATACCCGCCCCGCTCGATCGCAGCCAGCGCTTTCTTGACGAACGGAAGCTCGCGCGGGTCCACCACCGGCCGCGCCTGCGCTTCGGCCGGGCGCTCGTCGCCGAGGTAGAACGCGAACAGGTTGCCGTAGATCTGGAAGAACGCGGCCTCGCACATCGTGTCGCGCAGGCCGCGGTAGAAGTCGAGCGACGCGCTCGTCAGCTCCGATGCCGTCGCCTCGACCCTGCGCGCCGGATCGTCGGGGCCGAGCGCCTGGCGCGCGGCCTTCACCGCCTGCGCGGCCGGCGCCAGCCACCACAGCCAGGGATTGAGGTCGGAGAACGCCCAGCGCTGCAGCCGCAGCGGGTGGAACGCGCGCGCCAGCCTCGCGACGTACTCGTTGGTCAGCGCCTGCGCCAGCGGTCGCCCGAAGAGCTCGTACACGCGCTGATTCAGCTCCGCGACCGCGTTCACGGCCTCGAACGGCTTCTCGTCGGCGCGTTCGAAGCGATTCAGGCGCGCGACGATGTCTTCCAGGCGCAGCTCGGTGAAGCTCACCTCGTACCCCGGTTTGCCGGCCGCATCCTTCCGCTCGGCGATTTCCATCCCGTACAGGCCCGGCGGCAGCGCTTCGATCGATTCGAGCACCGATACGATCTCGGTGTATTCCTTCTTCGCCACCTTGCCGGAAACGAAGATGCCGAGGTGGCCGACGTCTTCGTGCATCAGGCCGACGATCACCTGTCCGCGGGCCTTGATCTCCTCGGTGCTGCCGTACACGTCGGCGACCCAGTTGAACGCCTGCTGCGGCGGGGTGATGTTGTCGCCCGCCGAGGCGAACAGCACGATCGGGACCTTGATGTTGCGCAGGTCGAAGACCTCGCTCCGACCGGCCTTCACCGTGCCCGACCACAGCTTGTTGCCGATGAAGAGGTTCTGCGTGATCCACTCGATCTCCTCGCGATTCAGCAGGTAGTAGCCGCCCCACCAGCGCTCGAACTCGAGGAAGCGCTCGGCCTCGGTGTCGATGTTGGCGAACACCTGGTAGTACTTGCCCCAGAACGTGTTGGCGGGGTTCAGGTACTCGAAGTTCTGCACCAGCCAGGCGCCGTCGAACGTCCCCGCGCCGAGATCGGAGGTGAGCGAGGCGAGCCAGGTGCCGCCGAGCAGCCCCCCGGCGTAGCGCATCGGGTTGTCGCCCTCGCTCTCCCGCCAGGCGCCGCCCCAGTACGACATCGGCGCGCCGACGATCACGAGCGGGCCGGTATCGTCGGGACTCGCGGCGGCGAGCATCATCACCGACCAGCCGCCCTGGCAGTTGCCGATGATCGCGGGCTTGGGCGCCTCGGGGTGCAACTCGCGCACGCGGTGCACGAACTCGCGCTCGGCGTTGCAGACGTCGAGCAGCGTCTGTCCCGGCTCGGGATTCGGGAAGAAGATGACGAAGTACACCGGATGGCCGCCGCGCAGCGCGACCCCGACCTGGGAATCGTCCTTGAAGCCGCCGATGCCCGGACCGTGGCCGCCGCGGGGGTCGATGATCACGTACGGGCGGCGCGTCGCGTCCACCGTCACGCCCTGCGGCGGAACGATGCGCAGCAGCGCGTAGTTGACCGGACGCTCGAGCGCGCGACCGTCCATGACCATCTCGTGGTCGAAGTGCAGGACCGGCGGCAATCCCTGCCGTTCGTGCTCGATGAAGATGTTGCCGCGCTGGCGCAGCGTGTCCCACAGCAGGATCGAGCGCTGTGCGAAGTCCACGGCGTACCGCGCGCCGCGCGCCCAAAGCTCCGACGGGAGGGGGGTCGGCTTTGCCGTCAGCCCGGCGGCCTGCCGCTCGGACGCGTGCTGCACGCGCTCGCTGAACCGCTCCAGCGCCACTTTCGTGCGGGTCTGCAGGATCTGCGCGACCTTTGTCGACACGTCGTGGCTCTGGGAAAGCTGTCTGGCCGGATTGCTCATGGGATATCTCTTTCTGGCGGGCTGTGACGCATTGAATGGCGGCTGCCGACCCTCCCTGACAGCCTAGCGACCCCCGCTCGGCCAGTCGTCAGCGAAACGTCGGCATTCGGTCGCGGTTTGACGACGGCCCCGCCATCGCCTTCATCTCGCGACCTCGCGAGCGTCGCACTCGGCCTCGCCCGCGAGGACGTCGGCCAGACGTCCCAAGGCGTCCGCAGTCGCGCCCGCAACGGCCGCGGGGGTCGGACTGGCGAGCGGAACCTCCAGGGACGTGCGGCCGGCACGGCCCCGCCGATCACGGCCGGTGCACGAGAAACTCCACGCCGCATCCAGCCGCACCACCCCTTGCCGGGGATCCAGCGCGAGGAACTCGATGCTGAGGTCCGCGTCGGGGAGGCGGCCGTCGCCCGCGATCAGGACGCGCGCAGCGCCCAGCCGTCGGGACAGGGCGTCACGCAGCACGCGCGCCACCGCGTCGCGAAGGGGTTCGGCCCACTCCGTGTCGTTCGCCACGATCAAGGTGTTCCCCGTGCGTCCGACCACCACCGGGAAGTTGTCCAGGTAAGCGGGCAGGACGACCGGGCGCAGAAGGATCGTCGTCCCTGCGCTCCGGCCCCCGGCCTGATGCGCTTCGGGATCCGGCGGTGCGGGCAGCGTGACGAGCGTCGTCGGCGCGGAGGCGCACGCGGCGATCGCCGCGACGAGCAACGCGATGCCGATGTGTGCCGTCGGTCTCATCGCCCCTACCGCCCGCGCACCAGGACGCTCGGATCGCGGTCGACCCGTTCCGCGAAGTTGCGCAGGCGCGCAGCGGTGGCGGCCAGATCATCCACGGCGCGTTGCACCTGGAGCATGGTTCGCCCGCGCGGATCGAGCAGAACGTCGGCCCGGTCCAGGGTGGCGCTTGCGTGTTCGAACGTTTCACGCGCTGCGGCGAGCGCCCCGGGTGCCTCGCGATCGAGATCTTGCGCGAGCGTCTGGACCGAAGCGAGCGTCTTCTCGACGCTGACGGAAGCGCTCGACATCGCCGCACGCCCCTCGCGCGAGAAGGCGGCGACCTCGCGGTCGATCGTGTTGACCGTGCGACGCAGGTCGCCTACGAGGAGCGGCAGCTGCGCGATGGTCTGCTTCACCTCCGGGCTCGCCAAAATCGCGTCCACCTTCGCGAGCGTGCGCTGGACGCCGGCCAATGTGGCGGCGATATCCGCCTCCTGGAGCTGCTTCGCGATGCCTTCCCAATCGCCGGGCACCGTCGGCACTTCCGGGGCCGCAGTGGTCCCGCCCAGCCGCGACACGCGCGCGCCGGGGCGAAAGTCGAGGTCGACGTTCAGCAGCCGGGTCACGAAGCTCTCCAGCACCAGTCGGGCGGTCATGCCGCGCCGCACCAGCTCGGGGACCGCGCTCTCGTTCGGCGGCGGCGGCGCCCCATAGACCGTCACCGTGTCGGGCAGCAGTTCCATGTTGACCTCGACGATCGATTCGCTCGTCTCCGCGTCGAAGCGGATCGCGATGGATTTCACTTCTCCGACGCGCACCCCGCGAAAGGTCACCGGCGCCCCCACGCGCAGTCCGGCGACCGAGCCGTGGAAGAAGCTCACCATCGGGATGCGCTTCTCCGTGAGCGCGCCGGAGCCGAAGAACAGCACGCCGGCGACGGTCAACGCGATCGCGCCGAGGACGAACACGCCGATGAGCGTGGCGCTGGGCTTCGTCATCGGGCGGGCTCCGGGTGCGGGACGCGCGCGGTGCCGGGCCGCGCGAGGAACTCCCGCACCTTGCGGCTCTCCGCGGATCCCGCCAGCGCGGCGGGGCTTCCCAGCGCCACCGGACGGTGCGCCTCGCCGTCGAGAAACACCATGCGGTCGGCGATGCTGTACAGGCTCTCCAGCTCGTGGGTGACCAGGACGACCGTGATCCCGAGCCCGTCGCGCAGCGCGACGACGAGCTCGTCGAGCCGCCGCGAAGTGAGCGGATCCAGGCCCGCCGAGGGCTCGTCGAGGAACAGCACGCGCGGATCGAGCGCCAGTGCCCGGGCGAGCGCCGCGCGCTTGCGCATCCCGCCGCTCAGGCTGGCCGGGTAGCGGTCCTCGTCGCCGGCGAGGCCGACCAGCGCGAGCTTGAACCGTGCGAGCGCGGCGCGGGCCGCCGGAACCGAGTGGCCGAGCAGATCCATCGGCAGGACGACGTTCTCGAGCACGCTCATCGAGGTCCACAGCGCGCCGCTCTGGAACAGGATCCCGAACGGGGGCGCGCCGTGCTGCATGTGTTCGTCGAGCGTCCTGCCCTCGAACAGGATGCGCCCGGCCTGCGGCGCGAGCAGCCCCGCCATCGCCTTCAGCAGCGTGCTCTTCCCCGAGCCGCTGTCCCCGACGATCGCGAAGATCTGCCCGTGCTCGACGTCGAAGCTGATCCCGGCCTGTACCGGCCGCCCGCCGTAACCGACGGCGACATCCCGGACGCTGATCGCCGGGCTGGTCGACGGTGCACGCATCGGCTCAGACGCCGAGCGCATTCGTGCACACGGCGAAGACGGCGTCGACGGCGATGATCGCGACGATGGAGGCGACCACCGCGCCGGTGGTCGCCACGCCCACGCCGGCCGCGCTGCGCTCGGCGCGCAATCCGAAGTGGCACCCGATCAGGGCGACCAGCGCGCCGAACACGAGCGCCTTGAGTCCGCCGATCGCAAACTGTGCGCCACCGATCGCCTGCTGCGTCTGCACGGTGTAGATCAGCGCCGACATGTCGAGGAAGGGCACCGCGACGAGCAGGCCGCCGAGCAGCGCAAGCGCGCACCCGTAGACATACAGGAGCGGCATCAGCAGGCTCAGCGCCACCACGCGCGGGAGCACCAGGAACTCGACGGGAGAAACGCCGAGGGTGGTGAGGGCGTCGATCTCTTCGTTGCCCTGCATGGTGGCGATCCGGGCCGCGAAGCTCGCGCCCGTGCGTCCGGCAAGGACGATCGCCGTCAGGATGGGCGTCAATTCGCGCGCCGAGGCGACCCCGACCAGGTTGGCGACGTAGATGCCGGCGTCGAACGGCTTGAGCTGCACGGCCCCCACGAAAGCGATGATCGCGCCCATCAGGAGGTTGACGATGCCCACGATGAGAAGGGCGCGGCTGCTCGACTCCGCCAGCACCTCCAGCATCTCGGCGGCGCGCACTCGGGCGCGACCGGCGCCGAATCGCGGCAGCAGGAGAACCACCTGCCCCAGCAGGTTCACGAACTGCCGGAGGCTGCCGGCGCGCTCCGTCGCGAGTGCACCCAATCGCGCGAAGAAGCCCGGGATCGGGCCGGCCCTGTCCTCACCGGCGGGGGACCTCGTGCGCGCGAGCGCGAGCAGCTTCTGCAGGTCCTGCGGCAGCCCCTGGACCGGGATGTCCTCCCGTGGTCTGCCGAGCCTCTGCAGCACGCTCGCCAGGAAGGCCGCGTCCACCGTGCCCCAACGCCATTCCGGCGGGCTCTCGACACGCACGGCGCGCACCGCACCGCCCCTGGGAAGTCCCAGGTCGTCGAGCGGTCGCGCAAGCCACGACGGGTCGACGCCGGAGGCGGGCATCTGCACGACGAGCGCGTCCTCCTGCGTTCGAAACAATGCCCGCGGCGGGGGACCCGTCGCGTGCGTGCCGCTCATCGTCATCTCGGGGCCGTTTGCCGCGCCCGATCAAGGCAGCTCGAGCGCCATCGCGGTCGCTTCGCCGCCACCGATGCACAGGGCCGCCACGCCGCGCTTCAAACCGTACTTGCGCAGCGCGCCGATCAGCGTCACGACGATGCGCGCGCCCGAGGCGCCGATCGGGTGCCCGAGCGCGCAGGCGCCGCCGTGCACGTTGACCTTGTCGTGCGGCAGCCCGTGCTCCTTCATCGCCGCCATGGTGACGACCGCGAACGCCTCGTTGATCTCGTAGAGATCGACGTTGCCGGCGCTCCAGCCGGTCTTCTCGAAGAGCTTCCTGATCGCGCCGACCGGCGCGATGGTGAACCACGCGGGCTCCTGCGAGTGCGTCGCATGGCCGACCACGGTCGCGAGCGGCGCGAGGCCGCGCCTTTCCGCCATCGAGCGGCGCATCATGACGAGCGCCGCCGCCCCGTCGGAGATCGAGCTCGAGTTCGCCGCGGTCACCGTGCCGTCCTTTCGGAACGCCGGCTTCAGCGTCGGGATCTTCTCGAGGTTCGCCTCGAACGGCGACTCGTCGTTCTCGACGAACCGATCCTCCTTGCCGACCTTGATCGCGATCGGTGCGATCTCCCAGGCGAACGAGCCCTCCCGATTCGCCTTCTGCGCGCGGGTGAGCGACGCGATGGCGAAGTCATCCTGAGCCTGCCTCGAGAACTGGTACTTCGCGGCGCAGTCCTCGGCGAAGGTCCCCATCAGCCGGCCCCGGTCATAGGCGTCCTCGAGGCCGTCGTAGAACATGTGGTCGAGCACCTGGCCGTGGCCCATGCGCAGGCCCGCGCGCGCCTTCGGCAGGAGATAGGGCGCATTGGTCATCGACTCCATGCCGCCGGCGACGAGGATGTCGCCGCTTCCCGCGCCCAGGAGGTCGTTGGCCAGCATCGCCGCTTTCATCCCGGAGCCGCACATCTTGTTGATCGTGGTGCAGCCGGCGCCGAGCGGCAGGCCGGCGCCGAGCGAGGCCTGGCGCGCGGGTGCCTGCCCCTGGCCGGCCGGGAGCACGCAGCCCATGAGGACCTCGTCGACGTCTTCGGGCCGGACCTTCGCGCGCTCGACGGCAGCGCGGATCGCGGCGGCGCCGAGTTCGGGGGCCGCAAAGCTCTTGAGGTCGCCCTGGAAGCCGCCCATCGGGGTGCGGGCCAGGCCGACGATGACGATCGGATCGTTGGTCATGTACTGTCCTTCGCTTGCGGTTGACGCTTCGGTCGACTGAGAGGAGTCGAGACCGACCCTATTTCGCATTCTCGTAGGTGTAGAAGCCTCGACCGGACTTCCGGCCGAGGTGCCCGTCGGCGACCATCTCCCTCAGCAGCGGCGCCGGCCGGTACTTCGGATCGCGGAAGTCGCGGTGGAACACTTCCATCACCGCGAGCACCACATCCAGGCCGATCAGATCGCACAGCGCGAGCGGGCCGATCGGGTGGTTGCAGCC